>CAIPFN010000032.1 GCA_903864265.1 uncultured Bacteroidales bacterium | reverse complement strand
TAGATTTTTACCGGATACCGATAATAAAAAAATAGTATTTCAGCAACAGCAACTCACTCCGCAGTTCCAAAGAATGAAAATCAAGCCGGGAGAAAAATAAAAAATCTGATTATATTTGTAAACGAAACTCCATCAACGCCACTAAAGGTCAGGTGCAACCAAATCGCAGAAATATGAAGAATCAGATTAAACCCGAAGGCTATCTGTTTACTAAACGATATACCAATTATATTTTCATCCTGCTGTTTCTGCTTTATATGTTCGATTATGTCGACAGGCTGGTGATCACTTCCTTGTTCCCTTTTCTGAAAGTCGACTGGAACCTTAGCGATACACAATGCGGCATGCTGGTTTCGGCCGTTTACTGGTCGATAGTGCTGTTCACCTTCCCTGTTTCCATCATGGTCGACAGGTGGAGCCGCAATAAAACCATTGGCATGATGGCCGTATTGTGGAGCATAGCCACCGGCATGGGTGCCTTCTCAAAAACATTCAGGCAATTGTTCACGGCCCGAACCTTTATTGGAGTGGGCGAAGCCGGATATGCCCCCGGTGGTTCAGCCATGATGTCGGCATTGTACCCGCAGGAGAAAAGAGCCTGGATGATGGGATTATGGAATGCATCCATTCCGCTTGGCAGCGCCATAGGAGTGGCGGTAGGAGGACTCATAGCCGCTCACTGGGGATGGAGGAGTGCACTTGGAATTGTGGCTGTCCCCGGCATGATCATCGCCATACTTTTCTTCTTTGTTAAGGATTACAAGACCATCGGACTGGAGAAAACAGATCCCAACTGGGTTAAACTGGCCGAACGAAAGAAAGTAAGAATGTCAGTCGGCGATATGCTTAAAGAATTTCTCGCGAAGCCCTCTCTGATTTTTACCTATTTCGGAATGGCTGGCGTTGTTTTTACCACTACCTCCCTGCTCACCTGGCTGCCAACCTATTTCCACCGCGTGCAGGGCGTACTTGAAAAGAATGCCGGGGTTAAAGCCAGCGCGGTCATGCTTTTTGCCATTATAGGCGCTCCCCTGGGAGGCTATATCACCGACAGGTGGCGAAAGAAACAAATCAAAGCCCGACTGCTGGTGCCTGCCTTAACCTCCCTCCTATCGGCAGCGCTGATGTTCCTGGCATTCAGCATTTTTGACGGGCAAATCCAATACCTGCTCTTATTGTCCATGGGTATCTCCATCACCGCTTTTATCGCCGCCACAGCAGCAGTGACCCAGGATGTGGTACATGCCGGATTAAGAGCCATGTCGTATGCCATTGCCGTGGTGATTCAGAATCTTTTAGGTGCTTCCTTAGGCCCCATTGTCATGGGCGCTATTTCCGATGCTACCAATATACAAACCGCTTTTACATTTCTGCCTATAGCCCTGATATTTGCATCAGCTATGTTCTTTGCCGGATCGTTCTATTATGAAAAGGACCTGCGGAAGGTGGAGAAGGTAACGCTGGAGGTGGGGGAATAGTGAAAAATGAAAAATGAAAAGTGAATAGTGAAAAGTGAAAAGTGAAAAGTGATGAGTGATGAGTGATGGGTAATGGGTTGTGGATGGGGATGGGGATGGTGAAAAGTGAAAAGGACAACACGGTCATTATCGCGCTAATTGAAACTAACTTAAGGGTGAAAAAGGCTGGAAATGTTAAAATAAGTCCTTTGTATATGGTTCATAATCAGTCCGGTAATTTTAGTTAGATGAAAGTGAACGGGGAGTAATGGGTAGTAAGTAATAATGCTTGTCTACGTTAGCCCCTTCGGTCCCGATAGCTATCGGGATGGAGGTTACCCTTTTCCTCAAAGTTTCAATTTTCCTGGCTATAGGAAGAGAGAGGTGAGTGGTAATCCCGATAGGTAGCAGACATGAAAGCAAATAAATGCTTGTCTTCAATAAGCCCCTTTAGAGCTTGTCCCGATTTATCGGGAGGTTTGGGGTATCTTGTCAACTCAGAGAGAAAAGTGAAAAGGCCAACACAGTCATTATCGCGCTAAATGGGATTAACCGGACTGAGAAAAAGGCTGGAAGTGTTTGAAAAAGCCTGTAGTATATTGCACATAATCAGGTCGATAATATTAGTTGGATGAAAGTGAACAGTGATGAGAGATGAGAATTCAGTGGTGAGTGGCGAGTGGTGAGAATTGAGTAATGAGAGCAGAGTGGTGAGAGGAGGATTGATGGGATTGATGGATTGAGTTCCAATGTTTAGGTAAAGGGGATGCTATATAGTAAACGCATTGTCGCAAAGGGATATGCAGAACCCCGAAAAGAAGTCACTCTAATAGTGCCTCTGCTGCAGAGTTCGAAAGGCTTATTGCATTGCTTTACGCTGCCTTAATGAAGTTTTCCTGAATTACTTTAAAGATTGAAGCATTTTAACTAACCGTCATTCATATAGAATTCATTACATTTGTTATTGATAAATTCAAAAAGGCTTGTACATGAAAAAAGCTATAACCTTATTCCTTCTGGCCTTGCCAGTGCTGATGATGGCTCAGTCGTGGAAGTCGAAGCCCTTTGCCCTAAGCATTTTTAACAATGCTACCATGTTGCCTCCGGCATCGCTCACAGCTACTTTCAATCAGCCCATTCATCCCGGGCTTACTGCAGCGTATGAATTCGGATGGGCGGAAACGGCAAAGCATAAATGGTTTCAGAATGCGGGTATAAGCTATATGTATCATAGATTTGTTTACCAGGCTATCCTTCTGAATACCCAGGCCGGATACCGGTGGAAACTGAAAAAGTTTTCGGCTGAAGGATATCTGCAGGCCGGCTACATGCATGCCTTCCTGCTCACCGACCGGGCCGTGCTGCAATCGGATGGAACCTACAAGGAAAAGAAAGGCTTCGGGAAACCACAGTTTATTGCCGGATCAGGCCTTGGATGCGGATATAACTTCGGCGACGAAAAGAGAATCCGACGGGTATTCCTGAATTACGACATACGGCTCCAGATGCCGTTCGTGAAAAGCTATGTCACGCTTCTGCCCAACGGAAGCCTCTCACTGGGAATGCAGTTTTGCCTCAGGTAAACAGACATCATTTTAACCAAACCCTAATCCCGAAACCTTATGCGACATATATACCCTGTACTGCTATCGCTGATGCTCATCATCCTCATCAGCCCATCCTGCAAAAAAGCGGATATCACCAGGCCCGCCCTCTTAACCTGCCCTCTGGAGGATAAAACGGCTTATCAGGTTAATCCCCACAGCGATCAATACCAGGCCCTGATCGAAAAATACGTGAAACAAGGTTTGCCGGGGATTATACTGCTGGTAAAGGACGATAACGGATTTTACATAGGTTCCGCAGGTATGGCCGATATTAAGGAAGGCATCAAACTTCAGCCCTGCCATATATCAAAAATCGCCAGCATCACCAAGTTTATGCTGGGCGTGGCAACGCTGCGGCTGCAGGAAAAAGGTTTGCTTTCGCTCGATGATCCCATCAGCAAATATATCCCAAAGGATAAACTGGATAAAATATCGAATGGCAACGAGCCCCTGAAGGTGCGTAACCTAATGAATCACACCACCGGCATTTACGATGTAATCGACGACCAGGGATTTTACCTGCAGGTGCTTAACAACCCTGCAAAACACTGGACATCGGACGAATTATTGAAATATGTATACGGTAAAAAGGCCCTTTTTGCTTTTCAGCCGACTGATACAGCGGGTTACAGCAATACAAATTATGTTTTATTGAAAATGGTGGTTGAAGCGGCCACTCAAAAATCGTGCAGCAAAATTCTGCACGAAGAACTTATTGACCCGCTGGGATTAAGTGATACCTATTCGTTTTACGACGACCCCCTGCCCCAGGGAAAGATCGCCCAGGGATATTACGACCTGTATAATGACGGCAGACTTGAAAACCTGACCAACTGGAATACCGGCAGCGGTAATGGCTATGGAGGCGTTTACAGCACGGTGTGGGATATGTATATGTTTATGGATGCTTTATTTGTAAAAAAGACACTTCTCACCCAGGCCTCTCTCGACCAGATGCTGGTTTTCCACCCTACCGTTGAATCGCGTAAGCATTTAGGAGTTTCCTGCTTTAAAGACTTTATCGATATAGGCGACCCAAGCCGGGATTTTGCCTGGGGTCACCGCGGCCGCGACCTGAGCTACAGCGCCGATCTGTTCTATTTCCCCGAACACCACGCCATCATGTCGATGATAGTAAACTATGGCACTGATGGAAATAGCCCCTTGCGCCCGGTATTTAAGGAAATGAGAGATGAGGTAGCACGAATCATTGTCGGTGCCAAATAAAGAAAAGCAGATGCTTCGTTTTACGATTTCATCGCAGTCTGAACAAAAGCCTGCCGGAATTTTGTCATGGCCAAAACGTACTGACAGGAATTGATTTGCATCCCTGTATTTATTTTGCCCTTAAAAAAGGGTGCTGTCGAAGGCCGCAAAGGAACTGAAATCTCCATTTGCCGAACAAAACAAGCCTGTATTGTTTTACAAGGTCTTTTATCCTAAATTCGCTCCCTGATTCAGGAACCAGAACGATTTAAACTATATTTCATGCACTGGAAAATATTTTTAATACTCATTATTCTGTTTGTCAACTCCTGCAAAAAGGATATAAATCCGGACTATCAGATATTAAATACAGGAAAAGACCTGGTCATAGCCACCTCAAACATTCCACAGGAGCCACAGGCTGCCACTGAATTATGGGCCCGAAGGATTTTATTCTATAAATCCTTAACCGACAGACAACAAAAGAAAAATTGCTTTGCTGTATGCTATACTGAACCTGGATTTTATGGATCGGCACGAAGAGTACTTTTGAAAGACGTTGCCTGCGATTCAGTTTACCTGCGTATCGAATCTGTCCGTGTCAATGGATACGGTAATGGATATTACGATACCGGAGTTTCCTTTTACTGCAAGGATATGATCAGGATGTCACCATATAAGGGTCAAACGCTTTATAGTGTCGAAACCAATAACCTGGTAACAGAATGAAAACTCAAAGAGGCCTATTTACAATTCTGTTATTTGCGCTGCACTGCCTGGCCCTGGGGCAGTCAAAAAACAAGCTCGATATAGTGCTGAACTTCAAGTCAACACTGAACTTCAGTGAAATCCCTGAAGAATACCGTAGCAGCGAAGGACTGTTATTCCCATCCATTTTAGGCAATCTGCAGAGCGGCGATGGACTTTCCGTGGCATGCCTGTATTCGCAGCGTTCATTCTACTATCAGCCGGGAATAGTGGCAGGCTTCAACCGCTACCAGCCCAATGCACGATTGAAAGCGATCTATCAGAACCTAAAACTGAATTCGGCCTATATTGGCATCACCAACAGGCTCAACCTGATCAGGTACGGCCATTCCCGTTTAGGGCCTTATCTCCGACTTAATGTCAATCTGAACCTGGCACGGCTGGCATATGACGGATCACAGAGTACCCTTTCCGAAGTTGGCAATAACGAATCCACATCCTATTCGACCCAGATACAGATTGAAAAGAAAAACATGCTGTTTGTTACCCCCTCGGCCGAAATTTCAGCCGGTGCTGCATTAATGGCCAGCGACAAAATATATCTCTTCCTTGAAGCAGGCATTTCATTCAGCCATTATCCCGGTTTTTATGTGAGTTCTCCATTCCTTTCCAAAGAATCCATTCTGACGGCGGGTATACAATACAAAATATTTAAGCAGAAACGCTTTTACATCCAATGAGAAAATTTATTTTAGCTGCATGCCTGCTAGTAATCGCCTTACATTCGGGGTTTGCACAAGACTATTTTGGCAATCCCTCTGCAAGCGTCTTCAACTTCTGTTTCAACGGCAATGGCGAATTATTGGCTGTTCCTGCCGGAAACAGGATCGATGTATGGAATATCAGGCAACATGAAATTGTAACTACTCTCCCCGAAGTCCATACAAAACCGATATTGGCGATTGATTATTCCAAATCAGGGAAATATATAGTTTCGGGTGGCGAGGACAGTACACTCATAGTCTGGAATGTTGTTTCCAGACAGCCTTCTCGGAAAATGAAGGTTCATGAAGGCATGATCCTCTGCGCAAAATTCAGCCCCGACGATAGTCTAATCGTTTCCGGATCAAGCGGCAACGACCTCGTCATTTCCAGTACCTTTAGCGGGAAAACCCTGCATATACTTAAAGGCCATAAAGGCGATGTAACAGATATTAAATTCCTGGATACTAACATTATTGCTTCCTGCAGTGCCGACGGGTGTATATTTTTATGGAATACTGCTACCGGGGCTGAAATAAACCATTGGCAGGCACATCACAACTGGATCAGGGAACTGTCGGTCAACCCGGGAAAGACGCTTATGCTATCGTGCAGCGACGATGGTACATTAAAAGCATGGGATATTGCCGACTTAAAGCAAATCAAACTGAAATGGCAGCAAAAAGTTTCCAAAAACTGGCTGACTACGGTTGATCTTCTCGACGGTAATGCATTTGCCTGTTCAGGTCACGACCGTAAGGTTAGCATCATTTATTCCTATGGGAAATATACAAGCCGTGCCGAAACCTATGTTACGAAAGTCCGGTTTGTAGTTGGTACGGAAAAGCTGCAATTAATCATAGCTACCCTGGGGCGGGGAATTTACCAGATTGACGCAAAGGATATGAAATATTCCGAATAAGAGAGTTTCATCCGCATGCTATACACCGTCGGGTGCTTACCGGTTCAGCAATCTGGTTTAAATGAGGAACAATACCACTAATCATTTCCAAAGAAGTGCACCCTGAAAACCTCTACCCGTAATGCATGAATGCTTAGAGCCCATTTACTCAGAAAATTCATATATCACTCCTTCCAAAAACGGGTTTTAATTTTGATTTAAAAACACCTGGAGCAAGCCAGTAGATTCCAATTTTTGCCTGCCGATTACAAACAAACCCCGGTTTCCGCCACCTGCGTATCCATCATACCTCATATTCCTTTCAAACCTATTAATGCCTGCCTGTTCGGCAAAAAGAATATTATTTTACAGGGTTTATTAATAAAACCAATGTTCATTCGTCATCAGGGTATATCTCTCATAAATTTAAGCCCCAATAACTATGAAAACATTATTTTTGACCTGCCTGATAGGCCTGTTTTCCATAATAGGAGTTTCAGCACAAAATCATTCCTTCGACCGTTTCTTTGATCGGTATGCCGATAAAGACGGTTTTCTCACCGTGAAAGTATCGAACCCGCTGCCCGGAATTTTTAATGATGGGGAAAAGGATCCGGATTTCAGAATTACCTCGCTGAGGGTCCTTACTGTTCAGGATACCTTGCTGAACACCACTTTGAATTTCTACAACGAAGTGGTACCGCAAATCAACCGAAAGGGGTATGAAGAACTCATGACTATAAAGCATAAAGGGGAGAAAGCCATTCTTTTATGTAAGAAGGACAGGAAACGGATTACAGAAGTGCTGTTTGTTTCGGGCGGCGACAAGAATATACTGGTCGAAATCAGCGGCAGTATGACACTGGCACAGGCACAAAAAATAACCAGCCAGACTGCCGGCGATACCGAAGCCGGCAAACAGGGAGATGATGATAATTAGCATTCTCGCCGGAGAGCAGACCATAGCGCTGTTGAACATCGTATATGGCTGAAAGTCGGTCAACAAGCAAGGATCCAGCGGAATAGGCTGTTACTAGCCTTCAATCTTCACTTTTCAAATCGCTGGTTCCTTGTTCTTTTATAAATGCAGTTTCCATTTTATACTCTACTCAGGCACATGCCATCACGGTTCAAAAACACAAGATGACAAAAGAGGAATTTCAGAGGGATGTAATTCCGATCGGGGAAAAGATGTACCGGATTGCCTTCCGGCTGCTGGGGAATTCGGAATCTGCCAAGGATGTGCTCCAGGAATTATTCCTCAAACTTTGGGAAAAAAGGAGCGAACTACATACAATATCCAGCATAGAAGCTTTTGCCTGTACCATCCTAAAGAATAAATGTCTCGATAAACTCCGTCTCCGGAAGCCCATGGTTGATGCAGATATACTCAAAACCCAGGGGGACAATCCCCATGCGGCATTCGATCATAGCGAAAGCATATTCCAGATCCGGAAAATAATGCAATTGCTGCCCGAACGGCAGAAGCTCATCATGCAGATGAGGGATATTGACGGATGTACCTTCGGGGAAATTGCTGCGGTATCGGATACTTCGGAGAACAATGTGAGGGTACAGCTGTGCTTGGCCCGTAAAAAAGTGAAGGAAGAATTGTTAAAAGTATACAACTATGGAATACAACGGGATTGAAGAATTACTGAACAAATATCTCGAAGGGGAATCCTCACTGGAGGAAGAAGTCCTGCTGAAGGAATATTTCAGTCAGGCCAGTCTGCCCGATGAGCGTAAGGAAATGCAGCAACTATTCCTCTATTTCGCCTTTGCAGAAAAGGAGTCAGCTCCTGCTCCCGGAATCACCGGGGAACTCAACAGGCTGATTGAAAATGAATGGAAAACGGAAAACATCAGGCGCTTCCGCAAGGTGATGGCCTGGGTTGCAGGTGCGGCGGCCATGGTTATTATTTCATTCGGAACCTACCAATACATCAATAAGCCCGAAGCCTTGGTTAAAGATACGTTTAAAGACCCTAAACTGGCTTACCTCGAAACCAAAAGAGTTTTATTACTGGTTTCCAGGTCAATGAACCAGAACACTAAAAAACTGAAGTACCTGTCAAAGGTAGATGAGTCCTTTGCACATCTTCAGAAATTTGCCCAGATTGACAAAGTTGTTAACTCAGTTAAAAACCAGGAAAAATGAAAAGAATACTCCTTCCACTTATACTAATCGTGTTTTCACTGACGGTAAACGCACAGAATGCTGCCGTTGACCAACTGTTCGCCCGCTATGCCGACAAGGATGGCTTTACTACCGTTTCTATCTCCAAAGCCATGTTCAGTCTCTTTGCGAGTGAAAACGAAAACAAGGATGAATTTAACAGCGCCGTGAAAGGGCTCGAATCCATCCGAATACTTTCACCCGAGCAACCCTCTCCGGTCGCAAATCTCAATTTCTATAAAGAAATCTGTAAAAGTCTTCCAATGGCGCAGTACGAGGAATTGATGTCGGTGAAAGAAAAGGATCAGGTATTTAAAATGCTTATTCGCAAAAAAGGAAGCCTGATCACGGAATTCCTCATGATAGGCGGAGGCCGCGATAATGTCCTCATATGCATTACCGGGAATATCGACCTGAAATCCATTTCAAAACTCTCAAAGGCCATGAACATTGACGGGATGGAGAACATCGAAAAGATCGACAAGAAATAGAGATGCGTATGTGGGCAAGGACATCTCATAACCCGTTTAGCCAATCTGGTGGTTCCGCAGGGTAATCAGGGGGCTGATGCCTTCAGGAAGAATGAGCGGGCTTCATCCGGAATATCTTTAAACCGGTTGGAATGGTTCTTTATCCTTGTTTACCGCTATTTGTTCCACACAAGCGGTATGGACTGCTTCTTTAATACAATTACCTGCCGATGATTTC
>CAIPFN010000031.1 GCA_903864265.1 uncultured Bacteroidales bacterium | reverse complement strand
CTAGGATATTTGTTTCTTCCCATCCTGCAGGTATGCTACCCAATAATTCCATGAATTGAGGTTCTTGAAACCCTTGAGATGGATTGCCCGAAAAAAATTGCATCGGATTGTCATACACAATATACATGGCCAATTGATTGCTCCTAGTTCCTAAACTCATTGGATTGCCTTCTACATTTCTAAAAGATTTTTGTGTTGCATTGTTTAAAAAGCCAGGTTCATAATCCATTGGGCCCGCCAACATTCTTGTAAATGGAAGCACTAAATTATGTTCCATACTTACCTTGTCACTCCAAATATTGTATTCCGATCCTAGAACACCTTCACGTGTTATGGCATTGGGATAAGTTCTGTTAAATCCTTTAGGGGCATATGCTCCATGAAACATGATCATTATTTTATGTTGCGCACAAGCTTGAGCAATTCTTTCATAAAACTGAACCATTTTTTGATCGTCACGATCAATAAAATCGGTCATGATAAAATCAACTCCCCATTTATTAAATTGTGTAAGCGCAGCTTCTAATTGTTTGTCCAATGTAAGTGCAATGGTCCACATGCTAATTTTAATATTTTGTTTTTTAGCATAGTCTACTAAACTGTCCATATTGATTTCTGGAATCACTTTAAACAAATTTGTATAATCACTCCAACCGGCATCCATCATAATTCTGTCGAACCCAAAACGCTTTGCAAAATCTATGTAATATTTGTACGAGGCCGTATTTACCCCTGATTTAAAGGGGACATGATAAAGATTGATATTGATGATCCATTCATCGGTGCATTTCCCGGGATGCACCCAGGAAGCATCTGCTATTTTTGATGGCTCTCCCAGTAAATACACCATATCGTTGATTGGTAATTCCTTATCCTCGGCAGCTATCATCAGTACACGCCAGGGAAAATTTCTGGTACCGGCTGTATGAGCAATAAAATCAGCTCTTCTGGTAACGATGAACTGGGAATAAAACTCCCGGGTTTCCTTCTCTTCCAGCGGGTATGGAGCAAAAATACCATCCAGTTCTCCCCCCCCGGTACCTCTTAAAAACATACCCGGGTAGTCGAGCAGATCTGATTCAGTAATGGCAATTTTGGGATTCTGAACAGGGACAACCAAAACGGGGTTGTAAGCCAGGGCTGTATCGGTGATGCTGCTCATTTTCAGTAAGGGGTACAATTCTTCATAGCTGGTATGAAAAATATCAGCATTTGATTTTTTGTGAATCAATGGGTAATAAACCGATGGTTCATTCACAAAGGAAAATCTTGCAACCTCATTCTTAACATAAATGCTGTCCTTGAACATCGTGGAAATCCGGTATGCAACTCCCTCATTATATACCCGGAAGATGACCTTATATGGATTTTTAAATGAGATTACCAGTTCAGCATAATGATCCCGGATCTGCTTTCTCCTGTCAGGTGCAGGTACCGTGATCTGAGAATCATGCCGGGTTACCCTATTTTGCGTAATCTTGTTCTGATCAGAGAGTGCCTTTTGATTCAGGGGTATAAAGTCGACCAGTGAAGTGCCGGTAACAGCTATATTCCTGAAATAAACCACATAGGCCAGGGGGCCCTGCATCCAGATTTTAACCCGTATATTCCCGTCAGGGGAAGAAACAGAGAGGGTGTCGATGGCAGCCGATTTTGCTGCTAAGGTGCTGAATAGTAACAGGATGAACAGTATTTTTTTCACAGCGGTAAGCCTTTGTTATGGATTCCTGATTTGCAGTTTTCAGTTTAAATCATATTCGATGGTATTCCGGGTACCCTCAAGCTCTGCAATACGATCGTTTCCACGTTTTGGCATTTGATTAACCAATATTTTTGTGGCTTTGGCATCCGGGATAAAGTGGATTTTCCACCCTGGTT
>CAIPFN010000030.1 GCA_903864265.1 uncultured Bacteroidales bacterium | reverse complement strand
TCCGAAATAATTTGGTTGTTTGAGTACATGTGACAGATACCGGATTTCAATTTCAAGGAAAAGTCAATTGAGCAGGTATAAAAGAACCGGAGTATGAAACTGACTTTACTTTCAACTTAATCGTTTTAAGATAAAACGTAATATCTCTTTAGCACATCAAAATAATATTCTGCCAATGATTTCCGGCAGGATGCGATAAATGCCCGGTTAATTTACCTTACAAATGAAACGGCAAACCCGGGAATGAAATTCCGGGGGATGATCTGAAAATCATCAGAATGCCATTCCCGTAAGGTTGTCAACTTATAACCGGCCCGTGCCGCTCATGTCATTACCGGAAGTTCAGCAAGTCATCGGATTCAGCTTCGGATAAGGCAAAGCAACCGACGAATGTCAGGCATAAAATATGGTTTCCGGGCAAAGCACCGCGATTTTGATAAACAGATATCAGGGAATATTTATTCCACAATCGTCATCTCATCAATCAGTCGGCGGGCACCGGCCATTTTATCGATAATAAAAAGGCAGTACCGTATATCGAGGGATATATTACGGCATTGTTCGGGATCGTACATCAGGTCGCTCATGGTACCTTCCCAGCAACGATCGAAATTGATGCCTATCAGCTGACCGTCAGCGTTCAGCACGGGGCTTCCGCTGTTGCCGCCGGTGGTATGGTTGCTGGCAATAAAAGCCACATGCATGCTGCTGTCGCGGTCGGCATACCGCCCGTAGTCGTGCCGCTTATATAATTCTTTCAGTTTAGGCTCGACCACGTAATCGTAAATGTCGGGGTTTTCTTTCTGCATAATGCCATCCAGGGTAGTGAACCAGGTATAGTCAACCGCATCGGCGGGCTGATAGCTTTTTACATTTCCATAGGCAACGCGCAGGGTGGAGTTGGCATCGGGGTAAAAGCGTTTGTCGGGCTGCATTTCCATCTGAGCAGCCATATACAGGCGCTGAAGGCTGTCGTTGGTGGAATAAAAGGCATTTACGGCAGGGGCAAAGGTGTTCTGAAGATAGGCGTATATGCCGGTGGAAACAATATAGGCCGGATCTTTCTCGATTTTCCTTGCATCCTTACGTTTAAAGCCGGAAAGCAATGCATTGAGTTTTGTTGAATCGGCAAATAAAGTTTTTTTGTACAGGTCGGCAGACCAGGCATTGATATTTTCCTTGTATCGGGTGGAGGTAGCTTTAACCAACGGGACCTGCATGCCGTTTTCGCACGAATGGGTGTAGGTAGCCATCAGAGCCTGAAAAAGTTGCATATCCACCCGTTTGTTATAGTTTTTATGAAAAGCTGCGGCTGCTGTTTTTAATTGTTCCACAAGCTTACTGATGTCAGCGTCGGTTTTGGATTTGTCGTTACATTGTTTCACAAGGGCATTATAGCCGTTGGCAAAGCGCATCAGTTCAATCCCAAGAAGTCCTTCGGTGAGATAGGTATAGGCATTGTTAACAGGAACAAATCCGGAGTAGGCTTTACTGAAAGCAGGCAGCAGCTGCCCGTATTTTGAGCTGTTAACAGCATCCGATTGAACCCATTGCAGGAAGTCCTTTTCGAAGACCTGTTTTTTTTCGATGGCACCGAGCCGTTTGATGCCGCGGCTTTCGCCAATCATTTTCTTCCAGGTGTTAGCTATACCCGCTGCCTTGGCGGAGTATTGTATGCGGGTGAGTCGGTCGCTTTCCATTGCTTTATCAATAATATCAAGGCGTTGCTGCCGCAGGCCTATGGCAATGGGATTGCGTTGCAGGGCGGTCATGTCGACGGCATAGGAGGGAAGGTATTCCTGGGTGGTGCCGGGGAAACCGTACACGAAGGTGAAATCCCCTTCTTTAATGCCTTTGAGCGAAATGCTGAGGTGTTTTGCCGGGTGATAGGGAACGTTGTCCTTTGAATATTCAGCCGGTTCGTTGTTTTTGCCGGCATAAATGCGGAACATCGAAAAATCGCCGGTATGGCGGGGCCACATCCAGTTGTCGGTATCGCCTCCGAATTTGCCTATATTGGAAGGTGGGGCCCCAACCAGGCGCACATCGGTGAAGGTTTCGGTAACAAAAAGATAGTACTGGTTTCCCCCGAAGAAAGGTTTGATCAGGGCTGCATAATGCGTTCCTTTAACTGCCTCTTTTGTAAGTCTCCTGATATTGACCTGTATAATGGAGTCGCGTACGCCCTGCTTCATGTGTTCGTTTACTCCTGACAGGGTTTTTAGGGTAATTTCTGACATGCTCACCAGGAAAGTGACACTTAGCCCCGCATTAGGCAATTCCTCCTCCAGGCTTTGTGCCCAGAAGCCATTGGTAAGATAATCGTGATCGAGAGAGCTGTGTTTCTGAATATTGCTGTACCCGCAATGGTGATTTGTAAGCAGCAGTCCCTGCTCCGAGACCAGTTCGCCGGTGCAGCCTCCGCCGAACAGTACAATAGCATCCTTCAGGCTGGAGTGGTTGATGGAATAAATATCATCGGCCGTGATGCGCATTCCCATGTCGTGCATTTCTTTTTCGTTGAGTTGTGAAAGCAGCAGGGGTAACCACATGCCTTCGCCGGCATGGCTGAGGTTAGTGATAAGTGACAGGGCGATAAGCCAGATGTACAGCTTGATTTTCATCGGATTTGGAGTAGGAGACGAGGGGGAATATTGTGAAAGATGCAGGATATAGTGTGAGATTGACCTGCACTACAATCTTTTTCTTGACATTACAATGGATGGATGAGGCAAAGCATTATGCTATTGCCGGCCTAACGTCCGGCAATGGTTTCGATTTCCACCAGGGCGCCGAGGGGCAGTTTTACCACCGCGTAGGCTGCCCGGGCTGGACTGTTTTCGCTGTAGTACTTACCATAAATTTCGTTCATTGCGGCAAAATTATCCATATCGCTGAGCAGGCAGGTCGATTTAACCACATCGGCGAAAGTATAACCGGCTTCGGCCAGGATGGCGGCAATGTTTTTCATCACCTGTTCGGTTTGTTCCTTGATTCCGCCTTCAATGAGTTTCGACGTGGCAGGGTCAATCGGAATCTGGCCGGATATAAAAAGCATACCATTTATTTCGATGGCCTGGCTGTATGGACCGATTGCTTTTGGTGCTTTATCCGTAAAAATGACTGTTTTCATGGTTTTTCAGGGTTTTGAGAGGCTTCAAAAGTATGACTTTTTTCAATTTTTAGCGGCTAAATATTGAATTTGCCGGAGGATTTTTTCATTTTCTTCGTAACTTTACCCACATGTATTCAAATAATTGATTTTTTCAATGAACTGATTCGGGCTAATCGCTTAATGCAGGCGGCTAAATTGCCGATAAGAGCTGAAATGAAGGCCGACAGTTAGCGTTTACACGAAAGTGTATTTTCTGGTGAATAATTAATGAACTCTCGGTATGGATAAAGACCTGCAAAACAAAAGGGAGGAGCCAGGGCCTGCTTTAAGTCGGATTACTGGCATGCAGGATTTCGGGAAGCCATGTTTGTATTTTAATACCCTTGGTAGGATAACCGGGTGTAACAAGGCTTTTGCTGATCGGTTTGAGATTAACAGGCATGAAGAGCCGGGCATGGATTACAACCCTCCGGTCCAAAACAAGCTATTTGTTGAAGCTGTGCTGAAAGCCGGTTCCGAAGGCATCAGTACCTTTCGTGGTAGGATCAGGCTGGGTCAAAGTTCTTCGGAGGTGTACCTGGAAGCAGTACTGTTTTTAAACCAGGCAAGCGATCACGATGGAGCGTCAATCATTTGTTATATCCAGGATAGCGAAGCCTATGTTACAGCAACGGCCAATACCGGCAAGCGTTTAATCCACGGATTACCATTGAATGTTTCCGCTCTGGTATCAGTGCATGCTTCCGATGGCAGCCCGGTATACATATCTCCTTCCATTGAACTGATGCTAGGGTATACCAATGCCGAAATCAAGGGGGTGAATCCCTTAAGCCTGGTATACCCGGATGATGCTCCCATTGTGGCTGATGTGATCGATAAACTCAATCACGGGTATGATTTTCTGAATTCGCGTTATCGTATGGTACATAAAAACGGAGGAATCGTAACAGTAGAAACTTCCAGTTATGTGATTCCTGATGCGACCGGTAGCGGGAGTCAAATTATTAATGTAACCCAGGATTTGGGCTGGCAGGTTGAAATTGAACACGCACTTGAAAACAGTGAGCAGAAATATTACCAGCTGATATCCAACCTGCCGGTTGGGGTGGCGCTGATCGGCAGGAATGGCCAACTCCTTGAAGCCAATGATTCCATGAAAAAAATCATGGAACTGCCCCTGGATACCCCTTTGCCGGAAATAAATTTCTTCAGCAACGGCATCATGAAAAGGACGGGGATCAGTGCACAACTCAGTAAATGCATCAAGACTAAAGAGATAGTGGTTGGTGATATCCCCTATAAATCAGCACGTAAAGCAACAGAGCTTTTCCTGTCCTACAGTTTTTTACCTGTTCCGGATCATAACAGGGAAGTTGAAGCGGTTATAGGATATGTAAGCGATCTCACCGAGCTAAAAAAGGCAGAGAGCGACCGCAGTGAGAGGGCCGATTTTCTCAACCTGGTGATCAATGTCGTGAAATCCCCTTTTTTTGTAAAGGATGAAAATCACAAGTGGTTGATGTTGAACGATGCTGCTGTTGAAATGATGGGTAAACCCCGTGAAGCCCTGCTGGGACAGTCCGATTATGACCTGTATCCGAGGGAACAGGCTGAGGTATTCTGGCAAAATGATGAAAAGGTGCTCAAATCGGGCGGTATGAGCAATGAGGAACAGATAAGCTGGTCGGACGGCACCATTCATACCATAGTCACACATAAGCAATTGTACACTGAAAAACCTTCGGGGAGGAAATATATAGTCGGAACGATTCACGATATTTCAATGTACAAGAAAATTGAAGCAGAACTTCGTGCCTCCGAATTGAAGTACCGGGAGCTATTCGATAACGCCAACGATTTTATTATTACCCTGGATATGGAAGGCAATATAACTAATGCTAACCGTACCCTGCTTCAGCATCTGTGCACGGATCTGGAGTCGCTTACACATCGGAATGCCTACGAATTCGTGAAGGAAGAAAACCGGGAGTTTATGTTGGGCCTGCGCGACCAGCTATTGGCCGGCGAACTGGTGGATGCTTTCGAGGTGGAAGCATTTAACCTGGAAGGACAACAACTTATATACGAGGTTAAAGCCAGCGTGATCAGTCACGAAGGGGAAATAGCCGGTGCGCAGTGTGTTTTCAGCGATGTGACCCAGCGAAGGGAAGCCCTGTTAAAGTTGGAGGAATATAACAAGAACCTGGTGGAACTTAACAAAACCAGGGATAAATTCTTCAGCATCATAGCCCATGATTTGCGCAATCCTTTCAGCAGCATGATAGGATTTGCCGAATTGCTACTGGAAGACCTGGATGATCTTACCAAGGATGAAATCAGGGACTCGTTGAAAATAATTCGCAATTCGGGTAAGAATTCGCTGAATCTGCTCGAAAATCTGCTCAGTTGGTCGCGGCTCGAAACCGGTCGCATGCCTTTTAACCCGGTCGAAATTATATTGTCCAATGTGATAGATGAAGTGGTAAACGTGCTTTTCAGCCTGGCCTACAGGAAAAAAATTGAAATCCACAATTTGGTTGAACCGGATGTAGTGCTGTTTGCAGATAAAAATATGTTAAATACGATTTTGAACAACCTGGTTATGAATGCTATAAAGTTTACTCCTGTTGGGGGTGAAATCAAGGTTTTTTCAGGAGAGACTATAAATAATCCGGGGATGGAAAAGGAATTTGTCAAAATTTCGGTAGCTGATACCGGTGTAGGGATGGACGAGGAGATGTGTAAAAGAATCTTCTCGTTGAATAAACCGGTATCGAGCCCGGGGACAGAAAAGGAACAGGGTACCGGGTTGGGCTTATTACTATCGCGTGAAATGGTGGAGAAACACGGAGGAAGCATCCTGGTTGAAAGCACTTCCGGGAAGGGTTCTGTTTTTTCAATCCTCATTCCTGCTTACAAACCATAGCATAATGCCGGAACCCGACAGTACTTCCCCTAACTTTGCTTCACAGGGGCATTTCGCACTTCATATTATAACGGTCCTTGTCGGAACAGGTATATCTGTCCAGGCATAATCATCCTATAGTTTACAGTTAGCAAGATATTTTTCCAACTAATGAACATAAACTAAATGATATTAGTTTATAATGAGTTATTTACTAAAGTTTCCCACATTGTAAACGCCCAATACTAGGGTATTTTGCATTTCAAATTGCCTACACTTTGGATAGCTAAATGTATCATCATGAGGCTTTTGCAAGCCATATA
>CAIPFN010000029.1 GCA_903864265.1 uncultured Bacteroidales bacterium | reverse complement strand
ATCAACCTTGGCATCGGCAGCCCCGACCTTCCTCCTTCGCCTGCCATCATCGAAAAACTGGGCGAGGCGGCAAAGCTGACTCATGCACACGGATACCAGAGCTATAACGGCATTCCCGCATTACGGCAGGCTTTTGCCTCCTGGTATGAAAAATATTTCCGGGTAGTGCTCAATCCCGATAACGAGATATTACCCCTCATGGGCTCAAAGGAGGGCATCATGCATATCAGTATGGCTTTCGTAAACGACGGAGACGAAGTATTAGTGCCCAATCCCGGCTATCCAACCTACACATCCGTTAGCAGGCTGGCCGGGGGAAAAGTCCGCTCATATAACCTGGAAGCCAAGAATAACTGGTTTCCCGACCTTTCAGCCCTTGAAAACAGCGACCTCGGCAAGGTGAAAATAATGTGGGTCAATTATCCGCATATGCCCACAGGCACTAAGGGAAGCAAATCACTTTTCGAAAATCTGGTGGCTTTTGCGCATAAACACAGTATTTTATTATGCAACGACAATCCCTACAGCTTTATCCTGAACAATGATCACCTGAGTTTATTGTCAGTTGACGGGGCGCGGGAAGTGGCACTGGAACTCAACTCCATGAGCAAATCGCACAATATGGCGGGGTGGCGCATAGGCATGGTGGCCGGGCACAAAGACTACATTTCGGATATCATTAAGATAAAAAGCAATATGGATTCGGGCATGTTTCAACCCATGCAGCTCGCTGCGGCTGAAGCGCTGAAAAGTAATGACGAATGGTATATTTCGGTAAATAAGATCTATAGCAGCCGCCGCAAACTGGTTGAACTTATTATGCAGAAATTAAACTGTACGTTCGATGCCAAACAATCGGGATTGTTTTTATGGGGCAAAATACCGGCCCGCTATGCCAGCGGAGAAGAACTCTCGGAAGAACTGCTGCAGAAAGCCCATGTCTTTATCACACCGGGCTTCATTTTCGGCGACCAGGGAAATGAGTATATCCGTATTTCACTGTGTGCCAACGAACTAATGCTGAATAAAACACTGGAACGGCTGGCTGGATTTTAAAAACGTAAACCTTATTGCCTGGATTAAAATGAGAGTGATGATACAAATGCATAAAAACTTAAACAGTGCAGACAGAGGATGGAATCCGATGATGCAACCGGGCTGCATGCCGGGATTACGAAAGGAAATAGACTCATGATAGTTTGTATAGTCGGAATCGGGTTAATAGGCGGCTCCCTGGCCATCGACCTCAAAAGGCGGGGTTTTGCTACTTCCGTCATAGGTGTCGACAGCAATATACATCACCAGAATATTGCCTTACACAGCGGATTGGTGGATGAAATTGACACCCTCGAAAATGCCGTGGCCAAGGCGGACCTCATTATACTGAGCACGCCTGTTGACGCCAATAAAGAAATGCTGCCCGGCATACTTTCCCTGATAGGGGGAACAGCCAAGGTTGTAACTGATATGGGCTCAACCAAGGCCGGCATTGCCGCGATGGTAGCCGATCATCCGAATCGTGGCCGCTACGTGGCCTCACATCCCATGGCGGGAACTGAATTTTCGGGCCCCATGGCAGCCATTGGTAAATTATTCGATTATAAACACGTTATCATCTGCGACCGGGAACTCTCGGATACCGATGCCCTCGAAACAGCCACCAAAATGTATAACACGCTGAACATGCGCATATCCAATATGTCGGCCATCGATCACGATGTTCATGTTGCCTATGTTTCGCATATCTCGCATATTACCTCCTTTTCGCTGGCACTGAGTGTGCTGGACAAGGAAAAAAATGAAGAAAACATTCTGAAACTGGCTGGTGGCGGTTTCGAATCTACGGTACGCCTGGCAAAGAGCAGTGCCGAAACCTGGGCTCCTATTTTTCTGCAGAATTCCGGTTACATCATTGAAGTACTGGATAATTACCTGGAGAAAATGAATCTCTTCAGGCAATACATCCTTGATAAAAACCAGGAGGGACTGAAAGAACTCATGAACGAAGCCAATAAAATCAGGAAAATTTTAAATTGAAAGAAGTCAGGAATCAAGGATCAGGCGAACCTTTTATAATCGTTTTACCCAATCCAGCAGCCTGACTTCCAATAAACCGGCGGAAACTGAATACAACTGCCGAACGCATTCATCTGCAATCCCAATCATTAACATTAAACAAACAAGAAATGGAAACGAAACTACATATTGAACCCATACAAAACTGGAGTATTTACAAAGGGCGCCCTTTGCTGATATCAGGACCCTGCAGTGCCGAAACCGAAGATCAGGTAATGGAAACGGCCCGGCAGTTGGCAGCCCTCAACAAGGTTGATGTTTTCAGGGCCGGCATCTGGAAACCCCGCACCCGGCCCAACGCATTCGAAGGGGTTGGCACCGAAGGACTGAAATGGCTGAAACAGGTAAAACAGGAAACCGGCTTACCTACCGGCACGGAGGTAGCCACTCAAAAACACGTGTACGAAGCCTTGAAATTCGGCATCGACGTATTATGGATTGGCGCACGAACCTCCGCAAATCCTTTCGCCATGCAGGAAATTGCAGATGCGTTAAAAGGAGTTGACGTAATGGTTTTTGTAAAAAACCCTGTAAACCCGGACCTGGAATTATGGATTGGCGCCATCGAACGGCTTTATGCGGCCGGAATCAAACAGATCGGGGCCATTCACCGCGGATTTTCGGCTTACGAAAAAACCGCTTACCGCAACCAGCCCAAATGGCAGATTCCCATCGAACTCCGCCTGCGCATCCCTGAACTGCCGTTGCTTTGCGACCCCAGTCACATTGGAGGCGCCAGGGCTTACCTGTACGAAATTGCCCAAAAATCGATGGACCTGAACTACGACGGGTTGATGCTCGAATCGCATATTGACCCCGACAATGCCTGGAGCGACAAAAGCCAGCAGGTCACCCCGGAGGCACTGCTTGAACTGCTTGGCCGGCTGATACTGCGCCAGCCGGTTTCGATCGACAGTAAATTCCTGGATATTCTGGGAGAATTACGCGGCCAGATTGATATGTTCGACGATCAGCTTATCGACCTGATGGAACAACGCATGCATGTCGCCGAAACGATAGGGAAATATAAAAAAGACAACAACATCACTATTTTGCAGAACCTCCGCTGGGAAGAAATTATCAGGAAGGTGGTTGCAAAAGGACAGAATAAAGGCCTGAGTGAGGAATTCATCGACCAGATGTTCAAGGCCATCCACCAGGAATCCATTAACCACCAGATGATGGTAATGAATGTTCAAGGCTAGGAATTGACAGAGTGCGGGTTATAGAAATACAACAGAGTGTATTTCTATAACCAGTGATTGAGAATGCATAAATGAATGAGTTCGGCAATGTTGTGCGTGAGAGTCTTCTCCATGCAATTCCGCTTGTGATTTTTAACTGTATGAATACTAAGCTTCAGCCTGTCGGCAATCATTTTGCTGCTGAGCCCTTCGAGGCAGAGCTTTATGATCCCTATCTCCCTCTGCGATAAACAGGAATCGCATGTAGTACCGTATACTTTTGTGAATATTTTTTGAAATCCCTGCCCGCTGTAATACCTGAAAAGGGTCAGTATCATGGTTTCGTCGGTCTTAATATCCCCTATTTCGGTAAATACGTTCATCTGCAGTACCGGACGTTTTTTGTCCTCCGAAACGGCCAGGTTCCCTTCCTGCAGGAACTGGGAAATGCTGCCATCCTTCCGGATATACCTGTGATTAAAGGAGAAGCGGTAATCCGGGAATTCCACTGCCGGCACCTGCTCCAGGTACAAAAGTATATCGGGGAAAATCTTCTCACACAGCAGAGCCTTGTCGTCAGGGTGAAAATGCAGGGCCTCAAAATCGTAACTGCCATGAAACAGCTCCCGTTTGAAGCAGGTGCTGCACTGCTGGCATAGTTCCGTTGAACATACAAAATGACGACCCGAATGATCAACCAGGCAGGTGCTGTATGGAGGCACGGGATCCATTTCGGATTCCTCCCTGGCAAACAACTTACTAAGGGTGAAAAACCTGCCGGAACTCCTGCCGTGATCCTGGCCATTCCTGCGGTAAACTCTTGAATAATTTAAAGAATCATCTTCGCTCTTCATAATATAATGCATTAGTTGAGTGTGAACAAACTTCAAATAATGGCAATGGATTTAACCGGAAGCGAAAACAACAGTACTAAATTCCGTTTCACCTTTACGTATTCCCTGGTCTATGACCGGGCGGTCCTTTTAAATCCGAAAAGAGTTTACTAGTCAAAGACAGCTGAAACGCATGTCTTAATCAATATGGAATACACTTTGAGCTGTAAGAGTACCGTTTAAACATTTGTGATAAAGAAAGGTTCAACTATTTATGAATATTATAGCAAAAAAATGACACTTTCGTGCTATTGTACAAGGGCATGCCTTTGATGTATATTTGAAAGGGTGTAAGAGATATCGCTCAGGCCCAATGAAACAGAACAGGTTCAGCTGCCGGATATAACGCTAAACTGCTATAATTTACCAGTATACATAAAAATCAAAGTTCTCCAAAGAACATCGCAGTACATTTCAATACAAGGTTCAGGCTACACTTTAATTGAAAAATGTGCTGTAATTTCCTGTAATGCAAAATCTGCGACAGATTGCGACCGTTTTCATAATCACTCATTTCGGATTTTCCTGAGCCATCAATACCTGAATCCGTATTTTCGTTCATCGCCCGGGCAGCGGCCTGATATAAAAGCCTCTGAAAGGTACAAGACTCTTATAATCCGCAGATATCTGATCCTGCCCGCCAAATAAAATGCCTGAAAAAAGAGGATGACTCCCGGGAAAATAAAACCCGGTTTGCCCATTCCTCCGGATAAAAGTATAGCTGGTGATTTTCCGAAACAGCTACTATTCAAACTATAACTCCTAAAACCTATAAAATGTCAGCTAAAACAACCGTATTAAAAGCCATGTCTGTTGCAGGGACTGTACTGCTAATGCTATGTCTTCCCGCCTGCAACCCGGGAGGCACCACGGGCAGCACCGGCAACGGCAATACAACCGACAGCAGCAATACTTCTACTGTGACGGTTGAAGGCCGGACAAGCAACATGCACTTCAGCTCAAATCCCGATGTGAATGTGCCCGATCAATCGTACAATCCTCCGGGGGCTAACGGATGCAACCCGCTTACAGTTTTCACCGTCAGGAGCAGACTAAAGGGGAATATGAATTTCTTCCTGCTGAACAGCACAAATGCTGATAACAGCGAGGATGTGATCATCAAAGTCACCTCCATGGATTATTCATTCGATTTATCACCCTGCGATATAACGGATTGCCGCAAGCCCGCCCCTGCCGGTCCGCCGCTCAAGCATGTGGATGTTAAAGTTGATGCAACATGGTCAGGAAACTTTATGGGCTTCACTGCCGATCGTTGCTGCGTTACCAAATCCAGGATTTCGATCAGCAATTTCAATGTTGTTGGTAACACTGTAATCGACAATTGGATACTGGGCGGAGTAAAGGAAAGTATGCTGGCTGCCTTTGACAACAACATTGCACATGAAATCTGCAAACGCCTGAATAACGGCACAGAACTTCCTGCCGATGATTCCGGAAGATGCCACGGCTGGGTGGGCATGCCGTAAAAGCTATGGGAAGTCAGTCCGGGGAAACCACTGCCAACCCAGGTATACTTGTTAGCTGCATGAATGCCTGCCCATCTTTAAACTGACATTAACCGTCAACATTGTTCCAAACCAATTCACCAAATGATAACAGTCCTTTCAAAATCAGAAAAAGTATGATAATCTCCATGCAAGGCAACTGGCACGTTGCCGTAAAATCAAAAAGTGCCGCTTTCCCTCAACGCTTCATTGTACAGGGTGCCAGCACGGGCAACGGGATTCACTCCGGCACTCCCGGCACTTCGGTGCATGTAACTGGAAGCCAGTGGTCCATTGCCATACAGAGCGACCCGGGAACCGGCTGGCAATCGTCGGCCACAAAACTCAAATTCCCTCATAAAACTCTGGGAAATTACGAATTCGACATTCTTTCGGACGACGGAGGCGGCAGCGACACGGACTTCAACGACCTGATCCTGACCTGTTCGGCCCCGGCCAACATCAACGATTTTATTCTTTACGGAAACGTAACGCTCTATGGCGGCACCTGCATCTTTAATCCCTGTCGCAGGTTCCCTTATGTAATTGACACCTACCCTGGATTAGTTAAAGCCCTCAGGAATCCACTGCTGAGCGACTGGATAAAAAAACACTATGCCGACCGGATTCCGCCTTTTAAGGTCAAGCCGAATCCTCCCGACCCGCCTCCGTATTTTAAACCCATAGTCTTCGATCTCAGCAGTGAGGCTATGCAGCCCAAAACCTCCCTTGCCTATGTCCGCAAAGCAGGCATGCCGAATACAGCCGAGGCCAAAGGCGTGCATGAAAGCGCTTCATCCCTGGCCGCGACCGAATTTACGATGCTCCGGTCTGCCCAGGTAAAATCCACCGCCCAGGCAGCAGCCCTGTCGGCCGACAAAATAGAATTATTGCAGAACATTGACCGGCTATTTGCACCCTGTTTCACCGATGCCGGTTCCAATCTGACCCTGACATTCGAAGAATACGATCGCACAGCAGGCGAATTATCGGGTGGGGCCTATACCGGAACCGGCAACAGGCGGCTGCTGGGTGACACGGTAACAGATATGAATGGCAACTATATTTTCAGGTTCACCTTCGATATGTCCTTCCCCGGCCTCGAGGATGCATCCGATATAACCACCGGCGAAGATGTGAATGTGGTGATGTACCCCGATGTGATTGTAAAAATCGTGGAATACTCACCTTTCAGGGTACGCTACGAGAGCGCGCCCTACTACAACATCCCTAATCTGAAACGAATTGACCTCTGTCTCCCCGAATCCACGGTGCAGGTTTCGTCGGCCTGCTTCAACGGTAATTTAATCGGAAGCCTGGGAAATGTATTCCTTGGGGGCAACCAAAACACTTCCGCCTCCCTGTTGGATCCTGATTTAGCCCGGTACAATTACTCCAACTACCTGGAACCCTCCGGCAAAATATCCGTGGGCAGCACGCTTGCCGGATTCACGGTTGAGTGCGCGGCCTGGGGCGGAACCATTGATATGCGCGGCTGCATGTTCGATGCGGCCATCAAGAAGTCGGATAACAAAATCAAATGGTACACCATCCGGGTAAACCGCGCGGGTACCTCCGGGTGGGATTATGTAACCCAGAACTACAAACACCCCAAGTTCTCGAAACGCAATCTCCCGAATTATATCGGGGACGATGTAGGGCCTTTCTATCCGAATGTGGGGGGCGCCTTAAACGGGGACGTGCCATCCTATATCAACATCCAAAGCGAGATATTTATTAACAGCGTCGACTGGGAATTTTCCAACTTCGACCGGTATATGCAACTCAACACTGCCCTGTACGATGTGATAGCCGGGGTGCGGACTCCCGGCAGGTTTTTCGTCAGGGTCGACGGCTACGACGCAGCAGGAGTGTATGTACCCGGCGCCACGGATCTGATCGCCCTGTTTATACAAAATAACGGGCTTCAATTCCAGCTGACTGCCCCGGGTTTCACCGATCCTCTGATTGTTGATGCCGGTTGCGGCTTGTATCGCCTTACCGATGCCCAGATGAAAACCCCGCTGACCTTTTCGTTCGAAGCCAGCGACCCGGATGGATTTGTTGACAGTTATTCCCTGACCATGTACAGATGTCCGGGCACTTCAATTGATCTGAATTCAAACATGGAAGCGAACTTCACCATCCCGGCAGGCTCTCATACATTTCCCGAAGGAAGCTCTCCTTCCAACACCCATCATTTGTGCCCCGGATTTAAGGGCACACAGGATACCCACAGCACGGCAGGCTTATTCACTGTTGTAATACAGCCCACCGCAGCCGGGGATGGATGGATTAAACCCGGAGAATACTTCACCATTTATTCCTTAACGCTCACTGCCGCTGAACGGGTAACCAACGGCTATAATGCAGGGATTTATGGCCCGTATTATTCCTCGGTACAAATACTGATGGAACGTCTTAATCCATGATAACTGCCGATATTCCCGGATTTGCAGTTTGCACAATGGCGGTCTGGCGGATCACCCATCTGCTCAGCCAGGAAGATGGACCTTTCGACGTGGTGCTTAGATTCAGAAAGCTTTTCGGGCAGGGTTTCTTCGGGAACCTGCTCGATTGCTTTTATTGCCTCAGTTTATGGATAGCAGTTCCTTTTGCCTTTTACCTCTGCAACGAATGGCTGCAGGGTTTTATCATCTGGATGGCGCTTTCAGGTGCGGCATGCCTGCTGTTTAAATTAACGGATAAATGACAAGGAATGAGATAATGTGCTCTGAGCGAGCAGCCAGATGTATGGCCCATAATTATGGAGTACGGCTGACTAAGCAGCTTTACCAAGTAAGGCCTTTTCTGTCTCTTCCACTTTTCTCCCTTTGAGTTGCTACTGTTCACCCCGGCTGCTGACCCGAGTTCAAAACTTCCCAACCTTAACAAAACCCATATAAAAAATACGAAATGAGTTGCTGCGGAAACAAACGAAAAGAATGGCTGAACGAATCAAAAGCCTCTGTACTCAACACTGAGGCCGGGAAGGTCCCTTCCCCGCCCGTTGCCGAAAGGCCTGACAAGGTATTTGAATATACAGGCAATTATTCCCTGACTATTACCGGGGCTGTATCGGGAAAGACGTATTATTTCCGGCAAAAAGGCGACAAGGTTAAAGTGGTGTATGATGATTCCTTCTCCATGATGGCGGAAAGGAATCTCAGGGTACCGCATGCTGACCTTCAGGTGCCGTGATTTAAACAGGCAGAAACCGTTTCTGCTTCCATGAAACCCTGCTGTTAAAGCCTGCATCTGCACCTTAAAGAAATCGCCTTGAACACAAGTTTCCGATAACACTTTTGTGCTATTGACTGCTGCATGCTTAAGCCGTAATTTTGAATAAGCTTGGAATACGCACGAATTTGTTGTGTCATGGTGAGCCGCGACTTCTGTCATCCTGATGCTATCCCCACCTTGCCGGCCTTGATTCCAAATGCGAATTCTTCCGATTTAAACTGAACACCTTTTCCCTCATCCTGCTTCCACGGCTTTAAGTATACTGCTTCCATTCCCGGAGTTGCCGAAAATCCGAAGTAAAGAGTAGGCATTTAAAAGATTTCTCCATGTTCAATTCGGTTGTCCTGGATGTAGTTATAGGCCTGGTTTTTATATACTTACTCTACAGCTTACTGGCAACTACCCTCCAGGAGCTTATAGCTTCGGCTTTCAGTTTCAGGTCAAAAATTCTGGAGCGTGCCATTTTCAGAATGCTGGAAGATGAAACCAAAACCGGTACAAGGATACAGTCCGTTTTCGACCTGTTTAAAAAAACGGGGCATGGAGGCGATCCCAATTCCACCTCATTTAGTTTTTACAACCATCCCCTGATCAAATTCCTGGGTGAGAACAAACGCAACAGCAAGCCTGCCTATATCGACAAGGAAACTTTCTCAAAGGTACTGGTTGACCTGCTGCGCGGAAACCAGGTAAAACCCGGCGATGATGTTACACTTTTGATACAGGGGGCATTGGACAACAAAACAATCAACTGGGGCACAGCTGCCATCAGCAATGAAACCCTCAGTTACCTGAAATCCATATGGGCTGATTCCGGGGGCAATGTGGAAACATTTAAGATATACCTTGAAAACTGGTTCGACGAAACCATGGAACGCGCCACAGGCTGGTATAAGAAACACATACAGTTTCTTTTGTTCTTTCTCGGCTTAGCCATCTCCATTTTTTTTAATGTTGATACGTTGAAAATTGTCAGCAAGCTGGAGAAAGACCCGAAACTCAGGGAGCAGATGGTTCAACAGGCTGAAACTTTTCTCAAGGCTCACCCTGACCTGGACCAGCAACTCCAGTGCGAAAAAGCGGAGTATTCTTCCTTCCTTTCGGGCAACAGGGGAAAAGCCATTCAGCTGACTGACAGCATACGAAAGATCCGAACAGAGGATTCGTTGAACGTGGCTAAGTGTCAGGCCCTCAAAGCCCGGACTGACTCCCTGCTTTTGAAGGCAGACTCCCTGGTAAATATTGACCTGAAAAAAGCCAATAACATCCTGGGATTAGGCTGGGAAACCCTCGGGGACAAGACCCGGGATGCAGGTGAACTGCTGAAAATGCTTTTAGGCTGGATTATCACTGCCGTGGCTATTTCGCTGGGTGCGCCTTTCTGGTTCGACCTGCTGAATAAGCTCATGAAACTGCGTGGATCTGTGACAAGTTCCGCACCCGATGACAAGCAAAGGCAACGGGTCCCATGAGGCTGAAAACAAAACAGTAAGCGCCTGTAAATCCCTGTCCTTCGACTGCTAAACAACAGTTCTTAACCCGTTTCACTCCAGTTTACACCTTAACATTTCCTTATAAAGATTAACGGAAATAGTTATACCCGGCCATAATACCCAACTTCAGATTACAGGGTTTGGCATTTGTAAATGCTATCAAAATAAAACAAAATCCAAAGCCAAAGCACGATGTGATGGCTGTTTATATAAATCAAATTAAAAAAGGAGGTAAATATGTCACTATTAATACGCAGGAGGCTTAGCTTGGGCTGGCTGCCTGATCTCCCTGATTTCAGGGACATGACCGTTGAACACGATGTGGTTTCGCAGCGCCTGAAAGGCCTTGGCCAAACCGATTCGGTTAAAAAAATGCTAAAGAAAACAGGAACGCCGAATCCATCAAAAGCGGCTTTGCCTACTTCAGTTTCACTGATTCCGTGGTTCTCTCCCGTCGAGGACCAGGGCGACCTGGGTTCGTGTACGGCCAATGCCGGAGTGGGAATGATAGAGTATTTTGAGCGCCGGGCCTTCGGCAAGCATACCGATGCTTCAAGACTTTTCCTGTATAAAGCTACCCGAAACCTGATGCGTCAAACGGGCGACACAGGCGCCTTCCTGCGCACCACCATGGGTGCCCTGGTGTTGTTCGGCGTGCCGCCCGAAGAATACTGGCCATATAATACCGCTGATTTCGATACCGAACCTACTGCCTTTTGCTATGCCTTTGCCCAGAATTACCAGTCCATCAGCTATTTCCGGCTCGACCCTCCGGGAACCAAAGCAGCCGATCTGCTCACCCAGATTAAAACCAACCTGGCTGGCGGGCTTCCTTCCATGTTCGGATTTACCGTTTACAGTTCCATCGACCAGGCTGATGCCTCGGGCGGCAAAATCCCCTTCCCGGTGAAAGGCGATAAAATTTCGGGAGGCCATGCAATAGTTGTTGCCGGATACGACGATAAAATGAAAATCAAAAACACGGCTGCCGGTGCAAAAGAAACTACCGGAGCTTTCCTTATACGCAATTCCTGGGGAACCGGCTGGGGCGACAAAGGGTATGGCTGGCTTCCGTACGAATACGTACTTAAGGGACTTGCCGACGACTGGTGGTCGCTGCTGAAAAATGAATGGGTGGATACCGGCAATTTTAAAGCCTGAATCCTTTCAGGGATAAAAACTTCTGCCGCATGCTTCCCCACCGGAAGGGATGCCATTACATACTGCATTCCGTAAAGTTACACCTTCAATCACCTTAACTAATCAAATCAATTATGAAACACTACCTTAATTTGCAGATAATTTCCGGCATCCTGTTCTTTACGGGAATAGCCGGTACGGCCCTGTATGCACAAAAACCCCAGCCGGACGACACCTACTACAAAATCAAAGCGGTATATGTGCCCCTCGAAAAAAGGCCTGCGCTGGAATATAATCTGAGGCAGGTTCCGTTTAAAAACGCAAGCGGACAGCTGCCGGCTTTCGAAGGGGAAAACTTCCAGCTGAACATTAACGGCCAAAGCCTCAAAGAGCAGAAAGATGCAAAGCAAATAATCTCTTCTTTCCTCGAAGCTTTGAAAAGTCCGCTGAGGATGGATGAGGAATTGCGCCAGAGCATAAAAGCAACCACGCTAAAGGCTAACCCCGGATATATTGATGAACAGATCAGGCTGGGAAAAGTATCGAAAAAGGAAAAGCTGAAACGGGAAATGAACGATGCCAGCAAATCATCCGCAAACATGCTGGATGAACTGGGGAACGATTTAAAGCTGCAGGCCGACGGTTCCGTAACTATTTACCGTTACGACCAGTACTTTAAAGATGTAATTATCGACAACACGGCCATCAGCGTTTCGAACCGCAGCGCCAACGGAATTACATCCGTTCACGGGAAGTTTTACAACACGGTGAAACCATCCAACAACAGATCACTCCCCCTGGGCGATGCCGTTGCCAAAGCCATTGAACAGCTGAGAAGGGAAAATAAATATGAAAAAATCAGAGGCAGTGAAAAAGGCGAGATGGTTCTGCTTCCCTATGCCGACGGTTTTAATTATGCCTGGAAAACTACGGTCACCGCCGACGGGCCTTACGAAGTATGGATAGATGCCGAAAATGGCAAGGTGCTACAGTTGTTTCCCCTGTTCTTTTTCTCCGACAATGCAAAAGGGCTTGTTTTTAACCCCGATCCCTTCGCAGGCACAAAAGAGATGACTTTCGAGGTGAACGCCCCAAGCGGCGGCATATATACCCTGACCAAAACCGGGTATATGACCATGGCCAATGCAGGTGCTGACGGGACCACAGGTGTGGTTCAGGTAAATGACGACGGCTCGGGAACTGCCAATTTCAATATAGCCCCCATTAACGGAACCGTTGTCGAAAAGGTGAGCCTGCCTGGATACAATGGACTTTTCCAGCAGGTAAATACCTACGCTCATACCTTCAACGAACGCAAATATTATGAGCTGATAGGTTCCGAAAATTTCGGAGTGGTTAACATTACCGTTAACCAGGGAGGCGAGGACAATGCTCATCCCAATTCATTTTTTACCTGCTCGGGTACCTTAACCGGAGCTACAGGCTGTGGAAACATATACAATACAGCCATAGATGCCACCGTTGTTGCCCATGAATTTGGCCACGTCCTCGACGGCATGCAGTACGCCCTCGGAGGCGGCCATATGACCGGGGCTCTGAACGAAGGAATGTCCGATTACTGGTCGTGCACTACTTTCAACATGGATATCGTGGCTGGCTGGACTGCGCACAATTGTCCGACGCCGGTTCAAAGCGGATGGCTCCCCAGGCAAATGGAAGCCCTCGATGTGTTCCCCGACCATAAATCACTGGCCGGAGCCAGCAACGAGAATCATTCGGCCGGGCAAATTATCGCCTGGGCCATGTGGAATGCCAGGCAGCGCATGAATGACGCCACCACCTTCGGCACCCTGAGCCTGGATATGAATACGCTCAAAGCAGAAACCACGGCTGGTGTAGGCGTTTTGCTGGATGGTTCCGATAAATCCATACACGACTCCTATCAGAATTTACTCAAACAGCTTGCGCCCTTATACCAGTCCTCACGCATGATTCATAAATTACTGGCGGGATATGCGAGTGCCGGGATTTTCCTTTCGCCCAAAGATGCCGTCATTGATATTGATCATGCCTACCTGAACCGCAACAATGCTTCAGGCCCGGTATTTACGGTTTGGACCGGCGACGACTATACCTTTTCGGGGAATAACGTGGTAACCACAGGAACCCTGCCTTTCAACACCCAGTATATGATTGAGGTTGCCAACGATGAAGCCTTTACAACCAACCTGGTAAGCAGCGGATGGCAGGGAGGCGTTGCCACAGCCGCCGGAGGAACCGCTACGTGGACCCTGCCCGTTGCCAACTGGAATACACTGAAAGCCGGCACCGACATTTATTATAAAGTAACTACCCGCGATGGAAACGGGGGCAATACCCGCACATCCCTTCAGCCAGGGAATAACTTCCTGGGCGCAGCTGTACCGGCTGGCCGGGCCGCGATTAACGGCACGGGAACCAAGGACTGCTCCTGCACCGCTTCTTCAGCCGGCCAGGCATCTTCCGCCATGGCCCTGATTCCGCTTCTCCCGATTGCCGTGCTGATCATTTACCGGAGAAGAAAGATGAAATATGTATCATAGCCGGATCTGACCCATGCGCCCCCGACTCGTTGATTTCTTTAATGCTTATTTTCATACAGGCATCTTCGGCTTTATAATCCCCGACCCGGCATTCGTTTATGCCATCATGCTGGGCCTGGGGATTATCATTCTCCTGAAACGGAGTAAATCCGCATTATTGGATACAGGCCATGCTGCAGGTATCACTATCTGGGCTGCGGTGGCTGCTTTGCTGGGATCCAGAATTTTTTACCTGGTACAGCATATCAGCTATACCATGGATCATCCGTCCATACTCACCGAGTTGAACGGCGCAACCGTTTCGTTCGGAGTATACCTGGGAGGCCTGTGCGGAATAATTTTATACGGCAGGTATCATCGCATTATTCTGTGGGAATACCTTGATGTAATTGCTTCGGTTCTCGGCATAGGTCCCATGATAGGGCGATGGGCCTGTTTCCTCAACGGGGATGATTATGGCACATTGAGCAACCTGCCCTGGGCGGTTCAGTTCCCCAAAGGCAGTTTCCCCTATTACGATCATTTGTATAGCGGATTAATCAGCTTAACCGATACCCTGTCGCTGCCGGTGCATCCGGTTCAGCTATATGGTTCGCTCAAAGGGCTGATCCTGTTAACGGTCTTTTCGGTTCTCTGGAAGAAAAAAATGTTTAAACCCGGGGTATTGTTCTTCCTTTTCTGGATGAGTTATGCAGTCTGCCGGTTTATGCTCGAGTTTTTCAGGGGCGACGAAAACCGGGGTTGGATAGGCCCCCTTTCGACGGGGCAATTTATGTCGTGCACGATTTTCCTGGTTTCGGCCGGAGGTATTTATTTAAAATACAGGTGGAAAATCAGGAAGGATGCCTGGGTAGCCGCCTGATGGAAGCACATACCCAGCCTCACGGCGCTGCGACAGCCAGCCCTTTCAAAATGAAACAGCCTCTAAAAAAAAATTGAGGTAAATCATATTACTGAGGTAAATCATATTAATACCAGCGTTCGAAAGTTATAAACTCATTGGCAAACCGCTTCGAAAAGCAGGTATCGAGCAGGCAAAAAGTTCAGACTACCCATAATCAAATCATATTTCCTGTAAAATATACATGGGAACCTATGACGCTTTTGTGCTATTGCTAAAAGGGTCATTATAAACGTAACTTTGGGTTTTGTTAAACCGTATTCCATCAGCTAAAGTAATCCCCCTATCACGGCTGCCTTTTATATCGTACTACTGCCCTCTTCCAATCCCGGCTATTTCTCTCGTCAATCTTCGCAATTCCATCAATCACCTCAATCCCATCAATCCCATCAATCTCCTCTATCCCCTCAATCCCTTCAATCCCCTCAATCCCCCGTACGACTGCCCTGCAAACTAATTTTCGACTGTCGGGAATGTAAATCCATGAATTAATATACTGACCTATGGACACATCGAAAGAAACAGCCCTGAAAAACCTGGGGATTAAGCCCGGTAATAAAATTATTTTAAGTATTGACGGAGGAGGCATACGGGGCATTTTTACCCTGCAACTCCTCAAACGGCTGGAAGAACTTGCCGGCAGTCCCTGTTACGAATGGTGCGATATGGTAGCAGGCACCTCCACCGGCGCCATCATTGCCGGCCTGATACTCAGCCGGAATGACGCCGTTACAATCGAGGAACTTTATATAAAACTCGTAGCCAGGGTCTTTACCAAACGGAGCGTATTTGCAAACAGGTTTTATAATCCGCCTGCCTTCGACAAAAAGAATTATAGGAATCTGCTGAAAACGCTGCTGGGGAACAGCACCCTCGGGGAATTAAACCTTGCAAACGGCCTGGATTGCCTGTTTACCTCCAAAGATATGGCCGCGGGAGAAGAAACCTTTTTTTCGTGCATAAATAACAATGGGAATATACAAGGCACCTACAAATCGGCGCTTTTAAGAGGTGTTATGGAAGCCACCATGTCGGCACCCACCTATTTCTCTCCTCTCGAACGATTTGTTGACGGGGGAACCACCACCTATAACAACCCGGTAGGATCGGCGGTACTCGAAGCTTTGTTCTACGGCGGGGCCGGGAAATACAAGCAGGACGAATTAACCGTGTTCAGTTTCGGAACGGCCACCAGCCTGCGTTTCGTTGATCCGGCGAAAGCCGGTAACCCCAAAGGCCCCGACACCCTTTTCTGGTTAAATTACGTGATGGACGAAACCAGTAAAGACGCCAGCGAAATGCAGGTCGACCTGTTTCGAGGGGGGCTGATTGCAGGTCTTGATTTCAGGAGATTCCAGCTATCACTCGACACGGCGGCCATACATAAACTGCCGGATAAGAAAATTGAACATATACCCGAAGTGGAGGCCGACTGGCTTCACGAGCTGCCTGATGAGGTGCTGGCTCATATTGACATGTCGGACGTATCCAGGTTCCCACTAATGAAAACCATAGGCGAAGCTGCTGCTGACTATATCTGTCCGCCCGAAGAAAGCAGCCTGCCTTTAGCCGACCGGAAAGGCAACTGGTTTAAGTACGACCTGCTGGATCCGGTTTCACACAGGGGAGCCCTGGTAACAGCGCATGGCAATGTGGACGCGATAAAGAGCCATCTTTCCAATCCGGACTGGATTGACAGTCAACCCACAAGTTAAAACCGAATTCATGAAACGAATCGCCTTCACCCTTAGCCTGTTCCTGTTTTTCGCATATACGTATGCTCAAACCTGTGATGACATACAGGATATCAGCCATAATTACTGCCATGCCGCTTCCAAACAAAAACCCTGTAAAAGGTGCAATTACCCGCAATGGCAAAGCATGAAATCGGGGTACGACGGAGAAGTGGTGGAGTTTACCACCGAGGGCATCAATGAATTTTTAAGATTCTACTCCGGCAACAGGCTGGGCAGTTGGATGGTGAAAGCCAGCGATGTTTGCGACATGGGGAAAATAGCATCGTTCGAAGAAATAAAAGAGATACTGCAGCTCACGGAAGTCCCGGATGCCATAGTGGTGGTGGAGGTTCCCGAAGGCACGCCTATGTATGAAGGGCGTATTTACGGAAGCAGCTGCGGATATTGCCGGCAGTTCTGCGTGATGAACGATCTGAACGAAGATTGCTTCAGAAACTTTGATGAAAAGAAAATCAGCTGTTCCAATTAGAATCAGCTGACAAACCCAAAAGTGAAAAACCCCTCATCCTGGCACATACTGCCTTATATAATTAAAAAAATATTTCATGTCCAAAATAATAGAGAGTTCACCTGATTGCGCTGAATTAATCAAACACTTTGAAGGCTTGTTTTTAAAAGCCTACCTCTGCCCTGCCCGGGTATGGACCATTGGGTATGGAACCACCCTTTTCCCCGACGCGGTTAAAGTGAAGGAAGGCGACAGCTGCAACGCTGTCCAGGCACTGCAATACCTAAGGAACGACCTGTCCTATTTTGAATCCATGGTCGACGCCTATACACGCGACGATGTGAGCCAGCAGCAGTTCGACGCCCTGGTGAGTTTTTGCTATAACCTGGGAGCTAAAAACCTGAAAGACTCCACACTGCTTAGCCTCATCAATTCCGATCCCGTAAACTACGCCGCAATTGAAAGCCAGTGGCTCAGGTGGAATAAGGCAGCAGGCAGGGAATTGCTTGGATTAACCCGGAGGCGTAACTCTGAATTTTACTATTACCGGACCGGGATACTGAAATTTGATTTTTAATACCTCGGGAGAGTGCCGAAAATCCCGCTTAAAGAGTAGGCAAAAAACCAAAACATATGGATCCTCACGTATTAATGATTGCATGGATAGTGATCTATCTTTTTGCAGTAATTCTTTTGGACAAAAAGTACCTTCTTCTCCGCGATTCAAGCACCGCCGAAAACAAACCCTACAGCCTTTCGAGAGTACAGTTAGCCTGGTGGATGGGATTTGTGCTTTGCGCTTTTATTGCCGTAGTATTCAATAAATACAATACGGATATGAACATACCCACTTTTTCCGACGGCATACTCGTGGTGCTGGGCATCAGCTCCATCACCACAGCCGCAGCCACCCTCACCGACGTTTCGGACCAGTCGAACAGCCTGCTTACCCGGCACCAGAACGACGAGGGCGGCGGCAAGCACTTTTTCATCGATATCCTCTCGGATCAAAACGGAGTAAGCGTGCATCGCCTGCAAACTGTGCTGTTCAACCTCATTTTTGCCGTTTGGTTTTTCCTTAAAGTGTGGAAAAACCTGGATTTTTTCCACGATGCCTACAAGGGGTACCTGGCTGACGCCAATCCGGTTCTCGACGCGGCAAAAGCGGTTCAGGCCAGGGCTTTACACCTGAAGGCCCTGAACGATTCATTCGCCGCCATTATTCCCAACTTCAACCAGAATGCCCTGGTGCTGTTAGGACTGAGTTCAGGAACCTATATTGCCATTAAAACAACAGAGAACAAAGGTACTGCCGATAAAACTGCTGATGCCACGACTGCTGCGCCCAACGCCACACCTGAAAATGAAATTCCACCGGTTGCATAAAAAACAAAGCCATGCCATTCAACGAAAAATATACCATTACACCGGCATACCTCACCACTCCCTCGAAGCGCAGGAGCGGGCAGATTATGTCGCCGGGGGTTAAATTCATTGTAGCCCACGATACCGGAAACCCGCGGTCCACGGCACGGGGAAACAGGAATTATTACGAGAACTCAAGAGACGATATGAGTGCATCGGCTCATATTTTCGTCGACGACAAGGAAATCATCGAATGCATACCCGCCCTCACCGCCAACAAGCAGGAAAAAGCCTGGCATGTGCTGTACGGTGTGCCTACCGACAACCAGCTTTTCGGCTACAACGCGAATGATGCAGCCATTGGAGTGGAATATTGCTACGGCGACAACATCAATGCCGACGAATCTTACCGGAAATACATATGGGTGATCGCCAAAATATGCTTTACTTATGGACTCGATCCTTCCAAAAGCATAGTAGGGCATTGTTTCCTGGATCCGCGAAGGAAAACAGATCCCGTTACAGGACTGCTGCAAAGCAGGAGGACCTACGATCAGCTTCTGAAAGACATTGTAATAGAGTATAATGAATGTACAGGAGTAGTGGCATCTCAATATACCTTTATTTCGCTGCAGGGAAGCGGGAAAGTGCAGCACCGCCTGAATGTCCGCAAAGGGGCACCAACCACAAAAGCAGATGTGGTCCAAATTATCAGCCCGGGTTTATCCATTTCATACATAGGCTATGTGACTAACGGCGAAACGGTGAATGGGAACGCTAAATGGTATATGGACGCGGCAGGAAATTATTTCTGGAGCGGGGCCGTGGAGTGAGATGGGAAGGTGCGTTCTGAAAAGTGAAAAATGAAAAATGAAAAGTTAAAGGTTAAAGGTTAAAGGTTAAAGGTTAAAGGTTAAAGGTTAAAGTGAGAGGGAAGAAAGGTTCAAGTGGGTGGATAGAAAGGAGAAAGATAAAGAGGGAAGGGTAAAGAGGGAAGGGTAAAGAGGGAATGGTTAGAGGTGTGTTTTGATGAAACCAATGGGGAGGGATTGTGGGAAAGGCCGGATTATGCTGCGGTAGCAGCGAACTGTTAAACCTGCGACCGGGATTGAGTCTTCAGTTGCCGGAAACGGGAAATTTTTGGTTTCAGAATCTGGAGGATGGAATTTGGTGGTGCATACAAAGCAGGATGTTAACGAGTGAATGTATTCTATAAATAAAAATATCAGTACCTAAATAAAAGAATAAGAACCATGGATTATTCGAAAAACACCATTATCGGCAGTAAAAGTCTTCCTGCCGAAATACTTAATACGATGAGCCTTAAACTCGTTGTTTTAACTCCCGATTCCGGTTTTATCGACCTGGCTGACCCAATAGCCCAGCAAAACCCCATGGGCATTGACCGGTACGTGGTATGGCTGAAAGACCCCGACGCCGGTGCCCTCCAAAACCAGTTGTCCGGTCTTGAGGATAACCTGGAGGAGGTTGTAGCATTTTCACTTTCCACCACTAACAAACCTGCCGCGTATATCCGCAAAGGCGATCTAATCGATATGCCCGGAATCGACTACGCCTTTGTGGTTGCCGGCGAACCTCAATACAATACCTAAGCATGAGAACCCTGGCATTGATTATAGTTTTAGACCTCTTCTGTGGCCCGCTGTCAGGCCAGATCCTCAGTATTTCGGAAACGACAGGAAATTCCGAACGCCTGATTGTCAGCCCCCCGGCCATAGTGGATATCAACAGCGAGTTGAAGTTAAGGCTGAACCGCTTTGCTCTCGACACCATAGTCAGCCGCACCTCAAACAGCAATACCGACCTTTTAAATGAACTTCAAAGGTTTAACCTGTTGCTGACTAACCAGAAAGAACTCCTGGAACTGATCGGCAAGGACATGACAGGCCTCCCCGATTCAAAGAAAATTGAAGCCCTGGGGCAGTTCTCGTCCGACATGAAGGCCTTTTACCTGATCATGTTCAAAACCCCCGGCCTGAGGCAGAAGTTTGATGCCTATGATCACCAGTTCATTAATCTACCGCTGCCGGATCGCATGAAATACCATAACTACTATATTCCGTATGCTATTGAACAGTTAAACCAGGAAATTGCCGGCAACCTGAAAACCCTGGAACAAACCATTGACCAGAAAAAAATCAGGATACAGGTTTCAGCTTTCCTGAATACCCAGGCCGAACGATACCGGAAAGTCCATATCCAGAACTTTGACGACTATAACCTGGGCGAGTTTTATGAAGTGCCGCGATGGGTAACTTCATTTACAAAAGAGGATGTCGCAGCCTTCTCAGGCACACAGGCTTTAGCCGGCAATCTCAACACCCTGGTGAATAGTAATTTTGACAACATTGGCGACCTGCTGAAGAAGAACTTCAGGTCAGCCGGATGTATTGAAGGGACCCTTAGCCATATACAGTCGGTATATACCGACAGGCAGAACCTCTTTAAGGCGGATGCCGAAACTGCCGGCGTTTTCCTGAACAGCCTGCGCGATGAGTACTCTAAATTGCTGAATATCATCAATCAGATCAGGGAATGGAACGGAAAGGACAAAAATGCACTCGAATTATTCAATTCGGTTCAGCAGCAATTCATAAACGAGGCCACCCGCTTTCCCCTGACCATTGATTCGCTCGTGTCGGCATGCCCCTCTTCCCTGAACAACGACACAAAATCCATTGCAGGGATCAGGACTGAATTAGATTCGTGCAAAGCGCTCCTGAAAGAGGACCTGGGGAAAGTGTACAACATTTTGTCATTCACGGCAAAGCTCCTCCGTCCTTCGCAGGAAGTAGCCGCCACAGGCATGAATTTAGGCAAGGACGTATTTGGCTACAGCCTGAAGGACTTACCCGAATTTGGCTTTATCAACCTGAAGAGCACCGGGAAAAGGGCAAGCCTCGATCAGCTGGAGGTGCAGCTGCTGATCCGCACCCAGGACGACAGCTTACAACACAGGCAAGGCGTAATTATAGAGAAACACGTGCTTACCCTTCAGCAGGTGAATATCTATTCCATTTCCAACGTAAGTGTAATCCTGGCCCAGCCGTTTAACTTCTCGGATAAGGTGAAGCTGGCCAACAAATTCCAGTTTGCCCCTTCCGGAAGCTTATTGTTTAAATTTGGTTCACGCACTTCCAGGACCTGGAACTTCCTCGAGCCCAGCATAGGATTTAATATTTCCACTCCCGATTTTGACCTGGACGGAGTTCCTGAAATCGGGATAGGCGGTGTAGTCACCTTTTTACAGGATGTGGTATCAGTAGGTTTATCCTACAACACCAAAACGGATAATCCTTTCTGGTTCTTCGGGCTGTCGCTGCCATTTTCAACCCTGGGATTGCCTATTAACACTATACAGACGAACAACAGCAAGTAAGCGGATGAGATGGGATTGATGGGATTGACGGGATTGATGGGATTGAGGGGATTGACGGGATTGATGGGATTGACGGGATTGATGGTAGACAAGGAGAAGGGGGGACAAGGAGAAGGGGCGACAGGGAGAGAGGAAACGAGGAGACTGGGGGTGAGGAGATGGGATTGATGGGATTGACGGGATTGATGGGATTGACGGGAAGGCAAGGAGAAGGGGCGACAAGGAGAAGGGGCGACAGGGAGAGAGACGTGGACAAGGAGACTGGGGTGAGGAGATGGGATTGAGGGGATTGATGGGATTGATGGGATTGACGGGAAGACAAGGAGAAGGGGCGACAGGGAGAAGGGGCGACAGGGAGAGAGACGGGGACAAGGAGACTGGGGGTGAGGAGATGGGATTGAGGGGATTGAGGGGATTGATGAGATTGAGAGGATTGTATTGTCAACTTTTTTTTAGGATGAGATACACATGATGAAATACAGCCTGGGTGATGAAACGCAAATTTTATATTATAGGCCATAATCCCAATTCGGTGGGAGCCGCCATAAAGTGTTTGAAAAACGGCGCCAACGCCATCGAACCGGATATCCGGTATTTGCCGGTATACGACGAGAAGTTTTTTGTTTATGATCTGGCTACCGAAAATCCGAAAAACCATACACTGAAGGACTATCTAAGCGGGCTGTCAGCGGCGCTCACGCACGAAAACCTGGACCTGGCCCTGATTGCTTTCGACCTGAAGCCTGTGTATTCGCATGAAATGGAAAGCGCTTCCCTGCTGTATATGAAAGAGTTTTTCAGGCAACTGGATGAATATTTCTTTAAAACGCATGTTTCCATCCCGTTGCTGTTAACGGTAGGCGATCCTTCGGGGAAAGCCTTGCTGGCCACCGCAAAGCCATATTTAATGAACAACCAGGCCGTCGGCGTCGACGAAGGGGATATGCCTCTCAGCGTGAGCGACTATTTTACCCGGCTGCAAATGCCTTGTACGTATGCCAACGGTACCAGTTCGCCCTTTGCTTCGCCCGAAAAATTCAAACGCTTTATCCGGGATGCCGTGGCGCTGAAACAGCAGTCGAATGATCTCAAAATGGTTTATACCTGGACCGCAAACGCCGTTAAAACCATGCGCGATTTTATACAGGTAGGCGTGGATGGCATGATCACCGATAAACCAGGCAGGTTAAAAGCCCTGATCGATAATGAATTCAGCGACAGCATAGAGCTGGCTAGCTCTGCCTATAACCCGTTTGCGTGATGTTCAATGTGTTTAGGTTTGGTTGTTATCAGCATTGAACGGGCGGGATTAAGCTTGGTTTATGCTATGAATTGCTTCTGGCTTGCATATTTGATTGCATTAATCCAGATTAAATCCAGGCAGGGAAATACGGCAGGTTGGTGATATTAAATACCGCTTTTGTATTAAATACATATCTTTGCTAAACAAATTAATACCTCATACAAATGAATACTGTCAAAGTTCAAATAGATGTTAGTACACCAACCGGGCGACGGTTGCTCCGTGAAGTGGCCAAACATCCCAAAACGGCAAAAATTGAATACCCATTACCTAACAGCGTTTCCGGCAAAAAACTATATACCGTTAAGGAAGTATTTTCTGAAGTTGAAAAAGAGTTGAACGAGCATTATGGTTCAGAATGTAAATTAAAAATATGAAGCAGTACCGGGTATTTATAACTGAAGAAGCAAAAACAGACATCGAACAACTATCGGATGTTATTAAGCATAAATATAAATCACCACAAACAGCATTCAACTATATACAAGGATTGGTTAATGAAATCAATAAACTGGAAGTAAGCGCAGAAAGTTATACGGTACAAACCCGAAAATCATTTTTGAAATACAGTTACAATGTGAGAAGGATAAATTACAAAAAAATGTCAATCATTTATACCGTATCAAATTATACAGTTTATATACATCGAATAATACCATCGTCAGCCATATATGATATATAGCATAAGGAATTACCATACATAAACGACATGGCCGCAGCCCACCGCAATCACCCGGCTTGCTTTTTTTATGGCTGCCAATATCAATGCAAGCATATATCTGATTTACGTTTTTAATATTGCTTATCCATAACATTGAATAGCCCTATTCAGCCTGTTTACTGATATTTTTTTCAACAGCCCTTTTATTATTCTTACCGCGCTTTATAGGCAGTTGATGCAGGACTAAAAATAAGGTGCGATTCCCGATATTTTAAGGCATTGCCAGTTAGCCTCCCTTACTCCCTTACGGGAGGCTTTTTTTATTATGGATTCCGGGCTGAAGCTTTAATTGACAAGTCTCCACTTCACTGATTTCCCAAAAATGGATTATCTTATTGTGAATTGCTTTTAGATT
>CAIPFN010000028.1 GCA_903864265.1 uncultured Bacteroidales bacterium | reverse complement strand
GGTACAACATACTTTAGCCGCACGATGAAGCCCACAGCAAATATTGACGGTGCGCTGCACCTATAAATATTGACGGCGATTTGCTCTTCCCTACGGTTTCAGATATGGAATGTTTTACGTCTTGTTCTATATTCAAAGGTAAAGTAATGCAAAACATGCCTTTACCCTTAGGTGCAGCGCACCGCAAATACTTGTAGCCTAATCATATGCATTTACCCAAAGGTGCAGCGCACCGCAATATCTGTTTTGCAGTGCACCGCTATATTTGCATAATTAAAATAGGGATTAGCCGCAAGTGCAGCGGACCGTTATATCTATAGGACTTGTCTCCTTTGCCCCTTTCAGAGCCTGTTCCCATTTATCGGGAGGCGCGGTTACTCGTCTGCTCAAAAGGTTAAAGGAGAAAGGTTAAAGGTTAAAGGAGAGTGGTGAGTAGTGAGTAGTTAGTATTAATGTTAGTCTTTGTTAGCCCCCTTAGCCTGTACCGATCCACCTGAGGGATTGGGGTTACTCTCGACACCCTAACCCTCAGGCTGTTTGGCCTTTCCGTTATGCTCCCCCGTTTTATAGGAAATTACAGTATAGTAATAACAGGAAAAAGAAATCCGAAAAAAGGACCTATGCAGTACATTATCGACTTCCGGCATCAGCATCTTTTGCGTCCAAAACCATCCTGAATATATTCTTTTGTAAGTGAGCTATGGTTCAAAGGCTTCAACTGATATTTCTCTACCTTTGCTTATTGCTATTTTCGCCCGAAACCTGTAACAATGGTAAAATCATTTCTTTTTTTATTCTTTGCTGTCCTGCTTGCGGCCATGGCATATCCGCAGCAGCGAAGCCTTGATTATTACCTTACCGAAGGCTTGAAGAACAATCCCATGCTGAACGATTATGAAAATCAGCTCCGCTCGGGCAGCATCGATAGCCTGCTTGCTTTGTGCGCTTACAAACCACAGGTGAATTTAACCTCCCAGGCCCTTATATCGCCGGCCGGCAGTAAGTTTGGTTACGACGAAGCCATTACCAACGGGGGCAATTACGCGGCTGTTGTAGGTGTAAAACAATCCCTTTTCAATCAAAAAGTGCAGTCGGCACAGCTTGAAAATATTCGTTTGCTCAAGCAGTCACTGGGGCTGAATAAGATAATCACCCAAACGGATCTGAAAAAGAGCATCACCCTGCAATACATTACGGCTTATGCCGGATACGATCTGCTGCTGTTTAACCGCAAAGTAAGCCTGATGCTGGCCGGGCAAATGGAAGGCGTAAAATACCTGGTCGAAGCAGGCATTTACCAGCAGACCGACCTGATGAACCTGGCCGTATCGGGAAAGGCGCAGCAGATCAGCTGTAAACAGCAGTTTATTCAATATAAAAACGATGTCGCCCTGTTGAACCTGCTCTGCGGCATTATAGATACCACTTCGGTTGAACTTGCCAGGCCCGATTTAGAACTTACCCATCCCTTCGATATACAGCAGTCACCGGTAGTGCTGCAATCGGGGGTCGACAGCCTGAAGAACCTGAATGCACTTAACCTGCTTGATCTGAATTACCTCCCCAAACTCGAGGCCTTTGCTGATGCAGGCTTTATGGCCATAACACCTTTGACGATTCCGCATCATTTCGGTGCCAGTTTAGGGCTCAACCTTTCGGTGCCGGTATACGATGGCAGGCAACGTGAGCTGCAATACAGCAAGATCAAAATAGCCGAAACCTCCCGCACTCTTTACCTCGGCTTTTATACCAGCCAGTACCGCCAGCAATACCGTCAGCTATATGAACAGCTGCGGCTTACCGATGACCTGATAAATGATATCAGCGCCCAGATTTTGCAGCAGAAGGAGCTTATTGAAGTGTATAAGGCTGAGATAGAAAAGGGGCTGGTGCGGTTCACCGATTTCCTGGCCGTGGTGAACAATTACACCAATACCCGCAGCAGCCTGGCCATTGCCGGCATGAACCGCATGCAGCTTATTAACCAATTGAATTTCCTAAAATGAAAATACTGATTCTCCCTATCATACTCCTGGCCCTGGTTTTTTCTGCCTGTAAAAACGGGGCCGACGAAAGCTCTGCAAGCAACCCGGAAGTAAAAACCCCCGTTACCGTCACCACGGCCGAACGAAGCAGCATCAGCGAAAGCATCAGGCTGCCGGCTACTTCGGCTTACCTGGAAAAGAACCAGGTAAAAGCAAGTGTGACCGGCTATATCGAAAAAAGCTTTATACGGGTCGGAGGCTATGTACATGCCGGCGATCCCTTGTTCAACATACGCACAAAGGAAGCTGAGGCCTTGCGCAAATTTCATTCCGGCGATACCTCTTTCAGGCTGAAAGGCTTAATCGTGATTAAAGCTTCCGAATCGGGCATTGTTACCGAGGTGAATAAATTTGTAAATGACTATGTAAGCGATGGCGATGCCATGGCTACCCTGGCTCAGCAGAACAGCTTTGTATTCCTGCTGAATATCCCTTATGAATTAAAAAAATATGCCTCGGTTGGCACTTCCTGCACGATAGTTCTGCCCGATTCGGCCAGGCTGAACGCAACCGTGGTATCACAGCTTTCCACTGTCGATCCCGTGTCGCAGACCCAGCTCTGTGAGCTGAAAGTGCTTAGCTCGCAAAGCTTACCCGAAAACCTGGTGGCCAGCGTTTTCCTGGTAAAATCCACCAAAGCCAACGCCCAGCTGCTGGATAAGACCTGTGTGCTTTCCGACGAAATCATGGAAAACTTCTGGGTCATGAAACTGATCAACGACAGCACAGACGTTAAGGTCCCGGTTAAAAAGGGCATTTCGACCGATCAGAAAATCGAGATCACTTCACCGGTATTCGATGCCGGCGACCGCATTATCTACTCGGGGCAGTACGGCTTGCCCGATACGGCCCTGGTAATCATCAGCAAGTAATCCCTACCTGAAAGGATGAATAATTTCTTTGTCACGCATAAAAACCCTGTTTCCATACTCCTGGTGATCATTCTTCTCGGGGGGATGTTCGCTTACACCCGTATGCAATCCTCCCTGTTTCCCGAAGTTACTTTCCCGAAAATAAAGGTAATCGCCGAAAATGGGTTGCAGCCGGTGAATAAAATGATGGTCACGGTTACCAAGCCCCTCGAAAATGCCATCAAACGAGTGCCTTCACTCAAAAATGTGCGCAGCGTTACCAGCCGCGGAAGCTGCGAGATTTCAGCCTTCATCGACTGGAAAGCCAATATCGACCTGAGCAAACAGCAAATCGAATCATCTATTAACCAGGTGAAAGACGAGCTGCCACCCGGCACCCAGATTACGGTCGAAAAAATGAATCCTTCCATCCTGCCCGTCATTGGTTATGTGATTGAGGCCGGGGGCCGGAGCAATATCGAACTGAACCAGCTTGCCAATTACACCATCAAACCCTTCCTCTCGCAGGTGGATGGCGTTTCGGAAGTAAGGGTGATAGGAGGAAAAGCAAAGGAATACCATATCGAACTCCATACGCAGAAAATGAGCACGCTGGGTGTCAGCCCGGCAACAGTAAGTACGGCCCTCAGCCAGACCAACTTCCGGACCAGCAACGGATACCTCACCGATTTCAATCGCCTGTATCTGACCGTTACCGATGCCTCAGTCGAAAATCTGGAGCAGTTGCAGAACCTGGTTATCAGCAACAGCGGCAAGCGTGTAATTTGCCTGAAGGATATTGCCACAGTTAATATTGCCGAGAAAGCTGAATATGTGCGTATAAATGCCGACGGCAAAAGTGCGGTGCTGGTGGCCGTGGTAAAACAACCCGACGCCAACCTTATCCAGCTTACCGAAGATGTGGCTAAAAAGGTAAAAGCCCTCAACACCGGCCTTTTGCCCCAGGGGGTAATACTGAAACCCTATTATGTTCAGGCCGACTTTGTGAACGATTCCATTCGCAGCGTGAACGACAGCCTCTGGCTCGGCCTGCTGCTGGCTATAGCGGTGGCCATACTTTTCCTGCGTTCGTTCAAAGCCAGTGCGGTAATCCTGGTAACCATCCCCATCACCATTGCATTTACCCTGGTGATGATGCATGTGTTCGGTTACAACTTCAACATCATGACCCTGGGAGCCATTGCGGCTTCCATAGGGCTGATTATTGACGATGCCATAGTGGTTGTTGAGCAGATCCATCGCACCCATGAGGAGCATCCCGAAACCCCGACCCGGGAGCTGCTTTCGAAATCCATACGCTTCCTTTTCCCGGCCATGGTAGGCTCATCCATCAGCACCATCGTTATCTTTCTGCCGTTTGTGCTGTTAAGCGGGGTGGCCGGAGCCTATTTCAAGATACTCGCCAATACCATGATGATCACCCTGGTATGTTCCTTTTTTGTTACCTGGATTGGCTTGCCTGTCATCTACCTGCTTTTTTCGGGCAAAGGCGGCATACTGAAGAAGACGAAGCTTAAGCATATACATCATTCGGGCAAATGGATTTCCTTTTTTATTAAGAGGCCTGCACTGAGTTTCATCTTTATCATTTTCCTGGTACTCTCGGCATGGTATATCTCGCAGCGTCTCGAAACCGGTTTCCTTCCCGAAATGGATGAAGGTTCTATTGTGCTGGATTATACATCTCCTCCCGGAACTTCGTTGAAGGAAACTGACCGCCTGCTGCGAGAGGTGGAAAAACTCTTTCCATCCATCCCCGAAATCGCCTCCTATTCGCGGCGCACCGGCACACAGATGGGTTTCTTTATCACCGAACCCAATTACGGCGATTATCTTATTCAGCTTAAGAAGGACCGGAAAAGCAGTACCGATGAGGTTATCGACCTGATCCGCAGGAAAGTGGAATCGTCGCAGCCGGCCCTGAAGATCGATTTCGGCCAGGTGATAGGCGATATGCTGGGCGACCTGATGGCTTCGACACAGCCTATAGAGGTGAAAATCTATGGCGATAACCCCCGGGTACTACAGGACATGGCCAGGCAGGTAGCCGCCATTGTGGAAAATGTAAAGGGTACCGCCGACGTCTTTGACGGGATAACTGTTGCCGGTCCCTCGGTAAATATTAAACCGGATAACGAGCGCCTGGCCCAGTTTGGCATCAGCCCGGCCGATTTCCAGAACCAGCTTCAAACGCAGCTCGAAGGCACCCAGATTGGCGAAATCTATGAAAAAGAACAGCTAACCGCGGTGAGGATGTTATACCCCGGAGCGGCTCTTACCCCGCTGGAAAGGTTCAGGCAAAGTTCCGTATTTCTGCCCAACGGCAAGCTGCAACCTATCAGCAGTCTGGCCGACATACAGATAGAGCCGGGTGTGGCCGAAGTGGAACGCGAGAACCTGCAGGCTATGATCCCTGTCACGGCCCGCCTCAATAACCGTGACCTCGGCAGTGTGATGAAGGATATTCAAACCGAAATTAATGCAAAACTGCACCTGCCGCAAGGCTATCATATCAGTTTCGGCGGCGCTTACCAGGAGCAGCAGCAATCGTTCAGCGAGCTCCTGATGATTCTTATTTCGGCATCCTTACTGGTGTTCCTGGTAATGATCTTTCTTTTTAAAAGGATACGCGTTGCCTTGCTGATCATGTTTATCTCCCTGCTGGGAATAGCCGGCAGCCTGCTGGCCCTGTACATCACACATACTCCGCTTAACGTTGGAAGTTATACCGGCATCATAATGATAGTGGGGATCATAGGCGAAAACGCCATTTTTACCTTCCTGCAATTCACTCACAGCCTGAAATCCGATCAGGTTGACGGTGCCATAGTTTACGCTATTTCAACGCGGCTCCGTCCCAAGCTTATGACGGCCCTGGGTGCCATAGTGGCATTGCTGCCCATCGCCTCGGGTTTTGGAATCGGCGCCCAGCTGCATCAGCCCCTGGCCATTGCGGTAATAGGCGGGTTTGTAATTGCCCTGCCTTTATTGCTGATAGTGTATCCTACCTTGCTCCGGCTGGTATACAGGCATTATCCTGACGAGAGAATCGAATCGCCCCTGTTGTCTGACATCCTATAATAAACATCTACGGCCAGAAACCGGGCGAAGCAACTCCGGCAAATCCAATCCCGGGCTGGAAATCCTGTCGACAGATTTCCGCTTAGGGCTGGTGAAAGCTCTCGCCGATAAACTTTAACCCGGCAGGCAGGCCCGAGCGCCAGTATGTCCAGTTGTGGGCTCCGTCGCGCATGCGGAATTCGTGTTTAATTCCCAATTTGTTGAGATGGATATGCAGCCGGCAGTTATCGTCGGTGAGGAAGTCATCGTCGCCGCAATCGAGCATGATACGCAGGTTGCTGTATGCATCTTTTCCTTTGGCGGTGGTAACATCGAAAGGATTGTTGTTGTGATAATGAGGCGTTAAACGGGCAGCACCTTCCTGGTAAGGTCCGTAAAGGGAAGCCAGTATCCAGCCCCATCCTTTTTCGTCGGTAGCCATCAGGCTTTGTTCCGAGAAAATGGCAGCGCTATAGGCCACGCAGGCGGCAAACTTATCGGGGTATTTCAATGCAAAGTTTAAGGTGCCGAATCCTCCCATCGAAAGGCCGGCAATGCCGCGGAATCGTTTCTCAGCCCTGATGCGATAGGTTTTCTCGATAAAAGGCATGAACTCCTGTATAAAGAAATCTTCATAGCGTAACGAATTATCGAAATTGTTGATGTAAAACGAAACTCCCCCGTCGGGCATCACCAGTATCATAGGCGGAATCTCCCGGTTGGCAATGGCTTCGTCGGCAATCAGGTTGGCTTCCCCGAACTGCATCCATCCATTATCGGTGTCGCCATAGCCATGCAGCAAATAGGTAACCGGGTACATGCGGTTGGAGGTTTCGTAATCGTAAGGCAGGTAAATGGTGTATTTCACCTGTTTTCCCAGTATCTTGCTGTCGATGCTGAGGCTTTCCTTTACCGTTCCTCTGGTAAACTGGGCAAAGCTGAATAAAGAAAGCAGGATGAAGGTAGATAAAATGATCAGTTTTTTCATACAGATAAATGATTAAAGGTTATGAAAAGGGAGGGCAAACAATCCGGATTGAGCCGCTGGCATGCCCGGCTCACAAAATTAGCTGAAATCATTAAACCTTTGCTGAAATAAAAAAAAGATACGCCTGGCATTTTAGAAAGAGTTCCCCGGACGGAAATCTCAATTTCCTGAAAATAATCTGTCGTGACATTCCCGGACTTCCTACCTTTACATCAACATATTTTAAGCAAACCCTAAGGTATGAGGTCAGGCCAGGGAATACAGAACAAGACACGGAATTTTGCAACCAGGATTACTATAATTTACATCCTGGTAGGCAGCGTGTGGATATTGTTTTCTGACAGGCTGATGTTTATCCTGTTTAAGGATACATATACGCTGAACCTTATATCAACCTACAAAGGTGGGGCGTATGTGTTGATTACGGGTATGCTGCTGTATTTGCTGATTAAAAAAGAGTTAAAAAAAAGGAATGCCATTGAGGAGCAATTGCGGCTGTCGCGCGACAAGGCTGAAGAATCAGATAAATTGAAAACTGCTTTTCTACAGAATATCTCCCATGAGATCCGCACCCCCATGAATGCCATCATCGGCTTCTCCGAACTGATCACCGATCCGGATCTCAGCAGCGATCAGAAAGTTAATTTTTCCGGCTTTATCCGCAGGGGTATTACCGACCTGCTTGCCACCATCGATGATATTCTTATTGTTTCGCGTATGCAGGTAGGGCAGCTTAAACTGGAAAGCACCGAGGGGAATGTGATCCTCCTGCTGACTGAATTAAACGAATACTTCCTGGCCCAGCTTTATGCCCAGAAAAGGAAGAAGAAGCTTGACCTGGTTCTCAACATCGCTCTGAATGCGGACGAAGCGCTGATCAGGACCGATTTCAGGAACCTGCGGCAGGTACTCAATAAGTTGCTCAGCAATGCCGTAAAATTTACCGAAAGAGGCAGTGTTGAATTATCGGTTGAAAAACTGCCCTCCAACGAACTGCTTTTCAAGGTTAAAGATTCGGGATGCGGCATCCCTTCGGGTAAGAAAGACATAGTGTTCAATGCCTTCAGGCAGGTTGACGAAATCGATCTGAGCCATAAAACCGATGGCACCGGACTGGGTCTTACCATTGCCAAAGGCCTGGTGGAGCTGATGAAAGGGAAGATCTGGTTCGAATCGGAAGAGGCTAAAGGAAGTACATTCTGTTTTACGGTACCTTATGTGCAATAACCCATAAGGCTGGCTCCGCTCTTAAAGGTACAAATCCGGCTCTTTCCGAAAAGTTTATCGCAAAAGAAATAATATTTCCCATACTTTTGCCGTATTAAAACCAGATGAAGAGCTTCGCATTTATATTTTCCTTATATTTAATACTGCTTACGGCAATACCCTGTATTGATGTGGCAAAGGATATTAATATGCATAAAACCGAAGTCGCGCAGAATTCACAGGGCTCGCACCAGCATGGTGATTCCGATCATTGTTCCCCTTTCTGTACCTGTAACTGCTGTTCTACCTCCTTTATCTTCCAGGAAGGCCTGGTTCAACCCCATTCTTTTTCTTTCAGCGAAAAACAATACGTCCCTGTTTCTTCAGGTTTTTTTTCGGATGCATCCGCTTCCATCTGGCAGCCGCCTAAATCAGCATAATACCACCTGAGCACCCTTTTCATTTCCTGCATTCCTTCGGATTGCACAGGGACTGATCCTGTATAGTGTTAATTTTTTCAGCTCGTATTATGATTGAACGAATCATCTATTTTTCGATAAAGAACAAATTCATCGTGGGCTTATTTGTGGTGGCCCTCATATTCTGGGGCACCTATTCCCTTACCCGTCTGCCCATTGATGCCATTCCCGATATCACCAACAACCAGGTGCAGGTTATTGCCCTTGCCCCCTCCCTGGCGGTACAGGAGGTCGAGAGTTTTATCACGGCCCCCATCGAAGTGGCGGTAGCCAATATCCCCGATATTATTGAACTTCGTTCCATTTCCCGCCTGGGACTTTCGGTTGTCACCGTTGTTTTCAGGGATGGGGTAGATGTGTATTGGGCGCGGCAGCAACTGAGCGAAAGGCTTAAGGAAGCGGAGGAAGTAATTCCCGCCGGGATGGCCAAAATTGAACTCGCTCCCATTTCGACCGGATTAGGTGAGATATACCAGTACCGTCTTGCCGTAGATAAGGGCCTGGAGCTTAAATACACCCCAATGGAACTACGCAGCCTGCAGGACTGGGTGGTGAGGCGCGAAATGCTGGGCACCGCCGGGGTGGCCGATATTAACAGCTACGGCGGTTTTGTAAAACAATATGAAATTGCGGTGAACCCCGAAAGACTCCGTGGTATGAACCTTACGCTGACTGATATTTTCGGGGCACTCGAAAAAAACAACGAGAACACCGGCAGCGCCTATATTGATAAGAAACCGACTGCCTATTTTATCCGTGGCATAGGCCTGGTTAAGACCCTTGAGGATATTGAAAAGATAGTGGTGAAAAACAGTGCTGCCGGCGTTCCTATCCTGATCAGGGATGTGGCAGAGGTGCGGTTTGGCAGCGCTACGCGTTACGGCGCCCTGGTTGTCGACACTACCGAGGCCGTGGGCGGGGTGGTGATGATGCTCAAAGGAGCAAATGCCCACGAGGTTATTGAAAACGTAAAAACCCGCATTCAATCCATTCAGAAATCCCTGCCTTCAGGCATCACCATCGAACCTTACCTGAACAGGTCCGAATTAGTGGGCCGGGCTATAGGTACCGTTTCGCGTAACCTGGTCGAAGGAGCCCTGATCGTTATCTTTATCCTGGTATTGCTGCTGGGCAATTTACGGGCGGGGCTGATAGTGGCCTCGGTCATCCCGCTTTCCATGCTGTTTGCCATTTCGCTGATGAATATTTTCGGGGTTTCGGGCAACCTTATGAGCCTGGGTGCCATCGATTTCGGGCTGATTGTGGACGGTGCGGTTATTATTGTCGAGAGTGTGGTGCACCGTATCAGCATGAGCAAACATCACCATAGCGGTGTCGAACGGCTTTCACAGAAGCAAATGGACGACAACGTATTCCAGTCGGCCAGGCGCATGATGAGTTCGGCCACTTTCGGTCAAATCATCATCCTGATAGTGTACCTGCCTATTATGGCGCTGGTGGGCATCGAAGGCAAGATGTTCCGTCCCATGGCTCAGGTGGTGGCCTTTGCTCTGCTGGGTGCAGCCATTATATCCCTTACTTATGTTCCGGTGGCTTCGGCATTATTCCTCGATAAAAACACCCTGCACAAACGTAATTTCTCCGACCGGCTGATGGATGGGATACATAAAGCGTTTAACCCGGTAATCGCTTTTGCGCTCAGGCGCAAGTTGCTGGTTTCCATTTCAGCTATCGCTTTGTTCCTGTTTAGTTTATTCGTTTTTAACGGTTTGGGCGGTGAGTTTATTCCTCAGCTCGAGGAAGGTGACCTGGCGGCGGGTGTTATCACCCTGCAGGGCGGTTCGCTCTCCAATACCGTCGATAAGGTGAAGAAAGCGAACACCATTCTGCTCGAAAATTTCCCCGAGATAAAACATACTGTTTGTAAAATCGGGGCCGGTGAAATCCCTACCGATCCCACCCCCATGGAAACAGGCGACTACATCATCACTCTGAAAGATAAAGCCGAATGGACCAGTGCCAAAACCCGCGAAGAACTGGTGGCTAAAATGGAAGAAAAGCTGGTGGTGCTGGCAGGAGTCAAGTTTGAGTTTCAGCAACCCATACAGATGCGTTTCAACGAATTGCTTTCAGGATCAAAACAGGACATTGCCATTAAAATATTTGGCGACGACCTGGATGTTTTATCCGAAAAAGCTAACGGGATTGAAAAGATTATACAAGGCATCGAGGGCGTTGAAGATCTGAATGTGGAAAAAGTAACCGGCCTGGCCCAGGTACAGGTAACCTACAATCGCGACCGGCTGGCTCAGTACGGTATTTCCATTGCCGAGGTAAACCGTGTGCTGAAAGCCGCCTTTGCGGGAAGCCAGGCTGGGGTGGTGTACGACGGCGAAAAACGCTTCGGCATGGTAGTGCGTCTCGATAAGGACTACCGCCAGAGCCTCGATGATGTGAAGAACCTTACCGTACTATTGCCCGACGGAGGCCAGATTCCTTTTGACCAGCTGGCAGCCGTTGAAATAAAATCGGGCCCGGCCCAGGTGTCGCGCGAAAACACCAAACGAAGGATCACGGTGGGATTTAATGTCCGCAAGCGGGATGTGCAAAGTGTAATCGATGAAGTGACGGCCAAAATTGACAAGCAGGTAAGCCTGCCTACTGGTTATTATATATCGTATGGCGGGCAGTTCCAAAACCTGGTGGCGGCCCGCGACAGACTGGCTATAGCCGTGCCGGTAGCCTTGCTGCTTATTTTTGTGCTGCTGTACTTTACCTTCCATTCCGTTACCCAAACCCTCCTTATCTTTTCGGCTGTACCCATGGCAGCCATAGGCGGGGTGTTTGCCCTGTGGTTACGTGGTATGAATTTTTCCATTTCTGCGGGCGTTGGATTTATAGCCCTGTTTGGCGTGGCGGTGCTCAACGGGATAGTGCTGATAGCCGAATTTAACCGCCTCGAGAAGGAAGGCATCACCAATATAGCCGAAAGGGTTATCAAAGGCCTGCATACGCGTTTACGCCCCGTGATCATGACGGCCGCTGTGGCGTCGTTCGGGTTTCTTCCCATGGCCCTGTCCACATCCGCGGGTGCCGAAGTTCAAAAGCCGCTGGCAACGGTAGTTATCGGGGGACTGCTCACGGCCACCTTACTCACGCTAATCATTCTTCCGGTGTTTTATATCCTCTTTTCGTCACGAAAGTTCAGTTTTTCATTTAAAAAGAAAGCAGTAAGCATACCCTCAGCCCTGCTGTTGCTTATGGCAGTATCCTTATTCCCTGTAACGCTCACAGCTCAGCAAGACAGGCGTATCAGCCTGCAGCAAGCGGTTACCATGGCCCTGGAGAAGAACCTTAGCGTACGTTCGTCGGCTTACCGGGTGGAGGAGCAAAAGGCTTTAAAAGGTGCCGCCTGGGATATTCCCAAAACGGCTGTGGACGTTCAATATGGGAAGTTTAATTCCTATGCGGCCGACAATAGCTTTACCCTCTCACAAACGATGTTATTTCCGACGGTTTATGCCAACCAGGGTAAACTGGCTGCCGGCGCTGTCAGGAGCAGGGAATGGGAGCTGAAAGGAACTAAGCTGGAAATTTCGTCACAGGTAAAACAGGTCTACTGGCAGCTGGTTTACCAGCTTGAAAAGCAGAAATTACTGGTTTACCAGGACAGCCTGTTTTCGGGCTTTCTGCGCGCAGCCGAACTCAGGGCCAAAACCGGTGAAACCAACCGACTGGAAATGATCACGGCCCGTTCGCAAAGTCTTGAAGTAAAAAACCAGCTCCAGCTGCTCACATCCGATGCCGGCATCACAGGCAGGAAACTGCAGGCCTTGTTAAATACGGATGAAATCTTTTATCCTGCCGATACCCTGTTAAAAAAGCAAGTCCTTGTTTTCTTGCCCGATTCTCTGGCTACGGCCGCAAATCCGGCCCTGGGATTTGCCCGGCAACAGGAAGCATCGGCAGGCATGGAGAAAAGGCTGGAACAAAGCCGTGCCTGGCCCGATCTCTCGCTTGGATTTTTCAGCCAGACGATGCAGGGCGTGCAGGAGGTGAACTCCATTCCCCGCACCTTCGGCCCCGGCGACCGCTTTAACGGCATACAGGCTGGAATTGCACTGCCTGTATGGTACAAACCTTTTGCCTCAAGGGTAAAAGCCGCCGGCATCAGGCAGGATATGGCCAGGAACTATACCGAAGCCTGCCTGAATACACTGGCATTAAATTACAGTTCCATGATCGCCGAAGTTGAGAAATACAGCAGGAGCGTGGATTTTTACGAACAGCAGGCTGTTCCCGAAGCCGTTTACATCATCGAACAATCCGGCCGCAGCTACAAAGCCGGGGCTATGGATTACCTCGATTACGTACTGAGCCTCAACCGCGCCCTGACCATCAAACAGAACTACCTCGACGCTTTGAACAGCTATATACAAACCATCATCAGTATCGAAACCCTTTCGGGCAAAACCTTGTAATAAAAATGAACATGATAAGAAATAACATAAAATTCCTCTTCATCCTCGCGTTAGGGATGGCGGCTTTTACTTCCTGTAAAAACGGGGGGAAAACAGCCGGAACAAAAGAAGCAGAAGTCCTGGCAGATGACATCATTGAATTGCGTGCCGACCAGGTGAAGCTGGCCGACATACAAACCGGCACTATCGAAACCCGCTCGCTGAGCGGAACATTGAAAGTGAATGGCATAGTTACGGTTTCGCCTCAAAACCTGGCAACGGTGTGTATGCCGCTGGGTGGCTTTATTAAAACCATCAGCCTGATGCCCGGAAGTTCCGTGAGAAAAGGACAAACTCTTGCCCTGATCGAAAACCAGGACTTTGTGGATATTCAACAAAACTACCTTGAAGCCAGGAATAAGCTCACCTTTGCCGAAGCCGACTATAAAAGGCATTCGGAACTCTACAAGGAAGACGTGTATTCGCAGCAAAACCTGCAGCAGGTGACGGCCGACTATAAAAACCTGAAAGCCCAGGTGAAAGCACTGGAACAAAAACTGGCCCTTGTAGGCATTAACCCGGCTAACCTGAACGAAGATAACATAACACGATCCGTAGCCCTGGTATCGCCTATTTCCGGTTACGTGAAAACCGTAAATGTGAATATCGGAAAATATGTTTCCCCTTCGGATATATTGTTCGAGATAGTTAACAGCGATAAGCTTTTCCTGGAGCTCACCCTGTTCGAAAAAGATGCCGTTAAAGTTTCGGTTGGCCAGAAAATCAGGTTCTTTCTGAACAACGAAACAGAACAGCATGAGGCCGTGATCTATCAAACGGCCCGCACAGTAAATGCCGAACGGACATTTACCGTCTATGCCAGTGTAAATGGTTTCTGTAAAAATATCATCCCGGGCATGTATGTCAATGCCGTTATAGAAGCTGATGGCAGCCAGGTAACGGCCTTGCCTTCCGCAGCCATTGTAAGCTTTGACGATAAGGATTATATCTTTGTTTTCGACCGCGACAAAGTGGAAAACGGCAAGGCTTTTACCGAATACCGCATGGTTGAAGTGCATAAAGGCGTTGCCGATGGCGGTTATACCGGCATCATACTGCCCGAAGGCTTAGACCCCAAAACAGCCAGGGTAGTGGTAAAAGGGGCCTACAACCTGCTTTCGGCTAAGAAGAATGCCGGCGAGATGAGCTGCTGATGCGATGAATCCCTTTGCCCGTGTGCACTAACCCGTTAAGACGGGATTTGAAGTATAACTCTCGCAAGTGAACCTAAACCTGGATTAGCTGACCTGCTTTTTTGATGGATTTTAATTCATCAACGCTAATCCCTGTTCATCAATTAAATGAGCGGCTGTATGAATCACAGGTAATCCCCGGTTAATCAATCCCTGATTTATTAGCTTGGGGCCAAAACTTTAAACCTCTTTCTTTGTTTAAATATAGAGAAAAATCTATAAACAAAACATATGAAAGCATACAAATTATTTACCCCTTTTACTGTTGCAAGCTTAAATCTGGAAAATCGTATTGTTATGGCTCCCATGACGCGTTGTCGTGCTATCGGGAACATTCCCAATGACTTAATTGCAGAATATTACCGGCAGCGCTCGGGTGCCGGGCTTATCGTTACCGAAGGCACATCTCCTTCGCCTAACGGACTGGGTTATGCACGTATTCCCGGGCTCTTCAGCAACCAACAGGTGGAAGGATGGAAAAAGACAACTTCGGCTGTTCACAAGGCCGGCGGAAAAATAGTGGTTCAGCTTATGCATAGTGGTCGTATCAGTCATGTTCTGAATATGCCCGAAGGATCACAGATACTGGCTCCTTCGGCCGTAAAAGCTGCAGGACAGATGTGGACCGACGCACAGCAGATGCAGGATTTCCCGCTTCCAAAAGCGATGACAGCCGAAGAACTGGAACTTACCAAAGCCGAATTTGTTGCCGCTGCCCAAAATGCTATGGCTGCCGGGTTCGACGGGGTGGAATTGCATTCGGCCAACGGTTACCTGCTCGAGGAGTTTCTGTCGCCGGTAAGCAATGTGCGTACCGACAATTATGGCGGAAGCATAGCAAACCGTTGCAGGTTTGTAGTTGAAGTGGTTGCTGCTGTTGCAGATGCTATTGGAAAAGATCACACCGGTGTGCGCTTGTCACCATATGGAGTAGCCAGCGATATGCCCCATTATCCTGAAATCGACGCTACCTACGACTACCTTTCCAAACAGTTTAACGACCTGGGGATTGCATACTTACATCTTGTGGATCATTCAGCCATGGGAGCACCGGCAGTACCGGCTGAAATCAAGAAACTGATCCGTACCAATTTTAAAAATACACTTATCCTTGCCGGAGGTTATACCCGCGAAACAGCAGAAGCTGATATCGAAAGCGGCCTTGCCGACCTGGTTGCATTCGGACGGCCTTTTATCAACAATCCCGACCTGGTTTCAAGGTTTGTCCATAACCAACCTTTATCGCAGGAGCTCAATATGGATCAGTTTTATTCGGCCGACGAAAAAGGATATACCGATTATCCGGCTTACAAAGCATGATCCAACAGGCATCAGAATAAAAACAGCTGATCGTACCTGATCACACACGTCCTTACACCGGGCGTGTGTTTTTTTTGCTTTCTGTTTTTGTTCCCGGCAACCTGTACTTTGTCGGAGCCATCTTTCCCCGTTGGATTCCGGCATTATTAAGTCCGGTTTAATAAAACTTTACCCGGACAAAAGTAAAAATTCGCTACATTTATAGCACGAAACCCGACTGCTTTTTACACCGAAAAACAGTAAAGGTGGAGATCAGAAACCACCGAAAAAAACGGGGCGAAACCGAAAAGCCTAACGAGTAGGAGAGAAATCAAATGCCTGATTATGAAAAAAATAGTTTTTATTTCCGGGGCTTTTTCCTTTTCCTTATCATCCATTGGGATCTTGTTTAAAATCGTCCATTGGCCAGGCGCCAACCCCTTGTTGGTAATTGGCATTGGACTATTTTCACTGGTTTTTGTACCGGGTATGGCAAAATACCTGTACGACAAATAAACCTTTTTGCGGGGCTGCTCAT
>CAIPFN010000027.1 GCA_903864265.1 uncultured Bacteroidales bacterium | reverse complement strand
TGCTGAATGCGGCTCAGTATAAATCACTGGTAACGGATATGGGAAAAACAACCGACTGGTCCTTGTATCCTTACGACAACAACTGGCAGGACAAGGCTTTCAGAACCGGATACTCAAAAAGCTACCAGTTAGGGGTGAGCGGGGGTAACGCCAGCACCAATTACTATATTTCAGGCTCCTGGATGAAACAGCAGGGTATTGAAATCACAAACGAAGTTGAAAGGTATAATTTTAAAACCAACCTCGATCATACGGTGAATAAAATGCTTAAAGTGGGAACCAGCATTTCCTATAACCGCTGGAGGGACGTTTCCGTAAATGAAACAGGCCGGTGGGGCGCTATTAACAGCCTGATAACCGGGGCACCGGTAACGGATGTGTACAATGCTGACGGCACTTTTGCAGTCAATCCGTTCATCCCCGACCTGGAAAACCCCATTGGACTGCTGCTCGAAAATCAGCATGCTTTTGTGAATGCCCGCTTCCTGGGTAATGTGTATGCCGAAATAAGCCCGATACAGGACTTAAAATTCAGGACTATGTTCGGCTACGAGCAACTCAACGGGACCTATACCGATTGGGTGGACCCATACCGAAGCGTGGGAGGACGAAATTTTAAAGGTACGGCCAACCTGAACTCGAATCAGAGGATATACTGGATTTCGGAAAACACCCTAACTTATACCAAGAGTATAGAAAAGCATAATCTGACGGCACTGGCAGGCTTTGTTTCATCCGAAACCGACTATACTTCCTCCGATATCAACGCAAAAGGATTCGGTGGCATGGCCATACAAACGGTTAACGGAGGAGCCACCCGTACTGTCAGCACCGGTTCGTCACAGCGCCGTAACGTAGCTTTTCTGAGCCGCGTTAACTATGGTTATGATGACAAATACCTTTTAACGGCCAATTTCAGGGCCGACGCCTCCACAGTATTCTCGGCAACCAATAATGTTTGGGGCTATTTCCCTTCCTTTTCAGGCGGATGGAGAATATCGAAAGAGGATTTCTTTCAGGGAGTTGGCTTTATCAACGATATGAAAATCAGGGCCGGATACGGTGAAGTGGGAAATGACCAGGTGGGCGATTATGCATCCTATGGACTGGTGAATGCCGGGTCCATTTATACCTATGGAGGCAACGTAGTACCGGGTACCTCGCCTACAACTCTCGAAAACAAAAACCTGAAATGGGAAACTACCAAGCAGACCAACATCGGTATGGATGCCGCTTTCCTCGATAACCGCATACTGTTCACCACCGATTATTATATCAAGCGAACCACGGATATGCTGCTTAACCGGCCTATCCCTGCCAGCGTAGGATTGCCGGGCAGCACAGCCACCAAGAATATTGGGGAAATGGAAAACAGGGGTATCGAATTCCAGGTAACCAGCCACAACCTGAGCAATGACAATGAGTTGAAATGGACCAGCGATTTCAACATTTCCTTCAATAAGAGCAAAATCCTCAGCCTCGACGGCGGAACCATCAAAGTCGGCAATATCTCCGACAGGGGTACTGTAGCCATTGCCCAGGAAGGTCAGCCCCTGGGATTATTCTACGGATACATTTTCGACGGCGTTGATCCGGCCACAGGCAATTCGAAGTATCGCGACCTTGATCACGACAGTACTTTAAGCGACGGGGATAAAACTATAATCGGCAATGCCAATCCTAAGTATACTTTTGGGTTAACCAATTCCTTCATGTACAAAGGATGGAGTTTCAGTTTCTTTATCCAGGGTGTTCAGGGCAACCAGATTTTCAATGCCTCTCGCATAGAAACCGAAGGCATGAGCCTCGAAGCAAACCAGTTAGCCTCGGTAGCCAACCGCTGGACTACAGTGGGACAAATCACCGATATGCCAAAAGCCACCTATGGCGATTTTACGAATTCCCTTATTTCATCCCGTTTTATCGAGGACGGCTCCTTTGTAAGGGTTAAATCCGTTTCCCTGGGATATGAACTGCCCAAAAACATCATCAGCAAGTTGAATGTGAGCCGGGTTTATCTATACATAAGCAGTGAAAACCTGTTGACTTTTACCAAATACAGCGGATTCGATCCGGAGGTCAGCGTTTATAACTTAGGTGGATTCAGCAACACGGAGAAAAATATTGCCCCCGGTGTTGACTACGGCACATATCCTCAATCAAGGGAATTTCTTGTTGGTCTGAATGTTACTTTTTAATGAACATAACAAATCATAGATATGAAAAAGATACTAAATACAACCGTGCTTGTCGGCAGCATTTTGCTGATGGTCACCCTATTTTCCTGCAAGAAATTCCTGGATATAAAGCCACAGTCGGAACTCACCACCGGTAATGCCTATAATTCGGCACAGGACCTGGAAAACGCCGTAAATGGTGCATACAGGGCCTTATACTACGAATACTACCAATGGGTTAACGTATTGTTGGGGGATATGCGTGCCGATAATTCCTATATAGGCGGAAGTGGCGACCCTCCCCTGGCCGAAATGGATAATGTAAACATCTCGGTTGCAAACACCCCGAACTATAACAACTGGTCACAATTATACATCGGTATTGGCCGTTGTAACGTGATTCTGGAGAAAGCGAACTCGGTAAACGATCCTGCACTCGATGTAAATAACCTGCGTGAGCAAATTATTGGACAAGCCAGTTTTCTCAGGGCTTTTCATTATTTCCAGCTGGTGAAATTATGGGGCGGCGTTCCCATTGAACTGAACTCCAACAGTGCCGATCCATCTAAAACCAATCTTTCCCGTTCGACCGAAACCCAGGTGTACGACCAGATAGTAAAAGACCTGGAAGTAGCTGTGGCAGATCTGCCCGATAGCTATGGAAACGGACAGGCTATCGACAGGGAAAAAGCTACCAAAGGAGCAGCCAATGCATTACTGGCAAAGGTTTGGGCTCAACGCAGCGACCGTGACTATACTAAAGTGATACATTATTGCAACGAAATTATCGGTAGCCCGTCAGGCTATTCCTTAATGTCCAATTATGCTGACCTGTTCGACGGCAGCCATTACGGCAATTCCGAATCTATTCTCGAAATAGCTTATGTAGGAGGAAACTGGGACGTTTCAAACTGGGGCGTAGAATTATTCCTGGGCCTCGACGATGGCTGGCAAAAGTACTGCGTACCTTCCAAAGACCTTGTTGCGGCTTACGAAAGCCAGGGCGACAGCATCAGGAAAAATGCAAATATTACCTTTGTAAGCAATACGGGCTGGGCTGATGAGAACTGGAATCCGTGTAACGACAATTCCGTTGCGGTTCCTTTCAACTACAAGCAGAAACATCCCGACGGATGGAACAGCGGCGATCGCCCCTATTTACTCCGGCTCGGCGACATTATCCTGTTGAAGGCTGAAGCATTGAACGAAACCGGTGATTTGGGTGCTGCCCTGGCCGCCTTAAATATGATCCGACAGCGTGTGAATCTGCCGGATGCCACAGCTTCATCAAAAGAAGATTTAAGGGCCAAAATCCTTCTTGAGCGCAGGCTCGAACTGGCTTTCGAAGCCCACCGCTGGGACGATCTCGTCCGCCTTGGGGTATGCACCGAGGTGATGAACAACCTTCAGGAATTCAAATATACCTGCGAAGGGGGTACCATGAGCGCTCCTGTCAGGATCAACTATAACGTGAACCACGATAAATGGTTATGCCCTATCCCGCAACTGGAAAGGGATGCTAATCCTAACCTGACTCAAAACCCTGGTTACCAGTAAAACATGTTACAGTAAAAGGACTAAAGTTTGTTCCTTTTTTCATACGCCGAAAATTTGTCACCTTGCTTAACACAGCACTTTCCGATCAGTTGACCTGATTTAATAAGTACTTTCCAGCCCGTACGACTGCTGTAACTAACCAGCCTGCCCGAAAAGGCGGGCTGGTTTTTTTATCCAAAAATGCTTGTAATGCCCCAACCTCTCAAAAAAATATAAATCGGGAGTGTTTTGTTTAGGCTAAAGGGAAACCTTAGTACTTTTGGGGAAAATACACTCATCCGCGTAAGCTAACGCCTTCCGGCCATTTTCCCATTTCAATCCAATAACAGAAGAACAATCAAATTTAAATCAAAGACATCATGAAAAACAAACTTCATTACCTTACGATATTTTTAATACTCATGTTTATGGGGCCTTTTTTACATGCACAGAAAACCCTGACTGCAGAGGAAACAGCCGATTTGTTCAGGTTAAAAAATGACTGGCCTAACCTGGCCCGGTATCATGATGAAAATGCAAAGTTCCCTGTTCCTGCATCCGGTGAAAACAGGGTGGTGTTTATGGGCAATTCCATTACACAAGGCTGGAAAGAAATCTGCCCTGAGTTTTTCGCCGGCAGAGCCTATATCGACCGGGGCATCAGTGGCCAGACTACGCCGCAGATGCTTATCAGGTTCAGGCCTGATGTAATTAACCTGCATCCTGCTATAGTGGTCATTTTAGCCGGTATCAACGACATTGCCGGCAATACAGGGCCTTCGACGCTGGAGATGATTGAAGACAATATCGCGTCGATGGCTGAACTGGCCCACGCCCACGGGATAAAGGTAATCTTGTGCTCCGTATTACCCGCTTACGACTTCCCATGGAATCCAGGAGTGTATCCGGCTGAAAAGATCGTAATGCTGAACGCCTGGATTAAGAAATATGCCGATGAAAATGCATTTGCCTACCTCGATTATTATTCGTCCATGGTCGACGAAAGGAAAGGCCTGATGGCAGCCTACACCCTCGATGGCGTGCATCCCACCAAAGCCGGGTACAAGCTCATGGAAACCCTGGTTGAAACCGCCATCGAAACTAACCGTAAGAAATAATCCTTCATTCCTTTGTCCCCCTTTCCTGGTCAACGGTATATCATTTTCAGGAAATCCACCGTCACGCTTTAAAAGGCTTACTTTTGTATTCCTGATTTTGTTTTTCACTTCCCTTGAACCTACTTCCGGCCAAAGCCCTCCCCCCGCAGTAACCTCACCCGAAATCCAATCTTTTCCATCAACTCACCTCTCACACTCTCACAACTCACAACTCAGAACTCAGAACTCGCCTCTCGCAACTCACCACTCACCACTCACAACTCACCTCTCACAACTCACCTCTCACAACACCCCACTCATGAAACTCTACCTTATCCCCACTCCTATCGGCAACCTCGAGGATATCACCCTCAGGGCACTCCGCATTTTAAAGGAAGTGGATATTATTCTTGCCGAAGATACCCGCACCTCCTCGAAACTGCTGCGGCATTACGAGATAGATAAGAAAGTGCTGGCCCATCACCAGTTTAACGAGCATAAAACAGCCGAAAACCTGGTGCGGCAGATTTCCGAAGGAACCACCATGGCGCTGATTTCCGATGCTGGCACACCGGGTATTTCCGATCCGGGCTTCCTGCTTACCCGGGCTTGTATACAGGCAGGCATCACCGTTGAATGCCTCCCCGGGCCCACCGCTTTTGTACCGGCCCTGGTAAATTCGGGACTGCCCTGCGACCGGTTCCTGTTCGAAGGATTCCTGCCTCATAAAAAAGGCAGGCAAACCCGTCTGAAAGAGCTGGCAAAGCAACCTTATACCTTTATCCTGTACGAATCGCCTTACCGACTGGTGAAAAGCCTGGAACAACTGGCCGAATACCTCGGAGCAGAGCGGCAGGCCTGTGTATCGCGCGAACTCACCAAGATTTATGAGGAAAACCGCCGCGGCACCTTAACCGAGCTGGCGCAATGGTATAAAGCCCATACCCCTAAAGGCGAAATTGTTCTGATCGTAGCCGGCTCTTCGGGAAATACACCTGAAATGCCTGAAAATAATGACAATGATAATTTTGATGACAATGATGAAAGCGGGGAAGAATGAAATATAGTTATGCCTATCCACGTCCGGCCGTAACAGTGGATATCATCATCTTTAAGATAACAGTTGCTCAACATTTCGTGCTGCTGATCGAACGCAAAAACCCGCCCTTCGAAGGCATGTGGGCCTTTCCCGGGGGATTCATGGAGATAGACGAAACCCTCGAAGATGCTGCCCTGCGTGAACTGCAGGAAGAAACAGGGATAAGGGGCGTTGTGCTTACCCAATTCCACACCTTCAGCAAAATAAACCGCGATCCCCGTCACCGAACCATCTCCACTGTTTTTACAGGCTTTGCCGTTGAAAATATGCCAGCCCCCGAAGCCGGCGACGACGCAGCCCGTGTGAAGTGGTTTGCCCTGAATGCGTTACCGCCGCTGGCTTTCGACCATGCGGAAGTAATGGAAATGGTGCAGCAAAAACTTATTTCCTGATTACATCACCTTTAGCATAGCCTTCACAATATTATCGGCCCCTTCGGCAATCTGTACAATGGTGGATGGCAGCTGGTAACAAGGCGTGCTGAAAAGCCTGTGCTTTTCGTCTATAATAACTTCGCCGGGTTTGGTGACAATATGATGGGCTCCCATAGCCTTCACATTTTGGGCATCCCCTTCATCAGGCCCGACCGTGATGGTAACATCATCAATAATTCCCGCCAGCAAAACCGGTGAAATACACAGTGCACCAACCGCTTTGCTCAGGCTCACAGCTTCTTTTATTACCCTGGCAATCTCCTGGTTAACGGTACATGCAGCACCCTTAAAGGCATAGGTGCAAAGATTCTTTGCCACGCCAAACCCTCCCGGAAACAGCAGCGCATCAAAATCGCGCATCTCAAGATCAGAGAGCGGCTTTATCATTCCACGGGCTATACGGGCGCTTTCGAACAGTACATTGCGGGTTTCGTGCATTTCGGCACCTGTAAAATGGTTAACCACATGATGCTGGGCAATATCCGGGGCAAAAATATGGTATTCAGCCCCGTTTTTCATTACGGCATACATGCTCATCACGGCTTCGTGTATTTCGGACCCATCTTTAACTCCGCATCCGGCGAGTATAATCGCAAATTTCTTCATGGCTACTGGTTTAAAAGGATAAAATTACGAAACAAAAGCCGGGATTCACGAGGTTGTTAGAATTTTGTTTTATGATAGAGATTAAGTGTTAAACAGGGGATTGAGGGGATTGAGGGGATTGAGGAGATTGATGGGATTGAGAGAGTAGGGGAAGTCAACGGATGAACTATATTCGCTTTTGTTTCATGAACCACTTAACGTTTTCACTTCATCCCCTTACTTTTGAAACCTCATCCCCTTACCCTTCTCCACCTCATCCGCCCTTCGGGCACTTTCTCCTGCAGGAGAAGGGAAGCAGAATTTTTTATTTCATGGAGAATGGCGATCGATTTTACTAAGATGTTTGCTTTCAGTTTTGTAGTACATTCGTTTGATCTTTGCCTCCGTCGCCCTGTCGCCCTTTCCCCTCGTCTCCCTTTCTCCCTGTCCCCCTGTCCCCATGTCCCCCTTTCTCCCTGTCCCCTTGTCCCCTTGTCTACCCGTCAACCCGTCAACCCGTCAACCTCAATCCCCTCAATCTCATCAATCCCCTCAATCCCATGTGTGGCCGTTTTTCCCTTACCGTAAATGAAGCCGAACTCAATCTCCGCTTTGAACTCGAAGGCGGAACCGCGCCCTATGTTCCGCGGTACAACGGTGCGCCAACGCAGAAACTGGCGGTTATTACCGGCGAAAATCCGCATCAGCTAAGCTATCACCGCTGGGGTCTCATTCCGCCCTGGGCGAAGGATATATCAATCGGCAATAAAATGATCAATGCCAGAGCCGAAACCATTACGGAGAAAGCCTCGTTCCGCATTCCCCTGTTCAGCAGGCGCTGCCTGGTGCCGGCCGATGGATTTTACGAATGGAAACAGGATGCCGGCAAACAGCCTTACCGGATTGTGATCATGAACAATCCCATTTTTGCCATGGCCGGCTTATGGGAACGATGGAAAGCGCCCGAGGGCGGTATGCTTGATACCTTTACCATTATTACCACCGAAGCCAATGCCTTTATGAAACCCATTCATAACCGCATGCCGGTAATTTTAAGACGTGATGATGAAAACACCTGGCTGGGCAGTAAGGATCTTGAGGAAATTCTTTCTCTGCTCAGGCCCTATGCTTCTTCCGGAATGGATGCGTTCCCAGTTTCGAAACTGCTGAATTCGCCTCGCAACGAGGGGCCGGAAGTATGGCAGAATACAGAGCTTTAGGGATTTTGCCCCAGGTGTATTTGATCTGGAGAGCCCCAGACCACACAAATTTGTAGTCAGTATTCAACTTGTCTTTGTAAAAGCTTCATAAGCTATTACATAAAGCCCCGCTGCGATTACCAGATTAATTCTTGCCTTGCCGAACTTCCAGATGCAGGTCCTCTTGAAATCAAAATACTGACAGTTGCAGCGACTGCTTTTAAAACGTATTTGAAATTCCATGCCTATATTTTTCATATGCAGCCATGTCCATGCGAAACCCCTGCACCCCAGCCTACTACATACCAAAGCCACTTTCCACCTTATTCCTCCCCCGATTTTGCTTAATTTTGTTCTCTGAAACCGAGAAATGAAACTCTGCATAGCCGAAAAACCCAGCGTAGCGAAAGAAATAGCGCGTATACTCCAGGCCGACAACCGCAAGGACGGATATTTTGAGGGCAACGGCTATCAGGTCACCTGGACGTTCGGTCACCTCTGCACCCTTAAGAACCCCGACGATTATACCCCCCACTGGAAGTCCTGGCGAATGCAGCTTCTTCCCATGATCCCACCACGGTTTGGTATCAAACTCATCGACAACAGCGGTGTAAAAAAGCAGTTCGAAACCATCAAAGCTCTGGTGGCAGCGTGCGACGAGGTGATTAACTGCGGTGATGCCGGGATTGAAGGAGAGCTCATACAGCGCTGGGTACTTACCAAGGCCGAATGCCGCAAGCCCATGCTTCGCCTCTGGATCTCATCCATGACCGACGAGGCTATCAAAGAGGGATTTGAAAAGCTGAAGGACGGAAAGGAATTCGACAGGCTTTATGCCGCCGGTAATGCCCGTGCCATTGGCGACTGGTTGCTGGGAATGAATGCCAGCCGCCTCTATACCCTCAAATACGCCGACGGCAAAGGGGTGCTTTCAATTGGACGGGTTCAAACGCCTACGCTGGCACTCATCGTCCGCCGCTGGGAGGAGATTCAGAACTTCGTTCCTAAACAATACTGGGAAATTAAAACCACATACAGGGAAGTAGTTTTCAATTCGGCCGGAGGTCGCTTCGACACGGTGGAGGAAGCCGCCCAAATTATTGAAGAGATCCTGAACAACCTCTTCGAAATAGTGTCGTTTGAGCAGAAAAAGGGCAACGAATCGCCGCTAAAGTTGTTCGACCTTACTGCCCTGCAGGTGGAATGCAACAGGAAGTTCAGCTTTACTGCCACCGATACCCTAAAATACATTCAGAGCCTTTACGAGAAGAAGATGGTGACCTACCCTCGTGTGGACACCACCTTTTTACCCACCGATATGTACCCCAAAATCGATGGAATACTCCGGCAGATGGAGCCCTACGCCAACTTCACCGCGCCCCTGCTTGAAAAGCCTATCAGGAAGACAAAAAAAGTGTTCGACGATACAAAGATTACGGATCACCATGCCATTATCCCCACGGGAGTGAGACCTTCGGGCCTTCAGTTGGAGGAAAAGCGGGTTTACGACCTCATCGCCCGCCGCTTTATTGCCGCTTTTTATCCCGACTGTATTGTATCCAACACCACGGTAATAGGGATGGTTACAAGGTATGAGTTCAAGGCGACCGGGAAGGTCATACTGGAGGACGGCTGGCGCGTACTTTATCCCGTTAAGGAAACCGAAAAGGATGGCGATGCCGAAACCGAACAGGAGCAGGTCATGCCTAACTTCGTGAAAGGCGAAACGGGACCGCATATCCCCGATCTGCTGGAGAAGCTTACGCAAGCGCCCAAAATGCTTACCGAGGCTACCCTGCTCAGGGCCATGGAAACGGCAGGCAAGCAAATGGAGGACGAGGAGTTGCGCGAGCTGATGAAACAGAATGGCATCGGACGCCCATCGACCCGTGCCAACATCATAGAAACGCTGTTCAGGCGCAATTACGTGCTGCGTGAAAAGAAAAACCTGGTACCCACCCAAACCGGCATTCAGCTGATCAATACCATTCAGAACGATCTGCTCAAGTCGGCCGAGCTCACCGGGCTATGGGAACGCAAGCTGCGGCTGATCGAAAAGGGCGAATACGATCCCAATACCTTCCTCGCCGAAATGAAGGAAATGGTGTCGCAACTGGTGGAAGAAGTGAAGCAGGAACAGCATCAAAAGATATTTATTGAACAGGCTGAGGAAGTAAGGAAAACGGAAAAAACAGAAGCACCCAAAGCATTGGAGGCTAAGAAAACACTTGTTAAAAAAAATGCCCCAATACCGGTGGATATGGCCAGCTTATCCTGTCCTAAATGCAGGATGGGGACCATACTCAAAGGCAAAACCGCATACGGATGCAGCGGATATAAAAGCGGATGTACCTTCAGGTTAATGTTTGATCAGTACGGGAAAACGCTCACCGAAAAACAATGCATCACCCTGGTTCAAACCGGGAAGTCCCCCAAAATCAAAGGCCTCAGGGTTGACGGCCTTACGGCAGATGCGGTATTGGTATTTGACGGGGCGTTTAATGTGGTTATTGAAGGATAAAACCGGATGCCGGGAACCCATTATCCACCTGTGTTCAAATGCGTTTGTCTTTTTTTGATCCTATGGATTTGAATTTTTATCCAATGTGTGAATCAATCAGGCTTTGTCCAGCATTTTACGTGAAACCTTTAAAACGATGTCTCTTGGAATAAACCGTATGGAATTCGACATTACATAATTCATCATCCCGTGTATGGCAACGGTCTTCCCTTTTATCATGGCAGCATAACCGTATTCGGCGATTTCTTTCGCTGCTGGCAGTTTTTTACCCTTGAAAAGCTTACTTTCTTCCATGGCTCCGGCAGTTTGAAAACCGCTTGCAGTAGCACCCGGACAAAGAGAGGTTATCGTAATTCCCTTGTCGCTCACCTCATTGCTGACCGCTTCGGAAAAACTTAACACGTAAGCTTTGGTTGCACAATATACCGCCATGGTCGGACCTGATTGGAAAGCAGCGGTGGAGGCAACATTCATTATCTTACCCCCTTTTCGTTTAATCATATCCTGAAGATATAATTTTGTAAATAAGGTCAAAGTAGTGATGTTCAGATTAATCATCTGCAGTTCTTTGTTCCAGTCCGAATCTGCAAACATTCCAAAGTCGCCAAATCCCGCATTGTTAATTAAATAGTCAACCTTAATATTTTTTTTGGTTGTTTCATCATATATTTCCTTTGCTGCATTGGGCAATGAAAGGTCTTTGCAAATGATTAAAACAGAAATTTTATATTGCTTCTCCAACACAATTTTAAGTTCATCCAATTTAGATTTGTTTCGTGCCACCAAAACCAAATCACCCCCTTTTGAGGCGTGAACCTGAGCCAGTTCTAATCCAATTCCGTTGGATGCACCTGTAATCAACGCTGTATTTTTCATTTTATATTTGTTTTATTGTGAATAACTGCCTGTTATAAGAATGTCACAGATCAGGTCAGTAGGTTATTGGCTAAGGG
>CAIPFN010000026.1 GCA_903864265.1 uncultured Bacteroidales bacterium | reverse complement strand
TTTAGTGTAAAGTTTCCGTATTGGTCATTGGCTTTTTGCAGGTCTAAGTTTATCTGTTTGCTTGTGTTTTTGGTAAGCAGCAACACCTTTACACCTTTTTCTTTTTTAGATAAATGAGTGAGTGTTTTCGTCAATATAATTATCAATCAGCACTATGCTTTTTTTTGCAGAACGGATTATTTTAGATGCTAATTCATAAGCATCGAACACCTGATTGTTGAAAAATACGCCTTGTGAGGGTATTAAATGACTATTTATCTGTAAGTCAATTGCGTTAACTTTGTTCTTCAAAGCTTCCATATTGTCTTCTATACGATTCATTCGATTGTTTACCGAAAAACCTTTTAGCAAATAATCCTTTAATATATTATTAGCCCAAATACGAAACTGAATTCCTCTTTGCGATTTCACCCGATAGCCAACAGAAATAATCATATCCAGGTTATAATGCTCTGTTTGATATGTTTTTCCATCAGAGGCAGTTGTCGCAATTTTTGCGACAACTGAAAATCCTTTTAGTTCTTCGTCCAATACATTGGCAATATGCTTTCCAATAGTTTTAATATCTCTGTCAAACAGCAATGAAATTTGTTGGCGATTTAGCCAAACAGTTTCGTTCTCAACCCTTACTTCAAGGTGGGCGGTAAGCTCATCTATTTGATATATTACTATTTCGTCTTTCATATCAGTCCTCATTTTCATCTTGCGGTTGGGTTACTTTCAGGTTTCGCAGTTCCTTCTTATCGGGCAAATTGAGCTGGTATTTGTTTACAAACAATTGTGATGAAATAGTATGCATGGCATATTGAACCATGCAGCCGAATTTTCCAGACACCGTCTGGAATATTGGATATTTGATAAAGAACTGACGCATCATATACACATTGCTCAGGCTAAAGCCTTTGCCATGCGCGAAAGACAAATCTTTCGATAAATTAGAAAGCAGGGCTTTGCCGTATTCGGCTTTCGATTTGCCTTCCTGCTCAAATTCAACGATATATTGGCCTATGCGCCAATACGTTTCAAGCATATTGGAATTAACGGCAGCAACGGCTTTCTGATATCCAAAAGCATAGGTATCCGAAATCCTGCTCAGGAGGATTTGGTAGTCCTGGCTGTTTTTATCCGGTTTATCTTCCATGATCAGGCACCAATTATCAGTTTTAAATTTTCAAGTATCAGCGCTGTTTCTTCGTCCAGGGCTTTCATCTCCGCTAAAATTGCCTGCGGTTGGCGTAAAGCAGCTTCTTCCTTTTTGTTGGGGTTTTTAGCACTCAGGTCAAAGGTTGTTTGGTCAATGTCCTTTACGCTGATGCTCCAGGAGTTTTCGCTTTCGGCATTGGTTTTTTGCAGTTCGACAAAATCGGCTAAATCTTTTTCGTTCAGGGCATTGGTCTTGCCCAGGTTGCGGTCGAGGTTAAGCTGGTAATACCATATGCTTCGGGTACGGGTGCCTTTTTCGAAAAAAAGCACTACCGTTTTTACCCCGGCTCCGGCAAAGACTCCGCCGGGCAAATCCAACACGGTATGCAGGTTACAACTCTCCAGCAAATGCTTGCGCAGGCTCACCGAAGCGTTATCGGTATTGCTCAGAAAGGTATTCTTGATTACGATGCCGGCCTTGCCGTTGGCTTTCAGTATTTTGATAAAGTGCTGCAAAAACAGGTAAGCCGTTTCGCCGGTTTTAATCGGGAAGTTTTGCTGCACCTCGGCTCTTTCCTTGCCACCAAAAGGAGGATTGGCAAGTACAATATCGTGCCTGTCCTTTTCCTGTATATCCGATATATTCTCGGCCAGGGTGTTGGTATGTATGATATTCGGGGCTTCGATGCCGTGGAATATCATATTCATGATGCCGATGATATAGGCTAAGCCTTTCTTTTCTTTACCGTAAAAAGTGCGCTTTTGCAGCACCTCAATATCCGTTGTTGTCAGGTTTTGCAGTTTCCCTTTGCTGTGCCGCATATAATCGAAGCCTTCGCACAGGAAGCCCATACTGCCGCCTGCCCCGTCGTACACGCTGTCGCCTATCTTGGGATCGACCACTTTGATGATGGTTTTAATCAGGGGGCGCGCCGTATAGTATTCACCTCCGTTGCGCCCTGCATTGCCCATATTCTGTATTTTCGATTCGTACAGATGGCTCATTTCGTGCTTTTCGGCCTGGGTGCGGAAACGCAGTTCGTCGATGCGGTTAATTACTTCGCGCAGGTTGTATCCGCTCTGTATACGATTTTTCAGTTCGCTGAATATCTCGCCTATTTTGTATTCGATATTGTCGGCAGCGAGGGCATCGGTCTTAAATTTCTTGAGGTAGGGGAATAGCTTATGATCCACAAAATCTTTGAGGTCGTCGCCCGACATGGCGTTGTGATCCATTTTTCCGTTCTCCAGTTTGGGTGCGGCCCAGCTACTCCATTGGTATTCCGGAGCAATGATGGCAGTGTACGTTTTACCGGCAAGCAAAGCCGCAGTGGCCTTGTCCTTTTCCAAATCGTCGAGGTATTTCAGGAAAAGCACCCAGGAGGTTTGTTCAACATAGTCCAGTTCGCTGCCGCAACCGGCATCTTTGTGGAGGATATCGTCAATATTTTTAAAGGTTTGTTCGTATCCACCCCACCAACCCCATATTTCATATTTCTACCGGCCAGCCTACCTTTGGCGCAAAAACCAGGTTATGAAAAAGGGTCAAAAACAGGAAACCATGTTTGCCAGGGTGGACGAGTGGAAAAATAGTGGAAGAACGATGCAGGAGTTCGCCTCTTCCATAGGCCTTTCCA
>CAIPFN010000025.1 GCA_903864265.1 uncultured Bacteroidales bacterium | reverse complement strand
GTTTGAATCCTTTGCTAAGGCTGTAGCGGATTTGGGTATGTACTGGATGTTCCATAACCAGGGGCCCATACTTTAATAACGTTATGGAGGCTAAAAAAAGAATGCCGGATATTGATAAAATGTCCGGCATTCTTTTTTTATAAAGTAGGATTGCTGATTGAAAAGATCACTGGTCTATGTTCCGATTAAAAAGCCTGATTTAAAATATAGCATCTGCTACTTTAAATGCCGAGCGTGTAACTAAATTCGGATGCTCATTCATAACCAATGGCTGAACTATATCCACTGCTGTTTTCAGCATGTTATACGACCTGCTGAATCTTTTTTTTGTTGGAAATGGTTTCAGCATACTCCCGACACCGTACAACGCTACTGCAAAGAAATGCCGCAGTAACAACGGTTCATCCCGGGAAATGGCTGAAAGGATTGAAATGGGTTCAAGCGCATGTGTGCCACCGCTTTTCAGGTAGTCGTAACAAGCTACCTTCAGGTCTTCGTTTTGCATCACGCCATACAGCGCATCGGCCAGTATGTTGATGGTGGCATTGTGTTTATGCCGGCTGGCATAAAACTCCTGAACGGATTCATCAACTGCTTCAATATTTTCAAAGCTACTTAATGCAGTTAAGCGCTTACCCAAATTCAGAATATCTGAAAAGGCAGCGGTCATTCCGCCGCCGGTCAGCGGGTGGCGCATATTCAGAGAGTCGCCTATCATTGCTACTCCTGTCCTGTTAAAAGGCTTGGCAGGAATCAGGTGATTAGGCATTACTTTAAATTTACCTTCAGCCAAGGCGGTCATAAATGATGTAAGTATCTGAGCCGGTAACTGTGGCGCAATTGTTTCAGTCAGATAAGTTGTAAGCTCTGCCGATTTTCGCGGCGCCTCTAAACCCGGAAAGTCAATTAATATGCGGGTTTCGGTAGAAGAGATGGGGTAGATCAGGCACGGCGAAGGTTGAGCCACGATAACGTGCCCGTGGTTCTTAAACGGCAGGTTGCAGTCCTTTAATATCATGCCCATAAAAAAGCTGCTTACTTTCTTTTCATTGGCCGAAAGTTGCGCCCGGAATGAAGAGAACATACCATCGCATACAATCGTTAAGCGGGCGGTAATATCTTGGTATCCTTCAACATTTTTTTCGGCAAATCTTATACCGGTAATGCGCCCCTGCTCTTCAATCAATTCGTGAACCGTTCCTTCAAATACCCGGACTCCGGGTATTGAAAGAATATGTTGCCTGATGCGCTGAACAAATTTTCCATTACGCAATCCCCGGCCTGTAATGGTTTGCCCTCCTTCTTCAGGATATGATATTTTGAAACTGTCACCATTCATAAAAAGCGCATAGCCTTCAATTTCCTGTGCGTCCAGTTCGTCCAGCAAATGCTCCAAACCCAACTCGCGCAGCTTTATAACCCCTCCGGGCTGAAGAAGCTCGCCTATCATGCGCTCCTGCTCTGCCATGTTTTTTTCAACCACCGCTACACGCAGGCCGTTTCGTCCTAAATATGCAGCCATTACACCACCTGCTACGCCGGCACCAATGATGCACACGTCAAATTGTTGGTCCGTTTTCATTGTGCTCATTTAGAAAAGCACTGTTTGTTCAATAGTTGCCTCTGTCTGCACGTTTGG
>CAIPFN010000024.1 GCA_903864265.1 uncultured Bacteroidales bacterium | reverse complement strand
GGGAGTAAATGGAAAATGCCCGATTTAAAATGTCCCTTCATTCATAGGATTTACTTTCGATTTACTGTTTTGTTCTTTTATCATTATGATACTTTAGACAAAGTTAAAATATTGACGATTGACAGGTTGCCCAACCTGAACTATAGGGCCTGCGGATACAAAACATGCGTTGATTTTGCCACTGCCGTGGATTCAGCTGAGGCATAGCTTAAAATATGCATTCATATGAAAAACGGAAACGCATCCGCTGAAAACCATCAGAACTGTCTGAATTGCGCCGGAACCGAAAACCTGGGCGTAAAAATGAACTGGCAGGACAGTTTACAACGCGAATTCGATTTCATACTCGATGTTATGGAAGGTGATCCGGGCCCACGCGAAACCATACTTCCATATAACCCGGCCCTGGTGAAAGACCTGGGCGTTAAACCCGGCGACGTGATGATCGGCCGTCCGATGGGAATGTCGTGTGGGTGCCCCATCACCCATTGTGGCGTTGTAACGGATGTGGATGCACGCAACGGGGTCATCAAATGGTGCGTTACCGGACCGCTGCGCCCCAGGGCCGAAGGCTTCATCGATATTGGTTATTATGTGGCCCAGGCTTATGATGGAATCATCAAAGAATCGAAAGTCGAGATTCAGTTAGGACGCCGCTATTGGTTTATGCCCCACCGCTGCATGCTGCAATGGCGGCACAGCGGTTTGATAAATGCAGTTACCAAACAACGCGATGGCAGCCTTAAAATTAGAATCGAGGGTTTATTTATTGGTTAATTTATATTAGAAAAACGGATTCAGAAGCTTACCGGTGTCCTCCGGTAAGCTTACACCTGTTCATGCATGCTTTCGCATGAAATTCAGGCGTTTATAGTATCCGTTTGCTGTTCAGCTAAGTGCATTTCGTTTCGTTCCTGAACAAAATGCCGGAATTGTTGTTATTTAAAATGTATATTTCATTAATATTCAATATATTAAGACAATGAATCCAGTCTCCCAATTACCCAAAGAAATCTACCGGAGTTATATGTGCGCCCATGCCAACCTTCCACCGGTGGAAAGCACACAGCAATTTGTTGACGAGTTGGTAATATTTCTGTTCCCGCTCAAAGGCAACCGTACCGTTTCCTTAAAATCCCTGCAAAAAGAACTTCGCCGTCTGCGTTTCCGCCTCAGCGAACTTCTCTATCCCCTGCATGGAAATGACGAGGAGGAAGTAACCCAGGTAGTGGAAGCATTCTTTAACCGCCTACCCTCAGTTTATGAACTGCTGTTAAGCGATGCCGGTGCATTTCTTGACAGTGATCCCTCGGCGAAAGGAATTGAAGAGATTATTATGTCATTTCCAGGATTTTATGCCATTTCTGTTTACCGTATAGCACACGAACTTCAATTATTGAACATTCCGCTTCTGCCCCGCATCATAAGCGAATACATTCATGGCAAAACCGGCATCGACATTCATCCGGCGGCCCATATAGGGAAGAACTTCTTTATCGACCATGGAACAGGGGTCGTAATCGGGGAAACCACCGAGATTGGCGATAATGTAAAAATATACCAGGGAGTAACGTTAGGTGCCTTGTTTGTTGAACGGGCTCTGCGGGATCAGAAACGGCATCCTACCATTCAGGACGATGTGATTATTTATGCCGGAAGCACCATACTGGGCGGAAAAACGGTGATAGGCCGCGGTTCCGTAATCGGAGGGAATGTATGGCTTACCGAAAGCGTTGAACCCCTTTCGCTGGTGTATCACCAGCCCCGGATCGTGATCCGCGATAAAAAAGATTTTGTCGAACCCATAAATTACTTTATCTAAATCTCATGAAAGCAAATTCAATATTACAAACCATTGGGAACACACCCCATGTGCGGATTAACAAGCTTTTCCCTGCAGACTACGAAGTCTGGATAAAACTGGAAAAAAGCAACCCTGCCGGAAGCATCAAGGACCGTATCGCTCTAGCAATGATAGAAGATGCCGAAAAACGCGGTGTACTCAAACCCGGATCGGTAATCATCGAACCTACATCCGGCAACACCGGAATAGGATTGGCCATGGTGGCTGCTGTGAAGGGCTACAAACTCATCCTGGTGATGCCCGAATCCATGAGTGTCGAAAGACGCAAACTCATGTCAGTTTACGGTGCTGAATTCGTGCTTACTCCACGCGAAAAGGGGATGAAAGGTGCTATTGAAAAAGCAAACGAATTAGCGTATACCACCGCAGGATCCTGGTTAGCCGGGCAATTCGAAAACCCTGCCAATCCGGCTATACACTACGAAACAACCGCCCGTGAAATTGCCGCTGACTTTCCCGAAGGGCTCGATTATATTATAACCGGCGTTGGTACAGGCGGCCATATTTCAGGCGTCAGCAAGTATTTAAAAACACTCTGGCCGAACCTGAAAGTCTTTGCCGTTGAACCGGAACTTTCGCCTGTCATTGGTGGCGGCTCACCCGGACCCCATCCCTTGCAGGGAATCGGTGCCGGATTTATCCCCAAAAACCTCGACACTGCGCTTATCGACGGTGTTATTCCCGTCTCAAAAGACAGCGCGTTCGAATTTGCCCGCAGGCTGGCCCGTGAAGAAGCCATCTTTGCCGGAGTATCAACAGGTGCTTCATTAGCTGCCGTCAGCAAAAAACTGAACGATATCCCCGAAGGATCACGAATTCTGACCTTTAATTACGATACCGGCGAACGCTATTTATCGGTTGAAGGATTGTGGGAATAAATCTTCAGGGGAAGTATATCCGTGCAAAACTTGATTGAAAGCTTTAGCTTGCCTGAAATCACTGACCAACTTGATCGATCTTCACAACAAACGCCGCTATTTCTAATTTTGATTTAGGATAAAACCCGGCTGAATCCAAATTATGAATTCAGCCGGGTTTGTTATTTTGTACTGTTGTTTCTATAGTCGGATAGG
>CAIPFN010000023.1 GCA_903864265.1 uncultured Bacteroidales bacterium | reverse complement strand
GTAATTAGCTAGCGAAAAGTGCACGGACAACTCTTCCGGAAACAATTGCTGTAGTAAGTGTTTATTTATCGCTTCGATGGCTTTTCCTTTTATGCAAAGTAATAGATTTTGTCGCTACTCCCCAACTTATTGATGTGATCCCTTTTGTACGTGAACGAAGTAATGTTATTGATTACGAAATCCCGATAACAGGCAATTTAAAGAACCCGAAATTTCATTTGCACGATGTACTCTTCGATGTGATTGGCAACATCTTTATTAAACCGCCGACCTTGCCTAATGGGATGAAGATTAAAAATATAGAATCCGAAATTGAAAAGTCACTCAGGCTAAAATGGGAAATGCGCAGCAGTGAACTTCGTCCGGTACAGGAAAGGTTTATTGAACGTATGGCTGAATTCCTGGTAAAAAATCCGGAAGCGTCCATTAGTGTTCATCCCCGGCAGTTTATGCTGAAAGAAAAAGAGAATATACTGTTTTTCGAGGCTAAGAAAAAGTATTACCTGGCAAGTCATCATAAAAATGCCGGGGATTTCAACGAGGAGGATGCTGAAAATGTTGAAAAAATGTCGGTGAAAGATATTCAGTTCACCGGCTATTTAGACCTGCAAACCAAAGACCCTATGTTGTTTACCATACAGGACAAATGCTTAAAACTGCTGGGAGAAGCTGTTGTTGGAGCGGCATACGCGAAACTGAATAAAGAAAGGGAAAATACTTTTATGACGTACTTCCGGAAAAGCGGTTTGGAGAAAAAGGTAAAGATTTCAGCTGATCAGAATACGATTCCCTACAATGGATATTCCTTCTATAAAATAGATTACAAGGGCGAATACCCTGAGTCACTAAAAAGAGCGTACAGGAAAATAAATAAACTGAACCATGAGACACCAAGGGATCTTTTCCAGAAAGTACGCCAGAAAAACAAGGGTACGCTGTAGATGGATATAGTGGGGTAGCGCCCGTAAACGGGTATTTCAGCCTGATTGCCTTTCGCACGAAAACCTGAGGCTGAGGAAAAGAACCGTTGAGGTTAAAGCTGAATCAGACCTGGAACAGACTTTTGTTCCGTATTCCGGAATAAAGAGTGTAATCCCTTTTGATGCCAAATCTAAAGGTGTGAATCATACAACTTATTTTTAAAATTGTGTAATGCCTCATTCGTCACTTACAGGCACCTTTGCCATATAATTCATATGTAGGGGTTTAGTGAAATAATGCCTGGCAGGCAACTGCTCAGTAACCTTCCTTAGCTGGAATTATTCAGCGGAACTTTTTTTTGAATTACAGCATATATTGCAATACCCACAAGTTAAATGGCCATCCTACCTATCAAAAAATTTGTATTCTCAAAAAGGATTGACCCGTATTTTACCGGCGTTTACGAAGCCTATAAATTTACGGCCCTTTTCTTCAGGGAAGTATTCAAAAGGCCGTTTCACCTGCGGGAAGTAGTTAACCAGAGTTTTGAAGTAGGCATTAAGTCGCTCGCGCTCATATCTCTGACGGGGTTTATAGTCGGCATTGTTTTCACCAAGCAGTCGCGTCCTTCGCTGGAGGATTTCGGTGCCACATCGTGGCTGCCTTCCTTAATTGGCATCGCTATAGTGAGGGCCCTGGGGCCCCTGGTAACGGCACTGATCTGTGCAGGCAAGGTGGGTTCGGGCATTGGAGCTGAACTGGGTTCCATGAAAGTTACCGAGCAGATTGATGCCATGGAAGTATCGGCCATCAATCCATTTAAATACCTGGTGGTCACGCGTGTGGTTGCCACCACACTTACCATACCGGTACTTTCGTTGTTTTGCAGTTTTGTCGCCTTATACGGTTCCTATGTAAATGTTCACTCCGAGGAGACCAGCAGCCTGGTGAGCTTTTACCAGAGTGCGTTTTCAACCATCAGCTTTCTCGACATCTTTTCGTCGGTATCCAAATCACTCGTATACGGGTTTACTATCGGGATGGTAGGATGTTACAAAGGCTATAACGCCACACAGGGAACCCGTGGCGTGGGGAAAGCCGCTAACCAGGCTGTAGTTCTGGCTATGTTCCTCATATTTATTGAGGAAGTGGTCATTGTTCAGGTAGCCAATTGGATACGATATTTTTAAAGCCATGGAAAAATCACGTCATATCATTATAAGGGAAGAAGCTGTAATTTCTATACAGGGGCTTTACAAATCGTTCGGCGACCTGCAGGTGCTGAAAGGCATCGATTTTACACTTTTCAAAGGCGAAAATGTAGCCGTGCTCGGGAAATCCGGTACAGGGAAATCGGTCTTAATCAAGATCATCATTGGTTTACTTAAGCCCGACCGGGGCACAGTGAATGTACTGGGGCAAGAGGTTGACCAGCTCGAGCGCAGGGAATTGGACACTTTGCGGTTGCGTATAGGGTTTTCGTTTCAAAGCAGCGCTTTGTACGACAGCATGAGTGTGTACCAGAACCTGGCTTTCCCTTTAACCATGAATGTTAAAAACCTGAGTCAGGCAGCCGTCGGGATGGCCGTGGAAGAAGTGTTGGAGGCTGTGGGCTTAAAAAACAAAATACACGAAATGCCTTCGGATCTTTCGGGCGGACAGCGAAAACGCATAGGCATAGCGCGCACCCTGATACTGAAGCCCGAAATTATGTTGTACGACGAACCCACCTCGGGTCTCGACCCCATAACAAGTGCCGAAATCATTGACCTTATCAATAAAGTCCAGCAGCAATACAACACCAGTTCGGTGATCATTACCCACGACCTTACCTGCGCCAAAAATACCGGCGACCGTATAGCCATACTGCTGGAAGGCCGGTTTCTGAAAATCGGAACCTTTGATGAGGTATTTGCCACCGACGACAAGCAGGTAAAAGGTTTTTTTAATTACAATTTTATACAATAAGCCATGAATGAATCACCAAACCGGCGTGCGGTAATAGTAGGATTGTTTGTCTTCCTGGGATTGCTTTTTTTTACAGGAGGCATACTGATGGTGGGCAACCTGCACGAAACCTTTAAAAATAAGATGAGAGTCGTTTCGCTGTTTGATGATGTGAACGGCCTGCAAAAAGGCAATAATGTGTGGTTTTCGGGGGTAAAAGTGGGTACCGTGAGCAACCTGCGTTTTTATGGAAAATCGCAGGTGGAGGTAAGTATGAAAATTGAGACCAAAGCACAGCAGTATATCCGCCGGGACGCAAAGGTTAAAATAAGCAGCGACGGACTGATCGGCAATAAAATACTCGTTATCTACGGGGGCACTTCCCGATCGGCCGAAGTTCAGGAGGGGGATACCCTGGGAGTGGAAAAGACCTTTTCGTCCGAAGATATGATCAATACCCTGCAGGAGAACAACAAAAACTTTCTGACTATTACTAACGACATTAAAGTCATAAGCCGGAAACTGGCTGCAGGCGAAGGAACCATCGGCAAATTACTTTCCGACAACTCCGTGTATGATAACATCAATGCCGCTACGGCATCCCTGAAGCTGGCATCCGTTACGGCTCAGCAACTTACCGGCACACTTGCCACCTTCAGTTCGGGATTGAATAAAAAAGGAACCCTGGCCAACGAACTAACCACCGATACCATGGTGTTCCGTTCGGTGAAGGCATCCGTTTTTCAACTGCAGCGGATGGCCGATACAGCATCGGCATTTATTACAAACCTGAAAAAAGCCGGCAGCAATCCCAATACGTCAATTGGTGTGATGCTGCACGATGAACAATCGGGTGCCAGGCTCAAAGCAACCCTTAAAAACCTGGAAAGCAGTTCGGCAAAGTTAGATGCTGATCTGGAAGCGGCTCAACACAGTATCCTTCTGAGGGGTTTCTTTAAAAAGCAGGAAAAGTAGGACAGTACCGGCATTAAGATTAAGCGGTAGCCGGGTAAAAATTCCGGCTTCCCGCATTATGGAATTTGCCTCTATGGCCTCCCTTCCGGCCCGGGTCAGGCGCCCGCCTTCAGTTTTTTTCGGATTGAGTGTCCCGGGATTCTCAGCCCGGGTGTGAATCATGTAACATATCCGAAAAGTTATGTAATACTACCGCGCTGAAGGTCCTGTATTTTTGTACCTGTAAAGGGCTGCCGTCCGTTACACCCAACCGCTTCCCGCTGCATCGATAAGACCATCGGTTGCCGGGTGCAGCCTACCGATCACGGAAACCCTATTAATTGGAATGACCACCACAAAATGACCGATACCAAATGAAGACGTTTAACCCTGTAGCACCCGTTAAAAAAGCCATCCCCAGGATAAGGCATGCCACGGTGGCCTCGATGAGCAAGCTCAGCGACAAGACACTGGAAAAGAAGGATGCCGCAGGCAGTTTCCTGACGGATTTTGCCGATGTGATCCTTTTTATTGCCCGTGTTGTAAAAGAAACCTTTTCGCGTGGCTTCGAGTTCAGGGAATTCGGAAGGCAATGTTTTCAGATAGGGTATAAGTCGCTGCCGCTGATTTCGGTCACCGGAGCCATCATGGGACTGGTGCTTACCATACAGTCGCGTCCGGCACTGGTTAATTTCGGTGCCGTTTCCATGCTTCCCGGCATGGTGTCCGTATCGCTGATCCGTGAAATGGGGCCGGTAATAACGGCGCTGATCTGTGCAGGAAAAATCGGGTCGGGCATGGGAGCCGAACTCGGCTCCATGAAGGTAACGGAGCAAATTGATGCCATGGAAGTATCTTCCACCAACCCCATGCGTTTTCTGGTGGTGACCCGGGTGCTGGCGGCCACGCTGATGATCCCTCTGCTCATCTTATATGCCGACACCCTGGGCCTTTTAGGCAGCTGGGCCGGTGCAAACCTGAAAGGGGACGTTTCGTTTACCCTCTTTCTCTCCCAGGCTTTCAGCAAACTCCGTTTCATTGATTTTTTACCTGCCGTCATTAAATCCTTCTTTTTTGGGGCGGTAATCGGGCTGGTAGGATGCTATAAGGGATACAATGCCGGGCGCGGTACCGAAAGCGTGGGCATAGCGGCCAATTCGGCCGTGGTACTGGCATCGCTGCTGGTGCTGATAGTGGATATGATCGCTGTACAAATTACTGATATGCTGGTATTATGAAGCCCGGACTAACTGAATCAATCACCGAAACGAAACCTCCAACTGTAAAACACAGTGGGGAGACTGTAATCGAGATCATCGGTCTGAGGAAATCATTCGGCAGCCAGATGGTACTCAGCAATGTAACGCTTAAGCTGCTAAAAGGCGAAAACCTGGTAGTGCTGGGGAAATCAGGCAGTGGAAAATCGGTTCTGATAAAATGCATAGCCGGATTATTACCCTCCGATGGCGGATCTATCAAGGTGTTCGGCAATGATGTGCTTGCATTTAATGCGAAGGAACTGGGTGAGTTACGGCAAAAAATAGGATTCCTGTTTCAAAGCGGGGCCTTGTACGATTCCATGACGGTGAAACAGAACCTGGAATTCCCCTTACGAAGAATAAAAAAGGATCTCAGCGAAAAACAGATTGCCGATAAAATAAATGAAGTCCTCGAACAGGTAGGGCTGGCTGACACCCTGAACAAAATGCCTTCGCAGCTTTCGGGTGGCATGCGCAAACGCATTAGTCTGGCACGCACCCTTGTGGCCGACCCGCTGATCATGCTGTACGACGAGCCTACTACCGGCCTCGACCCGGTAACTTCGGATGAAATAAGCCTGCTTATCAATGCCGTTCAGAAAAACTACAAGACCTCTTCCATCATCATCACCCACGATATGGAATGTGCCAGGCAAACGGCCGACCGCATTATCATGCTCATGGAAGGGGAAGTATATAAAGAAGGCAGTTTAAAGGATTTCGAACATTCATCCGACCCCCCGATCAACTCATTTTTCAAGCATAACAATACATAATCAGCAACTTAATAAAATACAGAGTCATGGATACTCAAACTCAAAAATTCAAGGTTCGTTTAGGCCTGTTCGTTGCCGGAGGATTGGCGCTTTTTGTACTTGCCGTTTTTATAATCGGGAAGCAAAAAAACATGTTTAACCCTGTTTTCAAACTTTCCACCACCTTTTATAATGTAAGCGGACTTCAGGTGGGAAATAACATCCGCTTTACGGGGATCAACGTAGGTACCGTCGATAACATAATAATTATCAACGATTCAACCGTGAGAGTCGATATGATGATCAGGCAGGAAGTAAAGCAGTTTATCCGAACCGACTGCAACGTGGCCATTGGTTCGGAAGGACTTATAGGTGATCGACTGCTGATCATTGGGCAGGGAAACAGTGAAGCCCCAGTGGTGAAGGAAGGACAGTGGCTGGTGTCGACCGAGCCGGTTGAAACGGACGCCATTATGGCCAGTTTGCAGGTTACGGCAGGCAATGCCGAAATTATTACCGAACAACTCGCTTATATCATGATCAAAATCAACAAGGGGAAAGGCACCCTGGGTCGGCTTATCCAGGATTCGACTATTGCCGAAAACCTGAACCAGACTATTGTAAATCTGAAAACCAGCTCAAAAGGACTGGATGAAAACATGAATGCAGCCAAACACAGTATTTTGTTTAAAGGCTATTTCAACAAGAAGAAAAAAGCAGCCGAAAACAAAAAAGAGGATGCCGAAAACAAAAAAGCTGAGGAGCAAAAACAAACCAACGAAAAGAAATAATAATTTGCCCGAATACAACGGAAGCCGAATAATAGTCAAAAACAACCAATGCGAACAGGGTCCGGAATGTTTTTTTTAGTTGGTTTTATTTCCATAATGACCGGCGGGTTTGCATTTGCACAAAAAACGCCTTCCAAAACCGATACAACTCATCTGTATAAGAATATTGAGAAATATTCGAAACGCAGCAAGTACACCCGCCTGATGTACCCTTTAATTTTTAAACCGCTGGTTTCGCAGCATGCCAGAAAGAAGGTTTATAAAAAGCTGATCAGGAAACCCTACAGCAGTTACGAAGGGAAGATCATTCGTCATATCCATATCGAAACCCTTGATCCGTTTGGCATCTCGATCACTGACACTCTTTTAAGCGCGCATACTATTTTGCCTAAAACCGGCAACAAACTGCATGTCAAAACCCTGCACCTTACCATACGCAACCTGCTGTTGATCAGGCAGAATCAGGTTTTCGACTCCTTGCTGGTTAAAGAATCCGAGCGCCTGGTGCGACGGCAGAATTTTGTTCGCGATGTTACTTTCACCGTTATAGCCGTTTCGCCTGCTTCCGACTCCGTCGATATTTTTATCCGTGAAATGGATAACTGGAGTATTATCCCCAACGGAGCGGCATCCTCAAGCAGCATTTCACTCACTTTAAGGGACAGAAATTTCTTGGGTTTAGGGCACGAAATGCAATATGGATCCACATGGAATCACTCCACGGGCAGTTACGTTTATGCTACAAATTACTTTATTCCGAACATTCGCCATACCTACGTCAATACCACGCTGCATTACAGCAAGGACGAAACCGGCAATTCCACCCGGAGTTTTGCCGTCGACCGCCCGTTTTTTTCGCCTTTTGCCCGCTGGGCGGCAGGGGCTGGTTCCGCGCAACAGCTGCTGCGAAACTACCTTCGCGGAAACGATTCGGTACTGGTGCAGCAGGGAATCAAATTTAATATCCAGGATATTTGGGCTGGTTATGCCATACAAGTATTTAAAGGCAAAAGCGAAAACGAGCGCACCACAAATTTCATTTCGGCCCTGAGGATACTCCGGATCCGCTATCTCGAAAACCCGGCTGAGGAGTATGACCCGGATCATTTTTATTCGAACGAAAATTTTTACCTGGGCAGCCTGGGGATCTCAACCCGGAAATATATACAGGATAAGTATATCTTCAAATTCGGCGTTACCGAAGATGTGCCCATAGGTAAAGTTATCAGCCTCACCGCCGGGTATCAGAAAAAGAATGATACCGGCCGGTTTTACCTGGGCAGCCGCATCTCGTCAGGACATTATTATCCCTGGGGTTACATGGGTTTCAATTGCGAATACGGCTCATTTTTCGGCAAAACCCAGATCGAACAGGGGGTGCTATCCATAGGAATCTATTATTTCACCCCTCAGGCCGAAATAGGAAAATGGAAATTCCGGCAATTTATCAAGCCACAGCTTATACTGGGCATACATAGTTTCCCGTCCGACAGCTTATCCCTCAACGAGGGTTACGGTATCGAAGGGTTTAACAGCATCGCCCTGAACGGAACCAGCCGCCTGCTGTTTACCGTTCAAACCCAGGCATACAGTCCGTGGTATATTTTAGGGTTCCGGTTCGGTCCCTATATGAATTTCTCATTAGGCGTGCTGGGTCATGCGGCTACAGGATTTAGCAACAGCACCCTATATTCGCAAATTGGATTAGGGGTTTTAATTAAAAACGATCACCTGATTATCAACACCTTCCAGCTATCTCTTGCTTTTTTTCCCATAATTCCGGGAAAAGGAAACAATGTGATGAAATTCAACTCCCTGCGAACCTCCGATTTTGGCTTCCGCGACTTCGAAACAGGCAGGCCGGCGGTAGTCGTACTCCGGTAACAAGCGTCGGAATCCATGCCCGGCCCCGTGCCTGATGTTGCGACTCGAGGTGTGAATGATGTAACTAATTCCAATAGTTATGTAACATGTTTACAGCTGGTTAATGGTAGTTTTGTAATTCCTTGTAAATAAATACTGTCAAAAGCTTTTTGATAGTATTTAACAACGGCTTCTATCCTTGTTACTCTCAAATCCTTTACGTATGAAAGCCTTATCTACCTTAGTATTCCTGCTCATTTTCTCCCATGGCCTGCTTGCCCAAAACACCACCAAAACCGATACTATTGTGCCGGCCAGGGGAAATACGGATAAGCAACTCGAGACGATCAAAGAAAATAAAATAATAAGGCATTCCGACGCGAAAGGGAATGAGCCCCGGAAGAGCGCTCTGGTTGATACCACCCTTCAGAATAAATACGGAGACCTGCTTAACGATGACACCGCCTACAACAAAAAATACCCTTTATGGAATCCCGCAAGCCAGGTGCTGGGTGCGGTGGCGCTTACCTGGGCGGCCGACCGGTATATCTTTAACGCCGATTATGCACACATAGGTATCTCAACATGGAAATACAATATTAAAAACGGCTGGGAATGGGATAATGACCGGTTCGGGGTTAATTTTGTCGGGCATCCCTATTCGGGAACACTTTCGTATAACGCGGCCCGTTCGAACGGGTATACCTTTTATCAATCCTTTCCTTTTGCCTTTGCTGGCAGCCTGATGTGGGAATATTTCGGGGAAAATACACGTCCTTCGTACAACGATATTATCAACACACCCGTCAGCGGGGTATTCCTGGGGGAAGTGCTCTACCGCCTAAGCTCGAATATACTCGACGACCGGACCAAAGGACGTGAAAGGGTGTTGCGCGAAATAGCTGCCGGTCTGATTGATCCCATGAGAGGTTTCAACCGCCTGATGCAGGGGAAATCGTTCCGGACTACCAATATCGAAGTTTACCAGAAAGAACCGCTTAACATCTCTCTCTATGCCGGAGTTCACAGTATCAATGAAGAAGCCGGCAAGGTATTCGGTAAGAGCAGCAGGAGCGTGATGGTGAACGCGCAGTTTGATTATGGAAACCCTTTCGAAATCCGCAAACGAAAACCCTTTGATTTCTTCAAACTGCGTGCGGACCTGGATTTCGGCGTGGGCCGGAAATTCCTTGATAATATCAGCGGGTACGGGATACTGTTTGGCAAAAACATGCAAGTGGGAAAACTTGCCGTGCTGGCCGGGGGCTTCCAATACTACGATTACCTGGATAACAAAACCTTTGAACTGGGCACCATAGGCTTCGGGGGAGGAGTGTTTACCAAACTGCCCATGCGCAGGCATACCGATCTGTACACCAACATCCACCTGGCATTGATCCCCTTTGCCGGCAACAGCACCCACTATGGCCCCGACACCTCGCAATACCGCGATTACAATTATGGAGGCGGCCTGGAAGGAAAGTTTGAAAGCACGCTGAATATTGGTAATTTTGCGACGGCTTCGCTCATTTATTATTACTATATGATTCATACCTATGTAGGGGCAGCCGGCAATAACTTTGTAAGCATTTTAAAACCCCGCATCACCGTGAGGCTTTTTAAGGAACTAAGTATAGGCATTGAGCATTTTACCTATTTCAACGATCGCTACCTCACGGATCATCCGGCCATACACCTGAATCAGACCGAGGAAAAAATATTCCTGCTCCTGTACCTCCAAGACAGGCAGCGAAGAGGACATTACAATTGACATTAATTGACAACTACACGAATCACCATAAATAAAAACCAATGTTTCACAAATTTCTTTTATTTCTCCTTTTAGGTTTAAGCCTCCAGTCCGGGCTATTCGCACAGGTGGAGAAAATTGATATTGGCCCCGAAACCAAGGAAGAGAAAAAGCAGGAGAAAAAGCTGTACAGCGTTTCCCAATTTGTGCATGAATCATACCTCTTTGTTCAGCAACCTACCAAATGGAAAGGCAGCGACTGGCTGAAGCTGGGTATAGTAACCGCCGCCACACTTTCGGCTATGCCCCTGGACCAGACCCTGATGAACGCCACCCAAAGCAATCAAAAGTACTATTACAGTCCCCTTGTGGTTGGCGGTCGGGTTTACGGGGAGTGGTATTCCATAGGGACAATGGTAGGTGCTTTTGGCCTATACGGAATTATAGCAAAGGATACGGCAGCAAAGAAAATCTCCATTGAACTCCTGCAGGCAGGAATTTATTCGGAACTTGTTACCATGATGCTGAAAATGGCGATTGGCAGGGCCCGGCCTATCAGCGGGGAAAATTCATTCACCTACCACCCTTTTACCATCCTTGACGATTACTATCATTCCCTGCCCAGCGGACACGCTACCAGCGCCATGGCGCTTTCAACGGTGATGTCGCGGCATGCTCACAAGACGGTATTCAAAATCCTGGCGTATGTACCTGCCGGATTTACTTTGTTTTCGCGTATTTACCAGAATAAGCACTGGCTGTCGGATGAACTGCTGGGCTCAGCCATAGGCTTTTTTGTCGGCAACTGGGTTGTGGATCTGCATGAAGGGAAACGGCACCGTATTAATGTGACTTCGTTTTATCCAACAACCGTTATTACTTATAGTCTTAACCAGGTGCGGCCCGGGAAAAGCATGCCGGGGGCAGGCAGGTAATCATTTCACCGGCATCAGGCTGGCGGTGGCCGGAATTCATACCCTGAGCCTTCTCCTTCGGGGATAAACCGGCGGACAAGTCTTCAATCCTTTAGTGGTTACAAGCGCGGATATAAACGGTTCACCGGCCATCACCTCTTTTATATATGTGAAGACATTAATTATGAAGACATTTCGAATTATCGCCAGGAAGATCATTTACCTCTTCAGGGAAACCTACAACGAATTTACAGCCGACAATGCCATGAAACTTAGTGCGGCATTGTCGTATTATACCATTTTCTCTCTTCCTCCCCTGCTGCTGATTATCATCAATTTAACCGGGTTCTTTTTTGGCGCCGAGGCGGTGCGGGGCGAAATCTTCGGGCAGATCAACGGGCTGGTAGGTAATGCCGCGGCCCTGCAGATACAGGAAATCATTAAAAATGTAACCCTTTCGCACAGCAATACCTTTGCCACCCTGGTGGGGATAGTCATCCTGATAGTAGGCGCTTCGGGTGTATTTGTCGAAATACAGGATTCCATTAATTTTATATGGGGACTGAAAGCAAAACCAAAACGTGGCCTTGTCAAGTTTATTAAAAACCGGCTCATGTCATTCTCCATGATAGGCTCAGCCGGATTTTTAATGCTGGTGGGCTTGATTGTAAATTCTTTGATGGATGTGATGAACACCCGCCTGTCGGTATTTTTCCCGAAGGATTCGGTGTATTTGTTTTATGCCAGCAATCTGCTGATTGTTTTTATTATTATCACCCTCTTATTTACATTTATTTTCAAAACCCTGCCCGATGGGAAAGTGGTACTTCGCGACTGCCTGATCGGGGCCTCCTTTACGGCATTCCTTTTTATGATCGGAAAATTTGCCATAGGAGCTTACCTGGGCCGCTCAACCATTGCCAGCGTGTACGGGGCGGCCGGCTCTGTAATACTCATCCTGGTTTGGGTGTACTACTCAGCCATCATACTTTATTTCGGAGCCGAATTTACCAAGGTGTATGCCGATACCCACGGGCAAAAGATTATTCCAAACGAATACTCCGTTCAGATTATTAAACACAAAATTGAGGTTGAAGAGTTGAAAATGGGTTGAGGATCAATGTTGGATGTATGATCCCGGATGTCGGATGTGGGATGTCGGTCCCGAAAGCTATCGGGATCGGATGTAGAAAGTCGGATATGGAAAGTCGGATATGGGATGGAGGATATAGGAATAAAATTGAACTGCCTGTTTAATAGAAATCTTTTTTAAAGCAGGAGCCCGGAGCTCAGAAACTTCATCGCGGCGCGCGGATTTAACAGGAAAGAGCAGGTATCTGCCCTGACTTTTAAACCCTGAATCCTATAGTCTGAATGGAGCTATCCGCTTTTTCCGGCAACCTTATTTGTTTCCTACTATGCTTCATCCTTTGTGGTGCGTATCAGGCTGATACCGGCCACAAAGAAAATCAGCCCCAGTATGCTGTATATAACCAGGGCTTTCGTGTTGTGCGAACTTCCGGAGGTATTCACAAACAGAACGGCATCATAAATCAGCCCGCATATTCCAAGTATGGTAAGTAAGGCCCCGAAGATTCTTTTAATATTCATGTTTTTTATCTTAATGCCGTGCAACGACTGAAACCCAATTTATTGCTTTGGGTACTTCATTATTAAAAATGATTTGTAAAGGCCCGAAAACCCGCTTGCCAACCGGCAAGTACCCGTTAAACGTGTATGCTCATCAGGTAACTGAAGAGTCCGAATACTTTCATCAGCCAGAGAATAAAGGCCACAACTACCACTATGTTGAGTATTTTTTTGATTTTACGATCCATAGGGATCATATTGTTGACAAGCCATAAAACAAAGCCTGCCAGAATAACAACCAGTAAAACAGTGAAGAGCGACATACGTTTGCTTTTAAATTTAAAGACAAAGGTAGTCCGCCCCCGGAGCGTGCATGTTACAAAACTTTATAAAGAACTTACATCATTCACACATATACCTGAATACCTTAGACTGTCTCGTCCTGAAAAAAACTGACAAATTCTTATTACTCCTGTTCTGGTTTGATCGTGAATTTTCGTCCCCCTCTCTTTCTTTCAAAGAGAGGGGGCAGGGGGTGAGTTTTTTGAAATTGTATACAAGTGACCCCCATCCC
>CAIPFN010000022.1 GCA_903864265.1 uncultured Bacteroidales bacterium | reverse complement strand
GTCGGTGCTGCGAAAAGCCGATGAGGCCGGGTTTGGAGTTTCGGCCGTGGATCTCAATTCAGTTGAACTGCTTCCCCAGGAAAAAGACCTTATCAGGAAGGTTCATGATTTCCCTGCAGTTGTGCTACTGGCTGCCGAAATGCACAGTCCCGCGGTGATTGCCAATTATGCATTTGAACTGGCCTCGGAATACAACCGCTTCTATCACGAACTTACCATACTGAAGGAAGATAACATGGCCAGCCGCGGGCTCCGTTTATGCCTGTCGCAGTTTACAGCCAAAGTGATTGCCAACTCGTTATGGCTTCTGGGTATCGAAGTGCCTGAGCGGATGTAATAGTGGTGAGCCTGCAAATCGATGCTATGTTAATCGTATAGGAGTGATTTTTCAATATAGGGGAGTATTTTGTCCGCACAGTATTTTTTAAATCTATGTTGGTCGACAATTAAAAATGATTAAGTGATAAGGTATTGTGATACATGGTTTTAATATCATTAATTGATAAAGTCCACACATTAGCTGGGTTAGGTTAACCAGTTTACTGCCATATCATCGTTAATTGCGATAAGTTAATAACTGAAAGTGCAATTGCTTCGTTTATCTGGCTTAACAACCTGGAAATCATTAAATTTTCGTGTTATCCCGGTAAGGGGATTTGTATTAATATTCAACATTTCAGGCCTAGTCTTTTACACATCTTACCGAGAAGCCGAAATCCTTTGGATAGCCATAGAGATGGCTGGCATGAAACCATCCCACACCGGGCTGATTGTAGCTCAGTTTGCGGTTAAATGCAAGATTGGTCATGTTGACATACTCGGTAGTGCTCCAGAAGTGCGTAGCTTTGCCTGCATCACTGAACAATCCCTTGTCGCTGCGGATACCTGCGGGAAGAGCTGAAAAACCGCTGCTATTGGTTCCATTTCCATTATTGTCCCATGCTTCCTTTGCTTTCATTTTAGTGCCTTCATTGGTCCCCCGCCAGCCCATAAGCCATGCCTCCTCGTAGCTCATGCCTAATTGCATTTCAAGCACAATCCATTCACCGTCGCTCGGCAGGTGCCAACAATCAGGGCATACTCCCTGAACCTGGCTCGGTGTCTTTTCGCTGCTTTGAGAACCATTCATGGCTGCCGCCCAGTTGTATAAAGCACCGTAAGTATACGGACGGGAAACAGAATCAGTATAATAACAATAAGCCTTATCGGAAAAGCCAAGATTGTCCCAGCTCACATTGTTCTCAATCAACGGTATTGCTTTTCCGTCAGGGAAATGCGTAGTTTTCAGGTTTTCGGCCATCCACCATTGGGTGCCTATCTTCACTGTCCTGTATGTGTTTCCGTCGTAATCATTAACTGTCCCGGTTTCCAATACACTGCTATCTTCCTTGAGGATGAGTACGTTGATTTTATGCGAAGTGTGGTTGCTGTTATTGTCAAAGGCCGTCACTTTAATTATATGGATGCCAGCAAAATTATCAGCAGTATTCCAAAGGTATTGGTATGGAATGCTATTGCTTTTGCCAACGTCAATGCTGTCGATATTTATTATTACTTCCGTAATACGGCCGTCGGCATCGGCTGCCTCAACGGATATTGAAACAATTTCTCCCAGGAGAATTTCTTTGCCATTTTTAGGGCTCGTTATTTGGCAAGTTGGCGAATTGCCCGAATCTTTTTCAGCTTTATTACAGCTTTCAGCCAGCATAATTATAATGCAGGTTATTAAAACAGCATAGAGTGGATTCGGAAATCCGGAGCTGCCAGTACACTTTCTCATTTGGCTGCTTTCAACTGATT
>CAIPFN010000021.1 GCA_903864265.1 uncultured Bacteroidales bacterium | reverse complement strand
GGAAAAGAAGTTGTGCTGGATATTGCCATGGAAGAAAAAATTAATATCCTGAATGAAGTGGTTATAACGGCTAACCAAAAGGCCGGAACTATAAATAATCTGGTGCCTGTAAGCGCCCGTACTTTTTCAACCGAAGAGGTGAACCGGTATGCCGGTGGGCGCAGCGACCCGGCACGCCTGGCAGCCAATTTTGCGGGAGTAAGCGCTCCCGATGATTCCAGAAATGATATCGTGATCCGGGGCAATTCTCCTGTTGGTGTATTATGGCGTATTAATGGCATGAACGTCACAAATCCTAACCACTTTGCAACGGTAGGCACCACCGGCGGAGCCGTGAGTGCCTTAAATACCAACCTGTTGAAAAGCTCTGATTTCCTTACTTCGGCTTTTCCTGCCGAATATGGCAATGCCACGGCCGGGGTTTTCGACCTGGGATTCAGAAACGGGAATACACAAAAAAGGGAAACTACCTTGCAGGCAGGGTTGATCACCGGCCTGGAAGCTACCACCGAAGGGCCAATCAATAAGAAAAACGGTTCATCGTATCTTGTCGGTTACCGCTATGCGCTGGCTGGTGTTGCCCAGAAAGTCGGTATCAATATTGGAACAACGGCACTGCCTTCGTACCAGGATTTATCGTTTAATGTGAGTAGTGGAAACAGTAAACTGGGCAAGTTTACCTTGTTTGGTATTCTGGCTACAAGTACCATCAATATTTCGGGTGGCAGTTCCGGTTCCTTGTATGGAGGTGAAGGTGGAGGGCACGATTTGAGCAGTAAAATTGGAATTATTGGATTACGACACTTCAAACAATTGAACAGCAAATCCTATTTCAGCTCCAATATTGGGATAAACTATTCAAAATCGGGGCAAACGGATTATGACTTTGATCGAAGGAGCGATTCCGCATTTACAAAGTCAGATACTAAGGTTACCAAAACAGGTTTTAATTTTGCTACAAGTTATAATTCAAAAATAAGTTCAAAGTTGTTTATAAAAGTGGGTATTCAGGATGAACTGATTGGGTTGAATCTTTATTACCGGACAAAAGAAAGAATAGCAGATAATTGGAAACAGATCTGGGATTATAACAGTTACACCAACCTTGCACAGACTTACGTTCATGCCAACTATAGTTTTAACGAGAAACTTACACTCAATGCGGGCATACATTCCCAACTGTTCTTCCTGAATAATTCACTTTCGGTTGAACCCCGTTTGGGTCTTAAATATGATATTAACAGTAAAAGCAGCCTGACGTTGGGCTATGGGCTTCATTCGCAGATGCAACCCATTAACGTTTATTTTTTACAAACACAGCTTGCGGATGGCTCCTACGTCTATACTAATAAGAACCTTGATTTTACCAGGAGCCATCATTTTGTAATGGGGTACGATTTGCAACCCATCAAAGACTGGCGCCTGAAAGCGGAAGTGTATTACCAATATCTCTACAATGTTCCGGTAAATACATTCCCGAGCAGCTACTCCATGCTGAATACCGGCGCAGGTTTTAAAACCGACCTGGAGGACAGCTTGGCAAATAACGGAACCGGAACTAACTATGGAATAGAACTAACCATTGAGAAATTTTTCAGCCAAGGGTATTATGGCTTATTTACCTCATCCATTTACAGTTCCAGGTACAAAGGAAGTGACGGTATAGAGCGGAACACAGCATTCAACGGAAAGTACGTGTTCAATATCCTGGGAGGAAAAGAATGGAGCCTGGGAAGCGAGAAACGGAACAAAATCTCAGCCGATATAAAATGCACCAACGCCGGGGGAAGGGCTTATACGCCGATTGACCTGGATGCATCCAGGACTTCAGGACACGAACAATTATCGGCAGACGGTTTTTCTTCCTTTTACGCCAGGTATTTCCGCCTGGATGTTAAGGTCGGGTTTGAGATTAACAGTCATGCCAGGAAGTTGTCACAATCGGTTTCCCTCGATTTACAGAACGTAACGAATCATAAAAACGTTTTCTCCCAAAACTATGACGACAGAAGCCAGTCCCTGAACACAACCTATCAGCTTGGTTTTTTCCCCAATTTTATTTACAAAATCCAGTTTTAAAGAAGTAATCTATTTTTGTGACATGAAGACAGTTCCAATCAGCAGCAGGAAAATTGAAGCCTTGTTTTATATGCTCGCCTGGGCACTCGTTTTTTCGGTACCCTATTTCAGTGAACGCAGTTCCGGGCATATCGACTGGAATGAAGTGAGAAACAACTGGATGCATGTGTCCGGATACCTCGTACTATTCCTGATCAATGTTTATATTCTGGTTCCGGGATTCCTTTTAAAAAAGAGATACCGGAAATACTTTCTTTTCGGCTCAAGCCTGATTATGCTGGTGATAGCTGTTAATGTGATCCATCATCCAGGGATTCCCTATCAGGCCGGTTCCGGAGCGGTTCCTCCGGCAGAAGGTATCCGTCAGCCCGGACAGGTTTTAACCACGCGGAAACCACCGCTCATGGCGTTTGCTGATAATCTTATCATTTGCCTCTTAATTGTTGGTGCCGGTACAACCATTAAACTCATGTCGAAATGGCTGAGTGAGGAGAAACTGAGGAAAGATGCCGAGAAAGAACAACTTAAAACAAACCTTGCTTTATTGAAGCACCAGATAAGTCCGCATTTTTTCATGAATACATTAAATAATATTCACGCACTTATTGAAATGGATTCAGAAAAGGCGCAGGATGCAGTGGAACGGCTTTCGACGCTTATGCGGTATTTGCTATACGATTCCGCTCAAAACACAATTGAACTTAAAAAAGAAATCGAATTTATCCATAGCTTTATTTCGCTGATGAAACTCAGGCATTCGGATGAGGTAGAAGTTAAACTGCTTATACCCGTTCAAATACCGGATATTAAAATACCGCCTATGTTGTTCATTTCATTGCTCGAAAATGCCTTTAAACACGGCGTGGTTTACCCGATGAAATCGTATATTTATTTTGAAATGCAGATCTGTGAAAATTCTTTGGTGTGTAACATCAGAAACAGCAAACATAAAACTGTTGCTCAGCAGTATGACGAATACCCCGGTATCGGACTGGAGAATATTAAGAAAAGCCTGAATTTATTATACGAGCAGAATTACAAACTGGATATTTACGACAAGGAGAATGAATTTGTAGTTAACCTGACTATTCCGGTATGAACATCCGATGTATCGCCATTGACGATGAACCTCTGGCAGTTAAGAAGATAGCCGCTTATATTCAGAAGGTTCCTTTCCTGGAACTGGTGGCTGAATGCAGAAATGCTTCCGAGGCAATGAGTCAGCTGGAAAAAAATGATATTCAACTCCTGTTTGTCGACATAAATATGCCGGATATAAGCGGGATGGAATTTGTTAAATCGCTGACAAACAAGCCTTATATTGTGTTCACTACGGCTTACAGTGAATATGCCGTGGAAGGGTTTCAGGTAGATGCTGCAGACTATTTATTGAAACCGATCAGCTTCACCAATTTCCTGAAAGCTGTGAATAAAGTGAAAAATCTTATTGAATTAAACGCTAAGAGCCGGAATGAAAGTATCAAGGCTACGGCAAATCATTTGTTTGTAAAATCCGATTATAAAATTATCCGTATCGGGCTGGATGACATAAAATATATTGAAAGCCAGCATGAGTATATTAAAATACACCTGATTCATAGTAAGCCTGTGCTGACTCAGCTAAGTATGAAGAGTATTGAAGAACAGCTGCCCCCCGCCCGGTTCATGAGAGTACACCGCTCCTTTATCGTTAACCTGGCGATGATTTCGGTTATAGAGCGCAACCGGATCGTTTTTGATGGTACGGTCTATATCCCTGTCAGCGACCAGTATAAGGGAAAATTCTCGGAATATATAGATGCGAATTTTATCTGACGGCATCCGGTTCTTTTTACCCGGCAAATTCTGATAATTTTCTGACCCCAAATTCATATTCTCCATAAAATCAATTACTAAGATATTATCCTGCCGCTGAAAGAAGAAAGGTTTTATCGGCTTTGGTTAATGAAGAGGAGTCCTCGCTTAAGGGGCAAAAAATTTATAACACATTCAGAAACACCTGATAATTTAGAGGTTTCTCCGGATTTGAAATGAAATTATAAGTTCGTCATTTCAGATT
>CAIPFN010000020.1 GCA_903864265.1 uncultured Bacteroidales bacterium | reverse complement strand
TAATGATACTGCAACTCCATTTTTACCAGGTTGCGTTCTTTGTCGGCCAGTGCCAGGCTGTCTTTCCACTGGTTCTCAAGTATGGTATAGGTATAGGCGGCACTGGTGTCAGCTCTTTTTAATGAAAGCTCGTGAAGTAATTTGTAGGATTGGTATATGATATCTTTCAGTCCTTTCTCTTTTGCATTGGCAAGGGCCACCTCAAAGTTAGCCTCCGCTTCATTGTATTTCCCGGCTGCAAGTTGTGCTTCTCCTATATTTAAACGGCAGCTGGCTGCCTTGGGGAGCATGTTCAGCCTGGTAAAAATATCCAGAGCCCGCATGTAATATTGCATGGCAGGCTGATATTTTTTCATTTTAAAATAGGTCTTCCCATAATTCAGATACTGGCTGGCTTCCAAACCTTCCAGGCTCATAGCTTTCGATATCTTTAAGGCTTCATCCAAAAAAAACAGGGATTTCACATAATCCCCGCTGTTGTAATAGGCCACAGCAATATTGTTATAGCTTACGGCCATTCCTTCCCTTTCTTTTAATTCTATAGCTAAATCTTTCGCCTTTGTTAAATATTCAATGGATTTCCCTAAATCCTTCTGGTCGATATACAGCAATCCAATGCGGGTGAAAATACGGCATATTAAGGCTTTATTCTTAAGCTGCTCGGCAATTTTCAGGCTCGAAAAATAGTACTCTGCACATTCCTTTTTATCTCCCAGGTTGTAGTATATTAACCCGATTCCATCGAGAATGACGGCAAGATCGGCTTTCCTGTCACTTTTTTCAGCAATTTCTTTTGCCTCCTGCGCCAGTTCAATGGCTTTTTTAAAATCAGATTGCAGGAAGTAGAGTTGTGAAAGTTTGATGAGGGCAGCCAGGTATCCTCCTTCATAGTCTAACTCCTTAGCCAGCTTAAAAGCCTGGTTTGCAAAATCCTGGGCTTTAATCGGGTCGCTGACCTCCAGGTCCGAAAGAAGCAAAAGTGCATTTATCCGTTTTACCGGATCCTTCCCCGTACTGACAACTTGAAGTAGGCTGTCGGTTTGTCGATCGCCTCCGAATGAACAAGAAATTATGCAACAGCAAAAAGCTGTTAAAAAATATTTTCGTAGAAAGTTAGAATTCATCTGCTTTTGAAGGACATTCCCAATAACTGCAAAAATAGTGTTATTTCGAACACTCTTCAGATCGGGTTTACTTAATGGCTACATAATATTCTGATTGCTGGAGGAACTTTAATCCTATGAAAAGTTCTTAAGGCGGTTGTCTGTTTTGCAACTACAATTACAATTATAGCCTTTTAAACTTTTCTGCTTTTTTTGATTTGTTCGGACATTAATAATATGAGATATAATTATATTTTTGATTAGTCTTCTGTCAAACCTACATTGCATCTAATCTGCCATAATTGATTATTGTTTAATAGATTAGCATTCGGTATGTTCAGATTTGTGTACTACAGATTTTCGCTTCCGGATGGGTCCGTTATGCAATTTTTAAAGGGTGCAGAAAAACCTGCAACATAGGCCTGTGTACCTTCAGGGTACTTCATTGTATCTCCGGAGTACGAGTACCGGATCATTCATAAAATTTTCAGTAAGATAAATGAAGATAACCTGGGCCGGACCTGGGTCTGATATACTGATTTTAACAGAAGAGATCGTAATTTTAAGTCTCTCTGTGTATAAAGCCCGGAACTAACAGCTTTGAAAAAGATCACTTAGCGTTTTCGTTTATCCATTTCAATAATTCTGTATCAAACAGTCCGTTTTCTTCAAGCTGCGGAGTATGGCCGCTCTTATCAAATATTTTTATGGTAAGTCCATGTATCGTATCATATCCGTTCCACAGCGTATAAGGATACACATAGTCGTACCGACCTTGGGCAAGAAATGTAGGGACAGGAACTCTTCGACCATCCGCAAACATATGATAATCCGAAAAAACAGTATTATACAAATAATGTAGAATATCAATATTCAGTGTCATTCCATGCCATAACCACCTTGCATCATACGTTGGATTATACCAGTATTCAGGACTCATTAAACAGTACGTCTCAATTTCCAATTGCTCAGGCGTTAGATTTTGCATATTTGCCAGGATCTGCCAGTTATTATTTTGCATATCCTTTCTTTCGGTGGAAGCAGTATTCCACAAATCACTTACAGCAATATCCTGATCTATATTTCCGGCAGTATTCGGAGCGTCGATCATAACCAGATGAGAGACTTTGTCGGGATGCTGTTTTGCATATTCAAACGCAATGGCTCCATGAATCGAATGTCCTATGAGGATTACTTTTTCCAATTTAAGTTCCGATCTTACTTTTTCAATATCATCAACAATTGTTTGCCGGGTAAAATCATTCAGATTCACCGGTAAATAGCTTTTTGCGAACCATCTCATATCCACAAAATAGAACCGGAAATGTTCGCGTAGTAGTTTCGAGAAGGTTCGGGGATAATATAGGGAGGAGCCTATAACCAGGCAAGGTTTGCCTTTGCCTTCAGCCACATAATCCAGCTTTGTTCCTTCAACTTCAACAAATCCTTTCGTAGCCGGGGTTCCGGGTATTGTAATTTGTTGCGTCATTTGGGAATCTTTGCATGCAGTAATCAGAAGTATGCATAGAAAATAAAAACTTAGAATTGATTTCATATTTTTCATTCAGCTAAAGTAAATTAATTATTCACTGCCGTTTGACTCTATTACTATTTGCCGGTACACTTGCCCGGTACCTATTTGCAAATTTAATAATTCCACCTCGATCTGCTTAACCTAAAGTATACAGCGCAGATAAAACTTCTGATTTTTCCGCCAGATTTAAATGGCCAATATATTTTCAAGCCACAATCAACAGGTTTACCCCGATACTTTATCCTTTGCGGATCAGCAATATATTTTTGAGACTCTGGGTAAAACCCGGCAGGGTAAACTTCATACTGCTAATAAAAGGGCTAATCTTTGCAGCAATCTCATGTGTGCATTTCCCAAAATAATTACCCTGAATGTATCTTTTTAATTTCCAAATGCCGTTTTCCCCTCCCTATAAAATTGCACCTCCATCGGATCAGTTTCCCCTGATTACAAAACGCTATCCGCGACTGACCTTGGATATAAATCTTACATTTAAAATAGGAGAAAAGACGAGCTTTATTAGCAATCTTAGCTGTCAGTGCGACAAAGGAAATTTGCCGGCCTATCCACCAGAATTTATATATTCCTCTTTGGAGGGATTGAAGATCGATATCTGGTTCATTTCCAGGGTAGGTCCAGAGTACTTCCAAGGTACTTCATTGTACTTCAGAAGTACGTCAGAGTACCTCCGGGGTACTTCATTGTACCTCAGAGGTACGTCAGAGTACCTCCAGGGTACTTCATTGTACCTCCGGGGTACTTCATTGTACCTCTGAGGTACGTCAGAGTACTTCTCTATCCTACTTAAAACACCCTTTATATTCCTTCGGATTAAGAGACTGTACGCTTTTCGGCGGTCATGGTGTTTATCCCGGCATAGAAATAATGAAACCGTCCTGCACCACCAGGAGGCAGTAACAGGACGGCGATTCATTCTAAGTGATTTCCGGTACAGGCTTCTGCAAAAGCTTTAATCTTAACCTGATTAGCAAGATGCAGATACTCTGTAAAGAATTCGTATCAGTTAATATTTAACCACTTTGGTCTGTGCAACAACGCGCTTATCATTAACAAACAGCAAGGTATAGAACCCACTTTTCAGATGGCTGATATCTATGCCTTCAACCAGGCTGCTGTTGGTGCTTATAGCAAAGGTGGCTGCCATGCGTCCTGTGGCATCGATGAGCCTGAGCTGGCAGTTGCTGCCCACCTTTTCGCTAAGTTTAACCGAAAACCGGTTCTGAACCGGATTAGGGTATATGCTGAAAGTTCCGTTTTCGGGAAGCTCTTCAAGGCCCACGCAGGGGTTGACAGAAACATTATAGGCTACGGAAGTCCCGGCACAATTCAGTGCGGAGGTTTCCACCACCAACAGCGACCCGGTTCCGGAAGTTGTCCAGTTAACTGTAACCGTAGCCGTTCCTGCACCGGCAACAACAGTTCCCCCGTTAACAGTCCATAAGTAGGCGCTGCCGGGATGAGCATCGGCATGATAATCGGAATTCCAATTCTGACAAACGCTTGCGAGACCGCTTATCACCGGTTCGGGGGAATCATTCACCGTTATGGTGATGGCCGGAGAAACCACTCCTGTACCGCAATCGTTCGAAGCCATTACCGACAGGGTTGCGGCTCCGGTGAATGAAGCATTCCATGTTACGGTAGCCTGAATGCCATTGAGCGAAAGGGCTCCGGCATTGGCCGGGTTAAGCGTCCATTGATAGACAGTAGCATTTGGTACATTAAACGTGCTGTATGTATTGCTCCCGCCATTGCAAACCACCATGGTTCCTGTAGGAATATCAGGCTGCACCGGCACCGTGACCATTAACACATATATTTGTCCGGCCATGGATTGCGAACAAAAGCTGCTGCTTGCATAAACCGTATAAAATCCTTCTGCTGAAATATTGTTCCAGGCAATAGCCGATCCGGTTCCGGCTAATATATTACCGGTCGGGATGCCATCCTTTTGTAACTCGTAGTTTACACCTGTTTCCGAATCCATAAGCGTGAGTACGGCACCACCTGTCCCCGAGCAATAGGATCCGTTGCCTTCGAGCATAAACGCTTCCGGCATTTTATTTAACGTACAGTTCAGGTTTCCCGACCAGGCACTGCTTCCGCAATGTCCAGCCGCATTCACTTTTATGGTATATGGACCTGTATAACTAACCGAAGCTGTAAAGGTTGCCGTTGTGCCAGTGCCCGAAATACTTCCGGCTGATACGGGTGAAACTGCCCAAGCATACGAATTGGCGTACAGAACGGCCGGTATGGTATACTGATACAACTGCGACCCGCATGCTGAAGTAGTTCCCGAAGGAATGGCCGGGCTTGAAGGTGTTGTAATAACTTCTATAAAATTGTTGACTGTTAGCGAATCATACACGCTGCCATTGGTTGCAACCAGCTTCACATCAAAATTACCGATGCTGTTATATATTACAGTTGGGTTTTGAAGTGTGGATGTGGCAGGCGTTCCCCCTTCGAAAGTCCAGAGATAGGTTAGATTGTTACCCGTTGAATTACTGGTAAACTGAACTTGTTGCCCGGTGCAGGCCAGGGAAGTGGAAGAACCGAAAGCGGCGATCACTTCCTTGCCTTTAATCCTTAGAATGGTGTATTTCTGGTTCGAAAATTCCGAGAACTGCGTGTTGCCCGAAAGCAGGATTTTCCCATCCGTTTGCAGGGCCAGGCCATACCCGAAGTCCTCTTTATTTTGACCGGAAACATCGAGGGTAAATTTGCCGGTCACATTGAAGGTTGGATCGAGCGTTCCGTCGGGATTTAACATCAGTGCAGCGAAATCGGTACTGCCGTTTACTACCGCATTGCCGCTCACCAGGTATTTGCCGTTAGGCTGTACGATAACATTGCGCATGACAGCATCGCCATTCGAGAGCGAAAAAGTAGCTATGCCATCGGAACTGAATGCAGGATCGGGCAGGCCATCGGCCGTAAACCTTACAATGGCAGCAACAAAAGTGCTTGTAGCCTGATCATAAGCATCACCCACTATCAGTATCTTGTTGTCAGGTGTCAGGGCCATGCCCCATGCATCGTCGGCCACATTGGTTCCGGTTACATCAATTGTCGCTTTTCCATCGCCGCTAAAAGCAGGATCATAATCTCCATTGGGCAGAAGGCGTATAGCAAAAATATCGGCCGGAAGGCCGCTGTACCCTGTTACTATAATTTTGCCGTCCGAACGCACGGCAATCCCATATCCAAAATCCCATTTACCGCTTAGGTCCAGCAATAGCTTTCCATCGCCCGAAAACGAAGGATCCAGCACACCGGCAGGCGTAAGTTTTATAATGGCTACATCATTGGTTAAAGGAGTTGAGCCCGTACGTGTTGAACCGCAGGCATAAATATTGCCGGCTGCATCGCTCGTCACGGCATAGGCTACATCAGGCTGTCCACCTCCGGCTAAATCGGCATAAAACATCCCTCCTGTTCCGAATGAGGGGTCGAGGCTGCCGTTGGGCAACAGCCTGCAAACCATCATATCATCATCGCCGCCTGCTCCTCCCTCGCCAAAACCACAGATGACTATTTTCCCGTCGGGCTGAATTACGATTTCCGGTTCAAAACCACCCTGGTAAGTAAGAGGGCCAAGACCTATGAGTGAAATGCCGGCGGTTCCGAAAGTATTATCAAAACTGCCATCCGGATTTAATCGGCTTACTCCCAGGCTAACCGTTCCACCTATACCCATACTTGCCCCGGTCATTATCATTTTACCATCCGGCTGAAGGGCAATGTTATCGCCGTAGCTGAGTGTGCCTCCGGCTGAAAAGATATTTCTTCCCGTGCCGTTGAAAGTGCTGTCGGGCACTACATAGGATTGTCCGAAACCTGTTAAGGAAATTAGCAATACTGCCATGAGAGTAAAAAAGCGCATAAGTATGGTTTTTGGGTGTGAATGAATGTTTTAATGACTTTGAAGAACTGAGCCTGAATCAGCATCAGTTTTTAGTAAATCGCATTGTTCTATTCTTCCGTGAAAGCAACTCCTCTTTCGGGTTTTAAAACGGTATCCATTTTCAAGGATAAAGGTGAGCGTATTTCGAGTTGCTGCATTAATTTAGTAAGGGCTTTGTTTTCGTCATACAAACCCTGAAGTACAGAATCGGTATCGGACTGACCCGGAATCACCTGTTCCTTTTTTGATTGCTTCATGGCTTCTGAATTTAAATCTTCACCAAATGTAGGCATGAACATGAATTTACCTGAAAACGGAGGGGTAACAAAAGGTGGACAATGAGAATAAAATCAGGTATCGGAATATGAGCAGATAGCTATTATCTTATTTTTCAATTACTTGAAATATTCAAAATATAAAATGCAAGCCTGATGGCTATGGTTACACACTTTCGAGAAATGCGATAATATTGGCTTCCTGCGATAGTCCGAGTTTTTTGCGCAGGCGCGAACGGGCAGTTTTTATACTGTCGGGCAGTTGAAAAGTGATGGCTGAAATGTCCTTTGTGGTCATATTGAGGCGTAAAAAAGCCGCCAGTTTTTTCTCGTTGGGTGTTAGATCCGGAAAGCGTTCATTCAGCCTTGAATAGAAATCCTGGTGAACTTCCTGAAACCGTTTCTCGAATTCCTTCCAAATCCTATCGTCCTTATTGGATTTCAAATCACTGATTAGCCTGTCGATGACATGGCTGTTGTCATCGGGAAGGAACTTTTTAATGGAGATTATCTGTTCGGCAATATCCGTCAGGTACTCGTTTTTCTGCACAAGGTACATTACGTTGGTAGTGAGTTCCTTATTCCTTAACTCAAGTTCTTTTTCCAGAGCTTGTTTTTCGAGTTCAAGGTTTTTGGAAGCCAGGTCGGCAATATCTTTCTCGAGCCGCATGCGCTTCAGCCGGTTTTGCGACAACAAAAACAATAAGCCAACGATGGCCAGGAGGACAACCAGGCTTAATCCAACCATCAGGTAACGGTTTTCCCTTTTCTTTTGTTCCAGATCCCTGAGTTGTTCCTTCTCTTTAAACTCGGTGGTAAGTTCAATGCGGGTAAGTTCGCGCTGGGTTTCGTCGTTATTCATTTCATCCTCCAGCGATTTAAATACAATATGGTATTTAAGAGCCGAATCCGGCTTTCCCATTTTTTCGTATTCTAGGTATAGTTTTTCCGTAAGGAACGATTGCAGAGAATTATTGCCAATGGCCCTGGCCAGATCGTATCCCTTGTAAAGATACTCCAGTGCTTTGGCCGTATTTTTTTTGGCAATAAAATAAACCGCTAACATACGGTACGACTGGGCCTGCCCGTTTTTATCACCAATCAATACACGGATATCCAGCGCTTCATTAATAGGCTTAAAGGCTTCATCCACTTTTTTTTGATCGAGGTATAAACTGGCCAGGTTGTTCAGCAGATTAGCCAGTATGGATGAATGCCCCGTCGTTTTGCGCGCCAGGTCAATGCCGGTTTGGTAGTATGCCTCCGATTGTTTCTGCTCTTTCAGATTCTGGCAGGCGATACCCAGGTTGTTGTATATCGTTGTAAGCTCGAAATCGTATTTCTTTTTGCCGGGTTTGCCTTCCAGCTTTTTAAATGTAGCCAGGGCCTCCTTAAAGTTATCCTTTGCTTTTTCGAAATTATACATGTTAACACTGATAGCCCCAATATTGATCAGTGCTGTGGCAATTCCCTTTTCATTCCGCTCCGTTTTCTGGATCCCCAGGTATCGGATGTATTGTGCGAGTGCCAGTTCCGAAAAGCCCTGAGTAAAATATACATTCCCTATATTCAGAAGGGAATTCGAAAGCAGGGTAGTATTCCCGGACTTTTCGGCCAGTTCCACCGCATCTTCTGCAAAGTTAAGCGCTTTCGATAAATCAGAAGTAGCGTAGAGTTTGGATAAAGCAACGTTGATATTTACTCTCGATGAATCAGCAGCAGCCTTTACCAGGAGATGGTTCAGCGAATCTATCTGATCCTGATTCTGTCCATTACAATACTGCTGCAACAGTATTGTCACAATAAGCAATGGAAGCTGACGGGTTATGAGTTTGTATATTTTCATCGGCCTTGCCGGGATATATGTACAAACATACAGAAAGATTACAGAAAACTCAAATATAACCGGAGAATCCCGGATCTGTTACATCAATCTGTATAATCCGGGTCGCACGCAGTCGGCTTTTTTAATGGGAAAACAGGTTAAATCTCCTTCTTCAGCACAATCTCCCTGTATTTTTTACTGTTCCAGGTGTTCATCATCATCCTGAAACTATCATATTTATCGACCGGGACATTGGTTTTTATGATGTTGATATTCCGAATGATATGCAGCTTATTTCCTTCAGAAGTAAGGGAGCATTCAATGCTTCCGAAATCGTTATTCATGCTGAGGCTGAGGGCAGGTGAAACCAACGACATGCCTTCGGGCAGGGTGATTACCACATCATAGGCTTCATTTATTGTGAAAGGTATTTCGAATGCTTCGGTACGGCTGCTCACCAGTTCGGTCATATGCCAGCTGTCGGAAGCAACAGCTGCGGCAGGCAGTTTAAGAAATACATGCCCGGCTTTTTCGTCGGTAAGAGCCCCGCTGGTGGTCTCGAAACTGAATGAAGAGAGATCAATATCCGTTTTTCCTTTTACAATATCCGTGATCTTTCCGTTTCCAAATGCATTCGACAGCAAAGTGGAAGTATAAGTGCTGTCCTTTTGTATTTTAAGCCAGGGATTCAGGCGACCTCCGAGTTCCAGGTTCAGGTTTCCTTTCAGGCTGAGGTCGGCATCCAGTTCCAGCTTACCCGAAAGAGCAAGAATATTGCGTGCCACTCCAATGGTTTCCGAAGGCTGGTTTTTACCCGGCAGCAACGAAATTAGTCTTTTCCTAGTGAGCATAAACCGCACATCCTGCTGATCAGCCTGGGCCGGTGAAAGGAAGATGGGCTCCATTCCCTGAATGCTCACTTTCACCAGGAAACGTTCGAAAAGGACCGGGCTGACCACTCTTTTGGTATAAAATCTTTCGGCCATTACGGCTATTGGCTCAGCCTGAATGTTTTGCGAACGAAGCATAGCCGTTAGCAGTACCGCTTTTTCGGCTTCCGTGCCACCGTTGCTTTTCCAAATGGCTGCGGCAGTCCGTAATTTATATGCTGAGTTTTGCAAAGGGACCTGCCAGGTATTCAGTTCAGTAGCCACTTTTTCCTGGAGTTTCAGCACTTTCATCAAGGGTTTGTCCAATCCCTTCACTGCGTTTGCTGCTTCTGTTTTAATATCAGCCGGGATTTCACATCTGAAAGCCTCTTGTGAAGCAAACCAGGCCACAGCATCCATAGCCTTATTACTTGCCGTAAATATAATCCTTGCACGGTTTTGCTGTTCACGCGGTCTGAAATCGTCACGCGTAGCGGCCGGCAGATTGGTGATGGTCCAGGTATACGTGGTTTTTCCGCCCTGTCGTGTTAACAATTCCTTACCCGGAATATCTTTCAATTCATAATAGAATGCAGCTCCTGATGGAACGTTGACGATAAAAGTCAGTTTTTTGACCGGCGAATTCATCCACAACATTTCATTGCACATCAAAACCGGCATATATCCTTTTGCCGAAGTGAGCGTATAATCCAGGTCAATTGTGGCACCTCTTTCAAGACCGGTATGGGTGACAACCATTTCACGCAGGCGGTTCCAGGCAGGTACATTGGCGGCAAAACCGGGCAGCAATTCATTCATGGCATTGCCGGGGGTAGATATCTGTTTACCGTCGGCCATGGTGGTTATGGAACGGTTTATCTTCAGTTTCTGGAAAGCAGGGTCATATACAATGAAATCCTCACCGTACAGGTTATGAAATGCATAATAGGTATTAATCAGCAGCTTATGGCTGTAATGGTAGGTCCAGCTTCCATCTTTGTTCAAGGTGTATTCTTTGACCTGCTCCTGGTAAACAGCATCGGATTTTTCATCCTGGGCCCGGGTGACAATGGCCATGAAAAGGGCTATAGTGAGTAGAAATATCTTGTTTATCATAGTTTTATTAATTTCGGATGTAGGATTTCGGATGGCGGATGTATGATGTCGGATGTATGATGTCGGATGTAGGATTTCGGATGTATGATGTCGGATGTATGATGTCGGATGTCGGATGTGTACTTTTAGTCGTAGTATTCATGAACCCGTTATGAGAAGGCCGTATTTATTCGTTTGAGGAATAATGCTTAGCTTAAAACACCAGATAAGCTTGATTTACAACATTTTCATTGGATGCTTGTCGCGATTTAACAGCCGGCATGGGGTAAATTTGTTGAAATCGCACCAAATCCGGGGAATACCGGTCTCCTTATTTAATCCGTACAATTACAGGTTCCGAAGCAAGCAGATTCTGATAGGCTACGGCTTTTCTGTAGGAATCCCAATCCTCCTGCTGATAAATGCGTTTTGGGAAAGTGGCATTAAACACAAACTTCAGCGTGTCGTTTTCCCTGGTTAGGGTTCCGTTGTACTGGGCCCCGCTGCCATCGCCCGATTCGGGTTCAGGTTTATAGCGTATTTCCCTGATGTCAGGTAAAGCGATTTTTTCGCTTATCTCCACGCTGTGGGAAGTACGGTCGCGGAAAGGGAATTTGCGATCTTCGAGGCTGGCATCAAAACTCAGGTGGGGCATGGCTCTTTTCATAAATCCGCTTGCAAGCAGAGGTGTAAAAATCAGTTCGTCACCGGCCAGGGTGGCATATTCGGGAATGCGGATCCTGAAATGGATCTGTATAGGTCCTGCCAGATAATTATAAGGGTTGTCGTATGTTACCTTCACCAATTGGGCGAGGGGTGAGATGCGCAGCACTTCTTTTTCGACATTGGCTTCCCAGTCGGCTATATACGATCGTGTAAACATGCCTCGTATGGCAGCATCAGTCTGCCCTTCGGCCGTAACATTATATTCGCCTTCCAGGGTGCCGTCGGCTGTAATGGTACTGTTGCCGGTCATGCGCAGGTAATGGTTTGTAGCGTTCGAAACGGGGGTTTCGGCCAGGTCGGCACCTTCGGGAACGCCCATCAGGTAGTTCTGCTGCTGTTCGGCACTCGACCAGAGCTCGCGTACAAACGGCACCCAGGTAGGATCGAGCAGGTGATACCTGCCGTCCTTTCGGCTTTTCATCACGGTAACACAATGGTTAAACTGGTCGGCAGGGATATAATCGATGCGGGAACCAGCCATAGTCATGGCCGGATAAGCCTCGAAACCGGCTGCCCTCAGCATGGTGATCAACATACCGGCCTTGTCTTTACAAACCCCGCAGCGGTCGGTGAAATTCATTTCGCCCCGGTGCAGGGTATAGCCTTCGCCTTTACCCATGCTTACACCCAGGTAACGGATTTCGTCGCCGGCCCAATGCGTTAATATGGTAACCGAATCCAACTCGGTACGGGCATTCACCAGCAGTTCGTTCACTTTCTTCCTGATTTCTTCTGTGGCTGCAAAGCTCTTATATTCCTCGTTCACGCCGTAAAACCAGGTGCTTTTCGATTTCCAGTCGGGGCTGGTGCTCATCAGCAATTTGGTGGCTATATCCGATGCATCCACCGAACGGGCTTCGCCTTTGAAAGGAGCAATATCTTTTTTCGAAAAGGTATATACCAGCCTGTCGCCTTTGTGCCACATTTTTGAAGAAACCTCCCCGTTATAAACCTCGTATTGCAACACCTTGGTATCCGGAACATTGATCAGGTATACCTTAAGAAGCACAGGGTCGTTCGAATAGAAGGGGACAATATCATAGAAATGTCCTTTCATCGGGGGTATATATCTTTCGTCATCACCTCCGTTTTCGAGCAAGGCGTATGTAAATCCCTTCCTGAACAACTGAACTTCCACGGCATCACCCGCTACGAGCCTGCCGACTTCCAGCATTTTTTCGCGGGCACCCCAGTAAATGGCTCGGGCTGGCTGAGGATAGTCGAGAACCTGTGAGGTATCAAGAACTGTTTGTGTTCCATCGGCATGATAAACAGTGACAGCCCGTATTTCCGACCATGCCGAGAGCGGGTCGTAATCGAATTTTATAACAGACAATCCTTTAGCCCCTTCAGGAGTGAGTATTTTATACAACCAATGAATATAGTTATGGCTGAGGCCGGTTTCCATCATATCAACCCTTGTACTGTCGAAAATTACCAGCACATTCGACCCGGGAAATGTTTTTTTGTCGCCGGCTTTTTTAATCAGATCATAGTAAGGACCAGCAAAAGCAAGCGAACCGGCAAATAAAGCCAGCAGAATCAATAAAGATATTTGTTTCATTCAGGGAGGATTTTACCGTTGAAAATTAAAGCATAAAGGTATAAATTGCTTTCGTTCCTGAACCTGAAAGCGAAATCAATTTCTTTTAATATATTTTTTCACCTTCTTTGCCGTTTGCCTGGGCCTTTCCATTACAGATTCCGAATACCTTCTGTATGGAAAAGGTTCTGTAAAGCCAACTTAAAATTGAATCTGAAAACAAATAAGATTCGGAAATTGTTTGATATTAAAATTTAAAAGCATGGATCAGCAAATCGAATTTTATCAAAACAAGTTTGATTTCGAAACAGATCCTTCCGACCTTTTTGAAGCTATCGGAAAGGGAGAAAATGTGGTGCCTCTGGATACACGGCAGGCATTAGGTTTTGAACTGGAACATATTCCCGGTGCCATAAATATCCCTCACGGAACTATGGATGAACACAGCACCGGTCATTTGGACAAAACAAAGGTATATGTTTGTTATTGCGACGGCATAGGTTGTAATGCATCTACAAAAGGTGCATTAAATATGACAAAGCTCGGATTTAAAGTGAAAGAACTGATTGGTGGCATCGCATGGTGGAAATATGATGGCTATCCAACCGAAGGAACTGACAAATCAAATGGTTCATCAATCCAGTGTTCGTGCTAAATGAGTGAGCTGATTTTGAAACAAAGCGTTCTAAACCATTTTTAATTTCTTAAATGATATGAGTCTGCCAGCCTTGCTGTCCCATAGTTTTAGATGAACGGACCTGAATCCCTGAAGAAAAGGAATGGGCTGAATGGAACTGAAAAGTTCGTTTTCGCGGTGGCACTTTTCAAGCCGGTAATTGGGTATTTTTGAACTCAGGTGATGAATATGATGAAACCCTATGTTACCCGAAAACCATTGCAGCACTTTTGGCAGTTTATAATAGGAACTGCCGTGCAATGCCACCGTTTTAAAATCCCAGTTCTGTTCTGAATACCAGTGTGTTCCTTCAAACTGGTGTTGCAGGTAAAAAAGGTATACTCCTCCTATGGCGGCAACATACATTATCGGGATTTGGATGCACAGGTAAGCTTTCCAGCCAATGGTGAGGCAAAGTGTGGCAGCCAAAACTGCAATCCCTGCATTGGTGGCATACACACTCATTTTCTCCTTACGCGAAAAGCTTTTATGGGTAAACCTGTTCCCGACCAGGAACATCAGTCCGGCACCCAGTCCAAACATGACGAAAGCGTTGCGGAAAATACGGTAGGCCAGCTGCTTTCGCTTAGGCAGGGCCAGGTATTCATCCACGGTAAGCGTCCATACATCGCCCGAACCCCTCTTATCGAGGTTGCCAACCGTTCGGTGATGCGTAAGATGCGCATTATGCCAGCGGTGGTATGGTGTAAAAGCCAGCACTCCGATGATAAAACCCACGGTTTCGCTCAATCGCCTGGAATTGAAAAAGGAACCGTGTCCGCAATCGTGAAATATGATAAACAACCTCACCAGGAAACCGGCCGAAAGCAAAATCAGGGGTAAAGTGATCCAGTAGCTGTAGGAGAAGCTGACAACCAACAGCACCCATAACACTACATAAGGCACAAAGGTGTTGGTAATCTGCCACCAGCTATGCAGTTTATCTCCGTTCCGGTAGGGGGCTATTATTTTAACCCACCGGCTTTCGGCACTTTCATTTATTTTATTCTGTACTGACATTCTGTTTATTATTAAGCGTAAGTATGCACTCTTTATTTACCGCGATGGGTATAAAACATGAAAAATAGAAGGGAAAAGGTGGAAAATCAGTTCTTTACAGGTCCAAAGGAAGCGGAAACCTTAAAGGAAACATTATCGACTGACAAACAGGGCGGTAAAGCTTGAAGACTGACTGCTGTTTTTGCAAATTCTGAATAATACACTACCAAAACAATTGAACATGCTATTTGTTTGGGTTTATGTGGCTTTGTAAAAAAATAATACTTCATCCCGGGAAGGAGACCGGTGTTATAATGTATCCGTTTATCAGTTGCTTTTGTGCAGCTTTTATGCCGGTTTTTTAGTTTAAACCTTGCACCCCGGGGCAGGCTTCAGGGACTCCCGATTCCGGGAATGATGGAAATTCGTTTTCATACAGGCTTTACCCATGCTAAATATATGAAAACGCTATGCTTGCTTATTTGAGCGGTATTGCAACAGGATTTTTTAGCCGGCTTCTTACTGCCAAAATCGCAAAGAAATATCTGATTTGATTTCATACTTTTGGCCTGTCAAAAAAAAGATACCTCTGCGCCATGAAAAAACTGCTTCTCCCTTTACTCTTGTTCATACTGTCACAGCATTCATTTGCTTCGTTCGACGACTGGTTTAACAATAAAACCCTGCGCGTGGATTATTATCATACAGGCAACAGCCGGGATGAACAATATTCCATCGACCAGGTGAAATCGGAACCCTTCTGGGGCGGTTCGCATACCACCCTGATCGACACGCTGAACTACGGGGAATATTATGTAAAGGCTTATGATGTGCGCAGCAATACTTTAATCTTCAGCCACGGATATTGCGCCTTGTTCGATGAATGGCAGTTTACCGACGAGGCTAAACACACCACCCGTACCTTTACCGAAACGGTGGTGATGCCTTTCCCGAAAAACGACATCCGCGTGGAATTCTACAGCCGGAGTTTCTTAGGCGTGTACGAGAAAAAGTTTGAATACACCATTGAGGTAAAGAACTATTTTATTTCGGACGAGAGAAAGATGGTATACCCGTTGTACAATACCCTGGTTTCGGGCAACCCGGACACCAAAGTGGACATTGTCATTCTGCCCGAGGGCTATACGGCAGCCGAAATGGAGAGGTTTAAAGCGGACTGCGATAAATTCACCTCCCAGCTCTTTACCTTTGAGCCTTACACCCAAAACCGCGATAAATTCAATATCCACGCCGTGCTGGCACCTTCGGCCGAAAGCGGCACCGATATCCCGGGCGACAGGGTCTGGAAAAACACCATCATGAACAGTTCATTCTATACTTTCGATTCCGAAAGGTACCTGATGACCACCGATAATAAAACTGTACGCGACCTGGCTGCCAATGCTCCCTACGACCAGATTTACATACTTGTGAACTCTTCAAAATACGGCGGCGGATCCATATATAATTATTACAGCACATCGGTAAACAGCAATGCCTCTTCAGCCAATATTTTCGTTCATGAATTCGGGCATGGTTTTGCCGCCCTGGCCGACGAATACGATGACGGCTCCACCTCGTTTAACGACATGTACCCCCTTAACCTCGAACCCTGGGAACCTAATATTACCACCCTGGTGAAATTCGAAACCAAATGGAAGGGAATGCTCCCGGCCCATACAGCCATACCTACTCCGGCCGAAAACGGGACGGGAATGCAATTGGGTGTTTACGAGGGCGGCGGCTATGTGGCCAAAGGGCTGTACCGCCCTACTCACGATTGCCTGATGCGAACCTTTAAAGGGGATAAATTCTGCCCGGTTTGCTCGGCAGCCATACAGCGAATGCTCGATTTTTATACCCGATAAGCCGAAAAATCACTTCTAACACCTTTTCCTCCGGCAGTTCCATCCGCCTGATTTCCCCTGATTTAACCCGTATAGGTCTATACCGGTACTATAAAACCATACCTGATTTTTAATGTAAACAGGCTTATTGGCAACGATATGAGGTCAGGATCAAACGTTGGGGAGTGAGTAATATAGTTCAAGATTTTTCCAAGATTGTATGTCAGGATAAATTTCATTATTTCTTACTTTCTTTTACCTTGATGTAAAAGAAAGTAACAAAGAACTAAGCGCAGC
>CAIPFN010000019.1 GCA_903864265.1 uncultured Bacteroidales bacterium | reverse complement strand
CTCACTCCCCAACTTTTGATACTGACTCATGATTTAACCTTAACTAAAATTCACTTCCGCAATACTATATGCAGATAGTAAGTTCCTCCAGCACATCAAAATATTATGTAGCCGAATCATTCCGGGAAATACATGATATTTCTGATATACCCGCCTTACCTTCCCGGAAGCAGAACTTTCATCAAAACCCTGGCCGGGATCGGAATCTGCTGCAGCGGGAATCCGTCAACTTAAGAACAGTAAATTTATATTACATCAATCTTACATTATTATCATTTAAAAACAGACCTCTGATTTAACCCTACAATTTAATACAATTAGCTCATTTACATATATATAAAGATGCTATTTCCAAATATTTACGACACAGCTAAAATTATATTTCGCACCTAAACGACTATTATCTTACTTACTGCATATTATTCTTACATTTAACCTTATATTTGTATCTGCCTTTTTATTCAAAACCAAATCATGTTAACTAAATGCTAACATCCTATCGTAAACTGAAACTAAATCATAATCCTGATACTAACCTGTTTCAATATTCATGAGCGATAGCTCAATGAAATTGCCGCAAAAAAGAAGCAACGCCTGTAAGCTACCCTATCCCATAATTAACAGGCTTTGATTACGCAACCCCTGAATCTGCCTTTGACATGAAAGTTCTCTTATCTTCCTCCAACCTGGTCCCTTCAGTAATCCTAACCATACCACGCTTATTTGTAAACCTGTTTATGAATCCCGGTACCGACCCAAGTGTCGGTGAACTGGATACGGTTTTAATCTATGGTATCCCGATGTTATGCATTGTAATACTATTCATAGTCCTGGCATGGCATAGGGAAAGCATACCCAATTTATCAAAGCTCTTTCACTTAAAAAAGAACAAATATTTTAAATATTAAATTGAATCCGACTAATTATCGGACTATTCAATGACTGGCTTACAATAAGATTTCGATTTCCCTCCTGAATTTTATACTTTATAGCCTCCCGGTATACTGAATCCATTGGTGGGAGCTTATACTGAAGATAAAAAGTGATCAGGTAAAATGTTCATTCTGAAATAAGTCCTGCACACTAAAGCTCTGACCTCATGTTAACCTTTGGCTGGTTTGCATCTTCCTCCTTCAGGAAGGGAGCGGCATAGCAGTAAACTATTCATTCCCTTTCCATCATTTCAAACCGCGAAGCTCATCCGCTAATTTATTTCTTCCGGCTCATAGCCAATCACTTCCATAATAAAAGCAAAAACACCTGGACTTTGATACGCGTTTCCATAATCTGGCATTAACCACCAGATACGCATTCGGGCAGCTGTCGTAAATATATTTTATATTCCATGTAAAATTCCTTACTTTATATCTTATCTTTGATTTAACCTAAACCTTTCGAAAGACATTTTTACTTTGGAAAACAAACCCGCATAAAACCTATAATAATATCATTCTCAATGCGGTTAGTGCAAAACATAATGCTTCCGTTCAGCAGTTTAATGCCTTCCCCGGAGCACCAACCTCTTTCCAATTCATTCTGCAAAACTCTCAGGTTGAAGACAACAATAAATGCGGCAACCTCAGTCTGCCCCTTTCTATACGTAAAAAAGTTGCAAAACGCGATTCTATGCAAATAGCAATAACAAAACTCTTCACCTTCCAAAGCGCTACATATTAACACTTTGTAAGGTAGGAATAATTACGAAATAATAAATCAATGCCACTATAAAACGAATAGAATAAATGAGAACAAGTCAGGCAAATTCAACTTTTCTAATCACCTTCATAGTCTGCGTTTTAGTATTTATTATTCAATGCACACCCGATCGCGACAAGAAAAGAAACGCCTTTCATGCTGAACTGCTCCGGCAGGCCCGTTCGCTGAATGGAACTTCGCCCGAAAAAGCAGATTCGCTGTACCGGATTATTGCAAATGATCCCCCTAAAAAACCATCAGCCGGTTATATCGATGCCGTAACTTCTTTAGCCAATATTTTTATAGCAAGAAGGGATTATGATTCTGCCAGAATATTCCTTCAAAAAGCAGAGCTTTCCATTTCGGATGACCCGGATACAGCATTGCTGATCTCCGTTCTGAATATCAAAGGCAAACTTTATTACCAGGAGGGCAGCTATGATTCAGCCGTAACTATTTACAAAAAAGGAATTTCATTATTGAGCAAGGGACATGATGCCCACCAGAAAACGGCATTTACGATTAACGCGGGAAAATCCGCCCTGAGTACGGGCAATTATTCCGATGCGGCTAAACTGCTCGACGAAGGGCTTAAACTGGCGATAAAGGCAAACAGCAACGAACATATATTGGTTGCACTGCATTCATTGGCGGTTCTGTATTCGGAGATGAACCAGTACGATGAAGCCATTAATTATGCGAAAAGACAAATTAATCTGGCCTTGACCCTGGCCGACACGGTTTCGTATGCCCAGTCCATGATGAATCTGGGTATATATTATAAGAATTCGGGTATGACCGACTCGGCATTAATCGCCTATACCAAAGCATCGGAGGCGTTCGCAAAAATGAATGACAGCATGAGCATGATTATGACGCTTTATAATAAAGGTGTAATTCTGAAAAATGCCGAAAAGTACAGCGAAGCAGAAGGAATAATGAAGTTTATAAATAAATACAGCAAGGCAAACAAAATTTACGAAGGACAATCGTACAGTCTTTCGGCACTGGCTGGCATATATGAATCAACCAACCGGAGAAAAGAGGGATTAATGTGTATTGATACGGCCATACAACTGGCCTTAAAGCACAAACTTATTTCCAAAATCAGCACTTTATATGAACGCAAACACTCCCTGCTGGCAAGCCAGGGTATGTTTCGCGAGGCTTACTATATCTCGTTGCAGGCTGAAAAATTATCCGATAGTTTATCGGGAATTGAAGTAAAGAAGGATATTCTTGAGCTGAAAACAAAATACGAAAGCGAAGAGAAAGAAGCCGAAAATAGTTTGCTCAAAAAGGACAACCTGATTATAAAATCGAAGCTGTTGATTCAAAAACTTGCACTGGCAGTTACCTTGCTGCTGGCTTCCATTTTGGTTCTGCTTTTTCTTTTTTACCGAAAAAGAAACAGGCACCGGCAGACCTTGTCAGAGGAAAAGTCGCTCAGGCTCGAAAACCAAAACAAGGCCGGCATTCTTGCTCTTGACCATGCAGCATTGCTGAACAAACTCAAGGAAGAAGATCTGAACAGGATACATATTGAAAACCAGTTAAAATCGGAACAAATTGAAAACCTGGAGCTTCAGACCGGTTTAAAGGAGCAGGAACTGGTATTTCAGGCATTGGCGCGTGCCGAACTCACCCAGCTTTTGTCAAAAATCAGTGAGAAACTTCACCCCTTTAAAACACGGCTGCACCGCAAAAAAGATCAGGAAGAATTCTCGCAGGTGCTAACCGGCATATCGCGCGACAGCGATAAAGAACCGCTGGCTGAATTCGAACTCCTTTTCAGGCAGCTGCATCCTGATTTCTACGAAAAACTCCTCATCCTCTGTCCGCAGCTATCAAAGTCGGAATTGAATATCAGTGCCATGATCAGGCTTAATCTCTCCACCAAGGACATGGCAAGCCTGGTGAACCTGAGTATTTCAACGATCGAAACCAACAGGTACCATATCCGGAAAAAGCTCGGACTCGATCAGGGTGAAAACCTGACCACCTACCTGATGAAATTATAAATCCGGCTTCCTTATTCCTGGTAAAATACTGCAACTGAACCTGAGTCAGGTAATGAGTATTTAGTACTGTCATATTTCGATATTGATATTCTGGTCGCCAATACAAATTCAATTCCTGCCACCAAAACACCAAATTTCACAAAACAATTCCCCGGGGGAAGGTGAAAATTGAATACAAAATCCCAGCGAGGCAGTTGCTTTTGTGCCTTTTTTGTGCCTTTGTGTTTTTGTGGCTTCATTCATTATTTTAAAGATACTTTCATCTGCTATTATTTATTTTTTACGGGTCAGATGTAATACGCCAGATTGATCATAATATCATTTTCGGTTGGTGGTTTATTACAATCATGGCTATTTCAGGTATTGAAATCGATATTTTAATCTACTTATCAATTCGTATCTAGTTGTATT
>CAIPFN010000018.1 GCA_903864265.1 uncultured Bacteroidales bacterium | reverse complement strand
TCAGGAATCTCATTGATACATTTAATGTGAATTTTACCCAGGTGGCCAGCTCCAATTACTCCTATTTTAAGCATCTATCTTTTTTTGTGCAAAAGTAAAAAAAAGCTATCCGGGAATCTGATAACTTTTTAACGGTTTGTTAAGATAAGTTAAAGGGTTCCAAACAGCCGGAATGGTTGCACCGGTCCTGTAAAAATGAAGCAGTTTACCTGATTATTTTTGCGGGTGTTTTTAGCGGAACCCGCACGCTTATTTATTTATGAACTTTAATGGAACAGAATGGCTTAACCTATTGCCAATTTCTTACTTTTGCCGCATACTATGAATTCAGATTGCCCTGATAGGGAAGTGTACAGAAGGCTTGGTATTACTATATTATCTTGAAATAAACAACAAAACATACTAATCGGAAAAACATGAAAAATACTGCATTTACACAAATTCATGAAGCGCTTGGCGCAAAAATGCTTCCTTTTGCAGGATTCAATATGCCTATACAGTTTTCAGGAATAATGGATGAGCATGAAACCGTTCGCAACAGGCTTGGCATTTTTGATGTTTCGCATATGGGCGAAATATGGGTTAAAGGCCCGAAAGCGCTTGATTTTATTCAGTACGTAACTACTAACGACGCATCGGTGCTTCACGACGGCAAAGTGCAATATTCCTGTTTCCCGAATGGGAAAGGGGGCATTGTGGATGATTTACTCGTTTACCGGGTGGATGCCGAAACCTATTTGCTGGTTGTAAATGCTTCGAATGTTGAAAAGGATTGGAACTGGTGTGTAAGCCAGAACAAAGTGGGTGCTGAATTGTACAATGCTTCCGACGAAATTTCACAGCTTGCCGTGCAGGGCCCCCTCGCCTTGAAGGCCATGCAGAAATTAACCGCTACCACTGTTACCGATATGGAATATTACACCTTCAAAAAACTGGAATTTGCAGGCGTGAAGGATGTGATTTTCGCCACCACGGGCTATACCGGTTCAGGCGGATGCGAAATTTATATGGCAAACGAAGATGCGGTTAAAATCTTCCACGCCATCATGGAGGCCGGAGCCGAATACGGTATCAAGCCAATAGGGCTGGCTGCCCGCGATACCCTGCGTCTCGAAATGGGATTCTGCCTCTACGGTAACGATATCGACGATACTACTTCGCCCATCGAAGCCGGCTTAGGCTGGATTACCAAATTTACCGATGCCAAGGATTTTATCAACAAAGATATTTTCCTGAAGCAGAAAACGGAAGGCACCGCACGCCGGCTGGTTGGATTCGAAATGGTCGACAAAGGTATTCCCCGTCATGGTTATGATGTGGTTGATGCCGAAGGAAATAAAATTGGCGTTGTCACCAGCGGTACCATGGGACCTTCGGTGAAAAAAGGGGTGGGAATGGCTTACGTGCCTGCAAACTGTATGAAAGCTGGAAGCGAGATATTTATCAGCATACGCGAAAAAGCACTGAAAGCCCAGGTTGTTAAAATGCCTTTCTATAAAGGATAATCCTATGCACCTGCTGAAGGTTTAACTATCGAAAGTATTGAAATTCAGCATTTTTTGGCATGGTAACCCAAGGATAAAGAGTGGAATCAGCAGCAGTATATCACACTTTTCCTCATTCTTTATCTCAACTTTAACCTGGTATACATAAAAGAGCGCAGCGTAATGTAAATTTGCGCTGCGTTCTGTTTTTAAAATAAATTCTATGAGAAGCTTTGAAGTATGCCTTTCGCCTGCATTATTCGAATTCAGGACTACCACCGAAAATTACATAGTGGTGGTTGTGGATGTGTTGCGGGCCACCACCGCTTTTTGTGCGGCCTTCGACAGCGGTGCCGACAGGGTTATCCCTGTGTCAGGGCTTGCCGAATTGATGGAATATAAGAACAAGGGTTTCCTCACCGCTGCTGAACGCGATGGGCGAAAAGTGGATTTTGCCGATTTCGGAAACTCTCCGACCTTCCTTTTGCAACAGGATCTTTCAGGAAAGGAACTGGCTTACTCAACCACCAACGGCACTCAGGCAGTTGAAAAGGCTATGAGTTGCGGGAATATTGCCATAGCGGCTTTCGCAAATCTGCAGGCTATAACTGTCTGGCTCAGCGAGCAGCAGAAAAATATAATTGTACTGTGTTCAGGATGGAAAAATACCTTCAGCTTCGAGGATACCCTCTGTGCCGGTGCTTTAGCCGAAAGCCTGAAACTCTCAGCTGAATATGCCATTTCATGTGATGCTGCTGTTGCCGCCCTTACCTTATGGCAAAGGGCTAAAAATGACCTGGAAACCGTGGTCAAAACGGCAAGCCACTACCAGCGCCTGCTCGCCCTTGAACAGCATGCCGACCTGCAACATTGTTTCAGGCTGAACAGTTCACAATCTGTTCCTGTTTGGGATGGCAGGGGATTCAGTGACTTGTCGGTGAATAAAGACTGAGCCGTACAACTCGTCGCCCGTTTATCCTTAATTCAGATCGGATAAACTATTATAACAGTTGAAATCTTAACTACCGATTCATTCATCATTCTGACAAAATACTACTATGGTAAAACAGGTTTTTGCACCCGGCTGTGCCTTAATGTTATACAAGCCGGAATCAGCCGGAAAATTGCTTAAAATCCTGAATGAAAACATTGGTGAGATGGATTCCCTGATGAGCTGTTGCCATCACGACCCGCAGGTGTTATCCGAAACCGAGGTGATTAATATATGCCCGGGCTGCGATAAAAGGTTCGGCAATGAGTATAAAGATGTCACAACAGTTTCCTTATGGGAAATATTAGATGCAAGTGACTTTTTTGTTTTCCCTGATTACGGTGACCGTAACATGTCAATTCTGGATGCTTGTCCTACCCGTGACCAGGAAAGAGTACATAATGCTATAAGGTCTATCCTTCATAAAATGAACATTACCGTGGTTGAACCGGCTAAAACACGAAGCAGGGGCACCTGCTGCGGCGATAGTTTCTTTGGCATGATACCCACCGAAAAGGTAAAGGAGCAGATGATAAAGCGTACATCGGAAATGCCTCTGGAGGAAGTGGTTGTGTATTGTGTGTCATGCATCAAATCGGTTTATATTGGGGGCAAAAAGCCTCGTTACCTGGTTGACCTGCTGTTTGCCGAAGAAACAGTTCCCGGAGTGTTTGAACCGGATGCCTGGCATGCTGAAATTGATGCTTACATAGCTAACCATTGATATAATCCGCTCTTGCCTTAGAGCATGCAGAACTAATATTCAGCTTCCCTCTGAACTTTTTTCCAGGCAGCAAGTTTTACTAAGAGGCAGGCTCAATGCGGAAGTATGATATTTCAGGACTGATTTAACGCTTCTGCCTCTTATGGAATGAATAATCCGGAAGTTCCTGGTTTTTCACCTTTTATTCACTTTTATTTTTACCATGCGCAGCTATTCCTTTTCCGGTACATCAAAAAAAGAAGATATTGCAAATACGGCGGAAGCTGCTGACTTTACATTCCTGGTTGAGCAATTCGCCGACCTGAAGATCATGCGTTTCCAGGTACCCGGTTTTGAGGAACTCACAGTCCGGCAGAAAGTTCTGGTATATTACCTGAGCCAGGCGGCACTTTGCGGTCGGGATATTACCTTTGATCAAAACGGTAAATACAACCTGGTAATCCGCCGTACCCTCGAGAATATTTACCTTACCTACAACGGCAATAAGGAAAACTCCCGTTGGCAGGATTTTGTTGTGTATCTGAAACGGGTTTGGTTCTCGAACGGCATTTACCATCATTATGCTTCCGATAAATTCTTACCCGGCATCAGCCTTGAATACTTTAATGAATTGATCCGGGGCAGCGATCAGGAGGGTTTTCCTTTCAGGGAAGGTCAAAGGGTTGATCAACTGATTGAAGAAATCTCTCCCGTGATGTTTGACCCTGAAATCATGCCCAAAAAAGTCAGCCTCGATGCCGGAAATGATCTCGTACTTGCTTCGGCGGTAAATTTTTATGAAGGAGTGAATGAGGCGGAGGCAGAAGCTTTTTACAAAGGACTGGAACAAACTGATCCATTGCATCCCTTATCGTTTGGGCTCAATTCAAAGTTGGTGAAGGAAAAGGGTGTAGTGTTCGAAAAAATATGGAAAATGGGTGGAGGCTATTCCCCGGCCATTGAAAAAATTGTATTCTGGCTCGAAAAAGCCATCACCGTGGCCGAAAATCCGGAACAGGAAGCCGCGCTCATTAAACTGTCGGAGTATTATACCAGCGGTGATCTGAAAACCTGGGATCAGTATAATGTGCTCTGGGTTAAAGATTTGAATAGTGATATTGACGTGGTGAACGGCTTTATCGAAAGCTACGAAGATCCGCTTGGCCGCAAGGGCAGTTGGGAAGCGATGGTGAACTTCAAGGACAAGGATGGCACCATGAGGGCCGAAATCATCAGCAGCCATGCGCAGTGGTTCGAGGATAATTCTCCTGTCGACGGCCGTTTTAAAAAGAAAAAGGTAAAAGGGGTTTCGGCCAAGGTGATAACAGCCGCACAGCTTGCCGGTGATTGTTATCCTTCTACCCCCATAGGTATCAATCTGCCGAACGCGGATTGGATACGGAAGGAACATGGTTCCAAATCGGTGACCATCGAAAATATTACCTATGCCTATGAGCAGGCTTCCTTAGGGAACGGGATGCTCGAAGAATTTGTGCTCACAATCGGAGAACAGGAGCTTGCGAGGGAGTTCGGTCCTCTTGCCGGTAATGTGCATACCGACCTGCATGAATGCCTGGGACATGGCTCCGGGCAGTTATTGCCCGGCACCAGCAGCGAAGCGCTTCGGAACTACCAGAGTACACTCGAAGAAGCTCGTGCCGATCTGTTCGCTTTGTATTATATCATGGATCCGAAAATGATCGAGCTGAATATTCTTCCGTCTTCCCTTGCAGCCATGGCCGAATATAACTCTTTTATGCGCAACGGACTTTTGACACAGCTCACCCGGGTAAACCCGGGTAAAAACATAGAGGAATCACATATGCGCAACAGGCAATTGATAGCCAGGTGGTGTTTTGAGCGGGGTGAAGCTGACCGGGTAGTAGAGTTTGTAAAACAGGAAGGTAAAACCTATGTAAAAATTAACGATTACCTTAAGCTTCGCGGATTATTCGGGGAGCTGCTGGCCGAAATACAGCGCATTAAATCGGAAGGAGATTTTGAATCCGGGAAATCCCTGGTTGAAATCTACGGGGTACAAGTAGACAAGGATCTGCATGAAGAAGTTCTTACCCGGTTTAAGAAACTGAATGTGGCTCCATATGGAGGCTTTTTGAATCCCGTTTTTAGCCTCATCGTTGAAAATGCTGCGATTACCGGCGTAAAAATTGAATACCCAATGGATTATACCGCACAGATGCTCCAATATTCAACAGATTATTCCTTTTTGCCCAACTGGTAAGGCTCCTTTTTAAATGACGGTGCATTGCTCCATTTTTTGTGAGATACAGCAACTTGCCGGTAAATAATCACTGATTTTATAGCAGGCAATTCCATACGGAAAATGAAAATGATAAAGCTGAGATCCCATCTGATGTGGCAGTTTGGTGAATACTCATTATTATCGTCCTGCACACCTAACTCCAGGCTCTTAACCCCCAACTCCTGAATCTTGACTAAATTCAATTCCCTTTTTTATCAGAACGATGCTTACGCCGTTTGGCGCATTGGTAGCTTCCGGAAATTTATAGCGGGCCGGTTTTTCCTGACATTCGCCATACAGATGCAGAGTGTCATCGTTGGCTGGCAGGTGTACGATCTTACGCACGATCCGTTTTCACTGGGTCTTATAGGGCTGTCGGAGGCAATTCCTTTCCTGGGGGTGGCACTTTTTGCCGGCCATGTGGCCGATTTGTTCAACCGTAAAACAATTATTGCCATCACCGCAACCGTATATGTTACCTGTGCAGTTGTTTTACTTTATATGAGTTATCATATGCAGGCCCTGTACCATGTGGGCGGAGTAATTCCCCTGTACAGCATTATTGCGGTAACCGGACTGGCAAGGGCTTTCTTTTATCCTGCTCAGTCGGCATACATGGCACAGATTATCCCCCGGAACCTGTATGCCAATTCATCCACCTGGAACAGCACGGTCTGGCATATTGCTGCCGTTTCGGGCCCGGCCGCAGGCGGGCTTATTTATGGCTTTGCCGGAATACATTATGCATTTATCTGTGTAGTGTTCTTTTCAGCTATCAGCCTGTTTTTTTTCTTCACCTCTGCATCAGTATCGCTTCCGGACCGTGTTACCAAAGAAGGAATTTTTACCAGTCTCTCCACCGGGATTAAATTTGTGTTCGGAAACCAGGTTCTACTCGGTGCCCTGGCCCTTGATATGTTCGGCGTACTATTCGGTGGTGCGGTGGCCTTACTTCCGGTATTTGCTTCCGAAGTATTGCATACGGGTCCGCAGGGGCTGGGTTTCCTGCGTGCCGCTCCGGCACTGGGTGCGGTCCTGATGTCGATGACGCTGGCCTATTATCCGCCGGTACACCGTTCGGGTGTAAAACTGTTGTGGGCCGTCGGGGGCTTTGGCATTTGCATACTGTTTTTTGCTCTGTCAGGAAATTTCTGGTTATCATTTGGATTACTCATACTCAGTGGGGTATTCGATAATGTGAGCGTGGTTATCCGGGGCACTATACTGCAAATGTATACTCCCAACGAAATGGTGGGCCGGGTTGCTTCGGTCAACAGCCTGTTTGTAGGCTCCTCCAACGAACTGGGCTCGTTTGAGTCGGGATTGGCAGCAAGACTCATGGGTTTGATTCCTTCGGTTATTTTTGGAGGAGGAATGACGGTAATGATTGTACTGGCAACAGCCGGACTGGCACCAAAGCTGAGAAACATGGAGATAAAAGGGCTGAAATAAGGGCTGTGTTTGAAAAGATGGTCAGGTAGAAAAGGAACGTGCAAAAGGAGTGAGGGAAAGAGCTGCTTAGAGCGAAAATATGCGAAATGGCATAGAGGTGACAATAAACTATGAGATGTCAGACAAGGAGAAGCTGAGAAAGGTGAAAAGAAAATGATACTTTGCAAAGACGGGCTGTGGGCTGATGAGCAAAGTTATAACCGGCCCGCACCTCATGCAACTTTTCATACTTTATGCTTACCTTTCACAAAACCATTTACCATGAAGACCTGGGTCGCTTTTCTTATCATTCTTTCAGTTTTGGTGCTTTCCT
>CAIPFN010000017.1 GCA_903864265.1 uncultured Bacteroidales bacterium | reverse complement strand
CTTGTCTCCTTGTCTCCTTGTCCCCCATCAATCCCATCAATCCCCTCAATCCCCTCAATCCCCCCAAACCCCTCAATCCTCTCAATCCTCTCCATGTCGCCTTGTCGCCTTGTCTACCTGTTTCCTTGTCGCCTTGTCCTACTTGTCTACTTGTCCCCTCAATCCTCTCAATTCCCTACGCCTTCTCCAGGCTTAGTTTCAGAATGGCAAAAATCAGTACGGCGGCACTAAGCCACTGTAAGGGTGTAAGCACCTTGTCGTTCACGAGGTAGTCGAAAAGAATGGCAGAAACAGGGAAACACAACTCACAGATGGTAGCCAGCATGGCGCGTATTCGCGTTAAACCAAAGTAATACAGAAAAATAGCTCCTGACCCTGTAGTTATGCCAATAATAGTAAAAATAGTCCACTGCATGCCGGAGATAAAGGGTATGTGGTGCAGCAACCCTGTCGACAGCACAAACAACAGCATGATTACGGAGGTAAACGCATAGCGGTAAAAAGTTGCGGTAAAGAAACTGTATTTCCTCAGTACTTTTTTACTGAAAACGGTTGAACTCCCGAACGAAAATGCAGCCAGCAGTGAAAATGCAGCGGCGAGGGTAGTCTGGCTTCCCATGGCCATATCAGGCAGATGGAAACCGAATGCCAGGAAATATCCGGCTGTAATTGCCAGTGCCGACCACAAAAGAAAATTGCGCTTCAGTTTTTCACCCAGCAGGAGGGCAGCGAGGGTAATGGCAAATACCGGCTGCAGTTTCTGCAACAGGACTACTATAGTTAAAGCTTTAAAATTAACCAGGAATAAGGCTTTCACTATAGCCAGCGTACCAACGGCCCCTCCGAGCAAGGAAAGCAAAAAGAACATCAGTACGTCACCCTTGGTAAACTTGCGGAGATGCCTGTACTCTTTATACATAAAAATGTTCATGAGCAGAAAAGGCAGTGCATGAAAAATAAATACAACCAAACCAATATCCAGGCTATACAAGCGGGGCGTAAGTACTATACCGTCGAGGCCCCAAAGGGTAGCAGCCACACAAATGGACATGGCTCCGGTAAAAACTGTCTTATTGAATTTCATAAATGATCGTTCTCTTTTTATATTTTCTCCAGCGACTGCAAAAGTACAGTATTTCACTGATTGTTTTCAGCAAGGCATCTGGTTTCTGTACAAGAGCGGATCATACATGCGGAGCCCTAAGTCAATGAGCGGGTGAATAAATTCATCATTTACCAACATCTTCGTTAATTAATTAACAATCACGTAAGTTTTTAATTCTGTCAACCTAAGATTATTATCTTTGCCTCAGGTATAAAAAACGACAAATAACACTTAACTATATGATTACCAATAACTTTATTAACAGACATAACGGTCCGGGGAAGAATGAAACTGAATTAATGCTGAAGGCCATAGGGGTTGATACGCTCGAGCAGCTGATTGACCAGACGGTTCCGGCATCCATCAGGCTGCCCAAACCCTTGAATATGCCCGCAGGACTCAATGAATTTGAGTACCTGAACCAGGTAAAAGTACTTGCTTCAAAGAATAAGGTTTTCAAATCATACATTGGTCAGGGGTATTACAATACGATAACCCCAGCTGTGATATTGCGGAATATTTTCGAGAATCCGGGTTGGTACACCTCGTACACTCCATACCAGGCCGAAATTTCACAGGGAAGGCTGGAAGCTTTGCTGACCTTTCAGTCGATGATTGTAGATCTTACCGGCATGCCCCTGGCCAATGCATCACTGCTCGACGAAGCCACCGCAGCAGCCGAAGCCATGATCATGCTTCATAATGCCCGTTCGCGTGAAGCTGTAAAAGCAGGTGCAAACACTTTTATTGTAGCTCAGAATACCTATCCGCAAACCATTGCCGTACTCCAAACCAGGGCCAGGTACCTGGGCATAGAGGTTGAAATCAAATCGTGTGATGAATTTGAGCCCTCCGCTGCCATTTTTGGGGTGTTGCTTCAATACCCCAATCAATACGGCGAAATCCATGAGTATCGCAAACTGGTGAACCTGGCCCATGAAAACGGCATTGCCGTTGCTGTTGCGGCCGACCTTCTCAGCCTGGCGCTGCTGACTCCTCCGGGGGAATGGGGTGCCGATGTGGTTGTTGGATCAACCCAGCGTTTCGGAATCCCAATGGGATTTGGCGGACCCCATGCAGCCTTTTTTGCTACCAGGGAAGAATATAAGCGGTTCATTCCGGGCCGTATCATTGGCGTTTCGCTTGATGCCCAGGGAAACCGTGCCCTGCGCATGGCTTTGCAAACCCGTGAGCAGCATATCAAACGCGAACGTGCAACGTCCAATATCTGTACGGCTCAGGCCCTGCTGGCCATTATGGCAGGAATGTACGCGGCATACCACGGTCCCAAAGGCCTGCGCAGTATTGCGCGCCATATCAACATACTCACCGGGGTACTTGCTGCTGAAGTTCAGAAATACGGGTACAAACAACTCAACACCAATTTCTTTGACACCCTGCTGATCAGCATTCCCGGGGATGTGAAAGCAGAAACCCTGCGCAAACTGGCTGTGGAAAGCAATGTTAACTTCCATTATATAGGTGAAGATAAGCTGGGGATCAGTCTCGATGAAACCACTTCGCTTGAAGATGTGAACCTGGTGCTGCATATTTTCGCATCGGCAGCCCGGAAACAATTTGTTGAATTTGTCTGCAATCCGGATGAATGCGGACTGATCCGCACCTTTGCGCCTTCCATGGACCGGAAATCGGACTACCTTACCGGGGCAGTCTTTAACAGTTACCATTCGGAAACGGAGATGATGCGTTACCTGAAAAAACTTGAGAACCGCGACCTGGCCCTGAACCGAAGCATGATCCCGCTTGGATCGTGCACCATGAAGCTTAACGCTGTGGCTGAACTGATTCCGCTGAGCTGGCCCGAATTTGGCTCTATACACCCCTTTGCTCCTGCCGATCAGACCGAAGGATACAATATTCTGATCCGTGAACTGGAGAAAGCACTTTGTGAAATTACCGGTTTTAAGGCGGTTTCAATGCAACCCAACTCAGGGGCCTCGGGCGAATATGCCGGTTTGCTGGTGATCAGGGCTTATCATGAAAGTCTCGGACAGGGCCATCGCAATGTATGCCTGATCCCTGCTTCTGCTCATGGCACTAATCCGGCCAGTGCTGCAATGGCAGGAATGACGGTTGTAGTGGTTAAAACCGATGCCAATGGCAATGTGGATATGAATGATCTGCTCGGGAAAGCCGACAAACATAAAGAAAATCTGGCGGCTTTAATGGTAACTTATCCTTCGACGCATGGCGTATTTGAAGAAAGCATACTCGAGATCGCTTCGCTTATTCACAAAAACGGAG
>CAIPFN010000016.1 GCA_903864265.1 uncultured Bacteroidales bacterium | reverse complement strand
TAGATTATATGGCTTCCCGTGAATGAAAGTGCGGCCGGAAACTTTCATTCAGATAGCTTGCAGTTGAAATTCAGAAATACAATATTCATTTTACACGGACTTTATTCCGTGAAAAAAAGCACTATGAAAAAGATACTAGGCTTCTTAACCGTTTTCCTCGCTGTACATGTGTGTGCTCAAACCGAGACCTACGATATAGTTTCTTTTAATGCTCCTCCCTCCTGGAAACGCGACACCAGCGATGGGTCCATATCGTTTACCGCTTCGAAAGGAAACGTTTTTTGTGTTGCCGGTTTGTACAGGAGCCGCGCCATCAAATCGGCCGATGAAAGCGAATTCCTTACCGAATGGAACGAGCTGGTAAATATCCCATACGGTATTCATATCACACCCCTTGTAAAACGTAGTCAGCAGGAGGGATGGGTGGTTTTTTCGGGTTCTACGGATGTTTCTACAAAGCAGAGCGGAACTTTTACCATTAAATTGGTTTCTTTTGCTGAAGGGGGAAAAATAATTTCCGCCTCCATTAACAGTAATGGGGACCTGTTCAGTAATGAATCGGCGGCCTTTCTCTCCTCCATCGCATCGTTGAACCGAAACAACGTCCCTGACAAAGAAAATGCGAACAGGCCAGCAGTAGCGGCAAATGCTCCTAAAGCCGGCGAGGTTCATGAAACAAATGCCGCGGAGCCCGGAATTTCCGGTGTTTGGGTTGGCTTTGAAAGCGGGAATTATATCTTTGGGATCACTTCCTACGACTATATCAACAATCGCAATAATTATGGCAGCACCTATAGTTCCAAAGCCCTGGCCATGAAATGGCGGGTGTTCTGGACAGATGGAAAATATTATGACGGAATGCCTCACCAGGGATTAATTGACTTTAACAGGGCTGATCGCTCAAACGATTACGCAGGTTACTATACCACAGAGCAGAATGTGGTAACGGCTAGGCTTGATCATTATTCGTCCGCCGTGAGAACTTTCGTATTCTATCCCCCTTGCAAACTCAAATACCTGGATAAATATGAATATGTTAAATGCCAGCCGGTCGACGGGCTGAAACTCAATGGCACCTATGTTTCGGCTGATATGGCTTCCATTTCCTATTATATATCGCTTAATAAACCCAATCCTTCCATCAGTTTCACCACAGATGGCCTTTTTACCGATGATAACTACATAGGGGAGTACAGCCGCGACACCCAGTTGGGCCCTGGTGCCGGAATATATGAGATAAAAAATTTCACCCTTATTTTGAAATACACCGACGGCAGAACCATTCAGCGTTCGTTTACCCCTTTTTTAAACGAAACCCCATCGGGTTGTAAAGTGTTTTACATCGGCAGCCGCGATATCAAACTAAAGCCATGATGCTGTGGGAAGGATTTTTCCAAATCTGTCGGCTTATCCGCCGGTCGCTTGCCGGTTAGAGTCGCTGTTGCAAACATACCGTTAACTGAAATTCGTAATTCAAACCCTTATTAATATGCGTTTTAAAAGCAAAATTATCCTGATCACTTTTTTCACACTCATGTGTTGTACGCTTGTGCAGGCCCAGGATAAATCCCGGAAACAATCAGCTCCAAGTCAGAAAGAGATTGACGATGCCATGAAAGGCTTACAGCAAATACAGGATGGGATGTCTCCCGAAGAGAAAAAGATGATGGAGCAGATGGGTGTGAAAATGCCGGGAATGCAGAGTATGCCGAAAATGACGGCAGGCCAGATGCAACAGGCGATGGAGCTGGCCAACAGCGTAGTTCCTCCCAAGGACGAAGCCGCCATTGCTTCAATAGCCAAATCACCGTTAAGCAACAGTTCCCTGCCGGCTTACCTGGCAGCAACGCACGAAAAGGTTTTATCGCAGTTGAAGCCTGTCGTAAAAACAAAAGGGGAGGAAGTGTATAAGGCGATCAATCTGAAGGTTCATTCAGCTTATGCTGTCGGAAATTTCGCTGCCGGACTCTGGATGGCAGGCAAGGGAGAGCTGGCCCTTTACGTGATGGGTAAAGCTTGCATGGATGATCCTTCCCTTACAGATAACCTGAATAATTATGCTTCCATGCTATCCATGAGCGGGGCCGAACAACTGGCAATTCCATTGCTCGACAAGCTCAATAAGCAGTTCCCCAAAAACAGCACTATCCTGAATAATTTAGGCCAGGCCTGGTTTGGGCTGGGCGATATTCCTGCGTCCGAACAATACCTCGACAGTACCATCCGCCTGTATCCCGCTCATTCGCAGGCCAACCGGACTAAAAGCTCCATCGAAGAGAGCAAAGGAAATACGGATGCCGCTATTGCCACCATGAAGAAATCGATACGTGAAGCCTGGTCGGAGGATAAGCAGGATCAGCTTTCCCGCCTGGGGTATGAATTTTCCGATAAAGATCTCCGCCTGCCTTTTAAGCCGGTTCCCGATCCCTTAGGCCTGGAGAAATTTGTAACCCCCGCCATCCCGAAAACGGTGGAAGAATCCGTAATCCTCGAAAACGAGTGGAAACAATTCGATGAAGCCTGCCTGTCAAAAATCCAAGGACTGGAAGCCCTTTCCGCGCCGCTTCAAACCGTGGCCAGCGAAGCCCGGAAAAAAAGGGAAAATGACTTTCTGAACGCCAATACAACCGGTGATAAATTGCAACACATCCCCGTGTTCGCCCAACGAGCCACCCTGAAACTCCAGGCTATGTCAGGTGATACTGATGGCTCGTACGAAAGGGATATTAAAAATCTGCAGGCGGAATTAGTCGGCTACAAAACAAAACAAGCCCAATTAACCAAGGCCTATAATGCCGGCATAGATAAATTAAATAAAGAGGAAGCTAAACAGGATGGGGAGGGAAAAGCCAATGCCGATTTCTGCCCCCGCTTTGTGGCCCTGAAAAATGAGTATCTGAAATCCTATAATACGGAATGGGAACAAATACATAATGCCTTAGTGGAAGCCTACCGGCGGAAATTCAACCAGGAGACTTACTACCAGCAGTATATTCTCTGGCCCGAGGATTTCGCGGTCACCAAACTCAATACGCAACTTTCCTGGTTAAACATATTATATACTACCAATTGCCTGTTTATCAGTTCCCCGGTTTGCGGGCCCGAAAAAGAGGCAAAACCCTTCAAAGGAGGCGCACTGCCTGATTTTGACGACATCCATTGTGAATATCATTCGGAGCTGAAAACGCCTGTAGGAACCATCAGCATGGACTGCAGCCGGCTTACCGCCGAACTGGACCTGGATGTGGTGAAAATGGGAATAAAGCAGGATATGAATAAGGAAGGCTTCAGCGATCAGTTTATGGGCTGCTCTGTCGAAGTAGGCGGAAGCCACAAAATCGGATCACACGAATTCGGGCCTTTGACAGCCGAAGCCTCGGTAAACGGAAGCGTAAAAGCGGAATTCGACCGGAACGGGCTGAAAGAACTCACCGTGAAAGCTTCTGCAGAAATACAAACTGATGTAGACATCAATACCGGAGTCGCCGGCGATGTTCATGTTACCGCCAAAGCCGGCGTCGACGCACAGATAAGTTTGATCAGCGGGCATGGGTCTGTTGAAGGAGATGGGGTGTTAAAAGGCCTGACGAAAAAATTCTGAGAGTGTAGGAATAAGTCTGCTCTTGGAAATGCCCGTATTATTTGGCTTCATGGAAGCATTATGCCGCTCCATGATCGTCAACGCATTCCATGTAATCCCTCTCAAGGTTTATTAGGGAGGTAAGGGGATAAAAGGCCTGGAAGCCCATCAGCCATGCCGTTCCGGAGAGGGTTCGGGCATTCAGCTCAAAGTGAAAATACTGGATCTCTCGTCATTTTTTTTAAGAAATAGGCCTGTGCTTAGCGGGATGAACCGTGTTCTTAATCAGTCTTATTCAGTGGAACCCCTTTAGGCTGTCGGCTTAAAAGCCAGTGAAAGCAGTATGTAGGCCAGGATAATAAGCGGTACAGCAGTAAAAGTAAGCAGTGCGAAAGCAAGTACGGAAAAAGCCACCAGGATGAATTGTGGTTTATTGTCGGCAAATTTCAGATTGCGGAATTTGAGCGAGATCAATGGTATTTCCGATACCAGCAATAAACTCATGCCTATGGCAATAAAAGCCAATACATAATAATTCCCGGTCACAGCGGTAAGCCAGGCCAGCGTATCGCTGTACCCGGTCTGCATGTTAATGAGTGGCAGCGATCCAAGGAATAATGCATTGGCCGGAACGGGCAGGCCGATAAAGGAAGTGGTTTGCCGGGTGTCGAGGTTGAATTTGGCTAGCCTGACAGCCGAAAGTACCGGGATGATAAAAGCTATCAGGGGAAAGATGTTGATAGCTGAACCTGAAACCGGTGTATTGGTTCCCATGTTCATCATCTGGAACAAAATAATCCCCGGCAATACCCCGAAAGAAACCACATCAGCCAACGAATCAAGTTCTTTTCCAATGGCGCTCTTCACATGCAGCAGCCGGGCTGCCATGCCGTCCATAAAGTCGAAAAGGGCCGCGATTACAATGAAATAAGCCGCGTAATCCAGGTGTTCCTGCATGGCAAAGATAATTCCTATGCATCCGCTGAAGAGGTTTAAAGTGGTGATGAAGTTGGGGATATGCTTTTTCAAGGTACGTTTTGTTAAGAGTTTCTGAGACGGTAAAATTAAGAAAATTGTGCTCAGGTCCGGTAAACTTTCGTTTTTGGAAAAACGCTTGGAAGAAATGAAGGTTTTGGCCCCGGAACTTGTTTATAATTTAAAATCTCATTATTTTTGTTATGCGGCTTGGTTGATGTGAAATACCAGGCCATAAATGCGGGCTATAGCATAAAGCTGATTCCCGAATGACTTTTTGCTTTTTAAATGCATTGTAAAGTGAACCGCGAAGAATTTCGAAAACTTACAATCTTCCGGCAGGTAGAAATGCTGTTCGAAAAAGGACGACATGTACTCAGCCGGATTTACCTGTTTTATAACGTGCACCTGTATGCCCTTTCGGGATTTTATGCCGAAATATGGTACCGTCAGGCCGATAATAAAATTGAGCGCGTTATTACCCTCGACCAGTCGGATGTGCTCGATTTATACGACAATCAGATTGGCCTGAGCGATATTACCGGATACCTGGAGCCGAAGGAATAACACAGCCGGGCTTTCGCCTAAGGTTCTATACATAATACAGGCAATTCCTGGTTCGGAATCCATTTGGAACAGGAGAGGCAGGTCGTGAAAATCGTTTTTTATATTCGTCCTTTGCTGCAGTGTATATTTACCAAAGGGTACCTTGCCCGGGTGCAAATGAATCAGGATTTTTCAGAACTGACTCATGGTTTGAACTCAATAACGGGATTTATCCTGTGGCACTGATGCTTTCAAGACGGGCTATGTCGAGCAGGGTAATGGATCTGTTGCTGATATCAATTATCTTGTTGTCTTTAAAATCTTTCATAATCCGGATTACACTTTCGGTCGACATGCTGGTGAGATCACTCAGGTCGCTGCGCGACAAGGGCAGGTCGAAGTATTCGGAATGGAATATCTTTCGCGAGAGGCAAAGGAGTATGTCCGCCAGGCGGCCATGCAATTGTTTGTGCGTCAGGCTGAAAAACCTTCCATATGCCTGGGAAGTGCTTTCGTTTAGAACATTCAGAATCCGGTAGGAAAACAATGGGTTTTGCTGTAGCAATTGCTTGAAGATCTGGATATCCACCAGCCGGACTACCGAATCCGTATATGTGCTGATGCTGTATAAAAATGTATGATTCCCTTCGAAAAGCGATTGCAGACCCATAAGGTTGTGCTCCGGAGTAATAGTAAGGATTAAATCTTTTGGGTTTCCTTCAAGGTAAATTTTAACAAGGCCTTTGTCAAGGTACATAATATGCGAAGCAAACGATCCTTGTTTGCATATCATTTCCCCTTTCTTGTAATTTACAAGAACTGATCGGGTATTTAACAACTCCTTTTCTTCCGGTGTAAGCAGGTCAAAGCAGGAAATCTCATAGTCATATGAAACACAAGAATCGGGACCTGATGGCAGCATATTTATTTTTTAAATCGTGGATAAAAGTACACTAAAGAATTTGAAAATGATGCTGTCGTCCATGTTTTTATTGGCAAAGCGCAATTTAGTTGCAAAGGCAATCCTGCAGTTTGATGAGCTTTTATCTATGCAGAATAACTTCGTGGCCTAAAATATACGGAGCCCATTTGTGAAAAGCCCTAAACTCTTGGATTTAAACTCTTTTTTGCCTTTGCTGATGCCGGTTTCCTGTAAAAAAGGCAACCTAAACGGTGAAAGCTTGCCTGAGTCTGTAGGTTAGCATACCGGCCTGGCTATAACATTATACCCGTTCCTGTATCTGCAACTCCTGGCAGGGCCAATGACTCCATGGCCGTTTCAATGCCCGGGTATCAGGCATTAGGTCAGATCAGGCAGATAATTATTAAGAATTTCCGAGAGCAGATCCAGGACTCAGGAGCTGGTGGAATTTATTGTCCAATAAGTGTATTATGAACGCAAGTTCATTGCTTTTGCTAACCAAACATAGAAAGTCATAGTATGCCTCGGCCAACCAGAAACCGGAAAATCCTCCATCCGCCCCAAATGGCGGGTTTTAAGCCATTCGGAATGCCTTTGTGCGACCTTAAAGCTGTAAAGCTACAGTTCGACGAATATGAAACTATAAACCTGGTAAATTACCGGGATTTACCACAGGAAGTCGCCGCTGAAAAGATGGGCATTTCGCGGCCTGCCTTTACACGGGTGTACAACAGGGCCTTGAAGAAAATTGCTAAAGCATTTGTGGAATGCCTGGCTATTGAAATTGAGGGTGGCAGCGTTGAATTTGAAAAGCAATGGTATAAATGCAATAAATGTTTCAAATTAATTGAAGGACTCGAAAATCACACAAAATGCAAAGGCTGCACCTCATACGGGGATATAGAATTGGTTAGCTTAAATGTTATCAGATGAACTGTTCCACTTGTGAAGATAAAGTATGCGGTGGTATTGACGTAAAATCGGCCTGCCCATTTGTGCTGATCGCGGATTGGCCGGCAAACAAATTTTTGATGCGGTTTGGGTCAGGTATATGAAATTGTTAAACCCCGAAGGTGCGTTTATCCCATTTTCGGTTAGCCGGATGGACTCACCGTAATTTCACGCGCAAATTGCAGATTCCCTTTCCGTTCGTGGGGAGTACCCACTCCGGACCGCATCTGATTGATATCCGTAGCTACAGTATTAATTCTTAACTTATTGATCCTGAACTGAGTTCCGCAGAACTCTTATTCTAAACCAGCTATTTTAAGCTCCGGGTCCGGAGATATATTAAAATGAAGATCCGGGGTATATGTTCCGTTTTCAGGCTTAATGCCTGTATATAAAAACTTCATAACAGGCGAATACTCCACAGATGATTTTCCTTCTCTTGTTTCCGCAACCCGGTTTCGGGCTGCGTCATGCCTGGATCACGCCTCTGATTAGCGGCTCATATTTTTTTGCCAGGCAACTTCAAGAGAAGGTGTATTATGCACATAATCAGTATGATGTAGCTGCAGGATGGGAGTCCCACATTTCGAATCTGTCCTTTTTTTAGATTCTGCTGCTACTGTGTCCCATGTTGACAGTTTGAATCTCTTTTTGGGAAGAGGTTGTCTATTTTGTCATTGCGGGAAAATCGGCTTATTTTGGGAAAAACTATTTCGTATAAAATATATCTAAAGATAAGATAATCAGGCAATTACAATTTTGGTATATTTGTTGTATTCCTCCTGGAAAGGAATACTGATGAGATTCTATTCTCATGGCTTCCTTATCTTGAAATTTACAGGCATAAAATATTCCTTTAACAACAGGAAAGGAAAGCAGCAGTCTTTCAGGAAGGGATTTCATCTCTTTTCCGTCTTTTTGAAAAGGAGAAAGCTTATAGGCAGTAAGAATACTACATTTAAGGAATTCTTACCGGCAGTGAAAATCGCTCGTATAAATACCGGGCGATATTTTTAATGAATCAGACGTAGATTTGACAGGAATGCAATGATTTACCCGGGTTTTAGAGATATTATGAAAGGCAGCATTATTCTGATCCAAGCTAAGGTCTGAGATATTGATTCCAAAGAAAACAATTAGCTTTTTAGCGCAAACAAAACAAAATCAAAAACAGCAGGAGATGCAAAAAATAATAATTCTTTTTACTGTAGCATTCATTTTTTTCATCCGAAGTCAGAACCTGATGGGACAGGTGAAGGCTGAGATGAAGGTGACAGATTCAGGGAAGCAGTCGGCCGCACTTTATACATATAAATTAGTTCCTTCGATTCATAATACCTGGGGTTACGATATTTTCAGAGACAATAAACTGATGATACATCAGATGAGTATACCCGGATTACCCGGAAATGAAGGATTTAAAACAAAAACTGAGGCCGGGAAAATAGCCCTGCTGGTAATTGAAAAATTACAGAAAGGTGAAATGCCTCCCCGTGTTACCCTTGAAGAAATGCGGAATTTAAAAGTATTGTAAACAAAAAAAACAGCAAGCACATGAAAAAGAATAAAATATATCTGACGGTACTAACGATACTGCTAACCGCTTTCTCGTATCATACCTTTGCTCAGTTGCCGGATACCTGGGCGCAGAAAGGCGATTTTGGCAGCACGGCCCGCTATGGGGCCGTTACCTTCAGTATTGGTGACAAAGGGTATTTAGGTACAGGCTGGGCCAGTTTGAGGGTTAAGGATTTTTGGGAATATGATCCCGCTACCGATTCCTGGTCACAGAAAGCGGATTTCGGCGGTACTGCAAGGGTGTTTGCCTCGGGCTTCAGCATTGGGATCAAAGGGTACCTGGGATGCGGCGACGATGGAACCCCAACCAAAGATTTCTGGGAATACAATCCGGCCACCAACAACTGGACTCAGAAAGGGGATTTTGGCGGATTAAACAGGGGTGGCGCAGTTAGCTTCAGCATAGGCTCCAAAGGATACCTGGGCACTGGGTTAACCAATTCCATAACCAGGCTGAATGACTTTTGGGAATATGAGCCTTCAACGGATACCTGGACCCAGAAATCCAATGTTGGCGGCCCTGCCAGGGCGTATGCCACGGGTTTTAATTTAGGAAGTAAAGGATACATTGGAACCGGGAATTCCGGTTTCCTGGAGAAAGACTTTTGGGAATACACCCCTTCAACAGATACCTGGGCTCAGAAAACAAACTTCGGGGGCTTAGGCCGTTTCGGAGCAGTATCAGTGAGCATCGGCTCTTTGGGGTATATTGGTTTAGGCGATGTGGGCGGCGGTTATTCCAACGATTTCTGGGGATATAATCCCGTTTCAGATACCTGGACCCAGGAAGCCAACTTTGGCGGTTCAAAAAGAACGGCCTCATCCGGTCTTGGAATCGGGAACAAAGTATTTGTCGGATTAGGCGATGATGGAATTCTGGGTTTCAAATACAAGGATTTCTGGGAATATACTCCTTTTTGCACCCCGCCTTCCATTATCTCCCAGCCTGTAAATCAGGTGGTCACTTACGGAACCTCTGCCACTTTTACAGTTGTTGCATCCAATGCAGCCTCTTTTCAATGGCAGGAAAATGCCGGATCCGGTTTTGTAAATATCACTGACGGCGGAATATACTCAAATACCGGCACTTCAAGCCTGGGCATTTCTTTGCCCGGGGTTTCCATGAATGGATATAAATACCGTTGTGTGGTTTCAAGTACCTGCCTGCCAGCTACCACTTCGGATGGAAACGCTACCCTATCGGTTACAGCCAAACCAATCGTTATAACACCCAATGCAGGTCAAACGAAAGTATATGGTTCATCCGATCCCCTGCCTTTCACCTATACCTATGCCCCCTCGCTTGAAGGTGCCGATGCAATCACGGGCCTCATGGGCCGTGCTCCGGGCGAAAACGCAGGTCCCTATGCATTTACATTGGGCACTTTGAGTGCAGGTAACAACTATCAATTGTCACTGGCTTCAGGTCCGAATTTTATAATATCAACCCTGTCAGTGGTTTTAACTCCTAACGCGGGCCAGACGAAAGTATTCGGCTCAGCCGATCCGACCCCTTTCAGCTATACTATTGCCCCTTCCCTGGTAGGCACGGATGCCATCACAGGACTGATGGGCCGTAATCCGGGAGAAAATATAGGCACTTATGCCTTTACAGCCGGTTCGTTGAATGCTGGTCCCAACTATACCTTATCGGTAGCCCTGAGCCCGGTTTTTACTGTTACCCAATTGCCGGTAATTATAACTGCAACGGCTGGACAGACTAAAGTTTATGGTTCGCCCGATCCAACTCCGTTCACCTATACCTATTCCCCTTCACTGGTGGGGACGGATGCCATAACAGGCTTATTAGGCCGTACACCTGGTGAAAATGTAGGCTTTTACGGATATACCTTAGGCTCGTTGAGCGCAGGAGGCAACTACAGCTTATCAGTTTCGGGAGTTCAGTCCTTTAGTATTACAAAGCGGGCTGTGGCGGTAACAGCTAATCCGGGACAAACCAAAGTATACGGTACGGGCGATCCGGTTTTAACATACTCCTATTCCCCCACACTTGTATCAGGAGATGCTTTTTCGGGGACTCTCAGCAGGCTTGCCGGCGAAAATGCCGGGCTTTATGCTATCACACAAGGGACGCTGAGTGCCGGCTCAAACTATACCCTGAATTTTGTGCCGGATAATTTCAGCATTTTAACTAAACCCATATTGGTAACGGCAAATGCCGGACAGTCAAAAACCTATGGTTCAGCTGATCCATCGGTTTTTGCCTATGCCTATTCCCCGGCTTTAATCGGGACGGATGCAATTACAGGATTACTTAGCCGTGTTGCGGGCGAAAATGCAGGCAATTATGCTTATGCCCTGGGTACTCTCACCGCCGGGCCGAATTATAACCTTTCAGTTGCAGCTACTCCTGCGTTTACCATAGTCCAAAAAAATCTTACCATCACTGCGGAGAATAAAAGCAAGTGTTACGACGGTGCCATTTTCAGCAGCGGTTATACTGTAGTGTACAGCGGGTTTGTAAACGGGGAGGATCATGCAGTTCTCGGCAGCACGCTTGTATTTGGCGGAACGGCCATCACGGCTGTTGATCCGGGTACATACACCATTATCCCTTCAGGTTTCACCTCTGCCAATTATGCTATCACGTATGTGAGCGGAACACTTCAAATAAACGTCTCGACGGCTCCTTCCATTTCGGGTTTGAATTCCTTATGCGCCGGCTCGTCAGCCGTACAGTATACCACTGAGCCGGGGTTCAGCAACTATGTATGGACCATCTCGTATGGTGGTATGATTACCGCAGGCTTGAATACCAACCAGGTTAGTGTAAACTGGGAAACGGCAGGATCAAGGAGTATTTCGGTAAATTATAATAATACAGGCGGCTGTTTTTCCTCAAGCCCGGCCACCCTTAACTTAACAGTGCTTTCGGTCCCCGTTCCGCTTATTTTTGGGGACGACTCCATCTGCTCAGGCAGCAATGGGGTGGTTTATTCAACGCAAATCAACCAGTCGGGTTACCAGTGGTCCGTTTCTCCCGGTGGGGTCATTGCTTCGGGAGCCGGCACCAATTCAATCATGGTTAACTGGACAGGTTCAGGGAATCAGACTGTGAGCGTGGCCTATACAAACGAATTAGGTTGTCAGTCATTATCGCCGACAGTATTCAACATTGATGTTTTGCCGCTCCCGTTGACTGCCGGACCCGTAAACGGACCTCTTTCCATATGCAAAGGCAGCAGCGGTGTGGTGTACTCTGTTGTACCCGTTGCATCGGCAACTTCTTATCATTGGACCGTTCCTTCCGGAGCAAATATTGTTGCCGGTGAAGGAACCTCTTCCATAACCGTAGATTTTTCTGCTTATGCTGCTTCAGGGTTTATAAACGTATTTGGCCTTAACGGATGCGGAGCCGGTGCCGCTTCACCTGATTTAAATGTACAACTGAATGCTGTTCCTTCGTCTCCCGTTATTACACAGCACGGTGATACATTGAAAAGCAGTGCTAACAGCGGAAATCAATGGTATCTTGACGGAATAGAAATAACAGGGGCAACAGGCCCGGAATATATAGCGTATACGATCGGGAATTACAATGTGATTGTGACTCTTAACGGATGCAGTTCACCGGTCTCAAATTCCATACTTTTGGTTGCCATCACGGCAAATGAAATCGGCAGAACAGCCCAGTGCGCTATTTATCCGAATCCTTCGAACGGTGTGTTTAATATTAAAATGGAGACCAGCCATGAGGAATCGTACACGCTCGAAATCTTCAATAACCTGGGAGTCTTAGTTCTGAAACAGGAGGAGGTGCATATTGATGGCACATATACCTCTATGGTTGACCTGCAGGGGTCACCTGCAGGAGTATATACTGTTGTTTTGAGAAATAAGGCAAATAGTATTGTAAAGAAGGTGGTGATTATGAAATAACACTTTCAGCGAAACGAATCAGGAGCCGGAGCAATCCGGCTCTTTTTGTGTGTCCGGATATCTGGTTTTGCCGGATGGCTGATAGAAAGAAAAACCTTAATTTTGCCGGTCTGAGTCCCCCCTGTTTATGCTGGAAGCCCTTCGCGATATCCGAATTGAAGATTATAACTATCCTTTGCCGGATGAACAGATCGCACAGTTTCCCCTTGCGATTCGCGACAGCTCCAAACTTCTTGTATTCAGGGAAAATGTGACTTCGGAAGACGCTTTTTCCTCAATAGCCCATCACCTGCCGGCCTATAGTCTTCTGATTTCGAACGAAACCCGGGTGGTTCATGCACGTCTGCTGTTCAGGAAAGCATCGGGCACGCGCATCGAAATATTCTGCCTCGAGCCTGTGGAGCCAACTCATGATATTCAGCTTGCCTTCCAGCAGCAGGGTAGCTGCACCTGGAAATGCCTGGTAGGGAATGCACGGCGCTGGAAATCAGGGATTTTGGTGCTTGAAAGTGTTATCGATGGTGTGCCTGTTACCCTTAACGCACAAATGCTCGACCGAGGCGAAACCACTTTTTTAGTTCAACTGCAATGGAGCCCGTCACATTTGGTATTTGCCAGGGTTTTGGAGCATTTCGGGCGCATTCCTCTGCCACCCTATATTTCGCGCGAGGCCTCGGAGGAGGATAATACCCGGTATCAGACTGTTTTTGCGCGTAACGATGGCTCGGTAGCGGCTCCCACGGCAGGACTGCATTTTACCCCTGAAGTGCTGTTATCCCTGTCGGATAAACATATTCAAACTGCATCGGTAACTCTGCATGTAGGGGCAGGGACATTTAAACCCGTAAGTTCCGATACCATTGGTGAACACCATATGCATCATGAACAGGTGATAGTCCCGCTAAACCTGCTGAAGGAAATCCTCCGATACAAGGCTCAGCATATTACTTTGGTGGGAACCACTACCGTGCGTACCCTCGAAAGTGTGTACTGGCAGGGAGTAAAATGGCTGCGGCATACGGCTGAAACCCCGCTGATGCATATTGAACAATGGGATCCTTACCTGGAACTTGCGGAGAAGCCGGTTGAAACGGAGAAAGCCATACTCTGTGTGATTGAAACACTGGAACGTTACGGACTTACCGAACTGCATGGAGAAACATCCCTGATGATTGCCCCGGGCTACACCTATCATATACCGGATTCCATTATCACCAATTTCCATCAGCCAAAGAGCACCTTGCTGCTATTGGTAGCCGCCTTTGTGGGTGAGGGGTGGAAAGACGCTTATTCGTATGCCATCCAAAACCACTTTCGCTTCCTGAGCTATGGCGATAGCTGCCTGTTCTTTAAAAACGAGCCGGGAGGCAGGTTGTAAATGGAGTCCCTGGTTCTTCATTCTGAAGTTCCGGTAAACCAAAGGGGGCTGAAGCAGGGCAAAGAAGGTAGGGGCAAGGATTTGATGCGATACATACAGGCCGATATTTATCTGCCGGATTTGCCGGGTTTCATAAGGAATCTTGCAGCCGGCATTTTTAAGTTACCACATTTTAAAAACTTAAACTATGGAAGTAACCGGAATCATTCTGGCCGGGGGCAAAAGTTCGCGCATGGGCAGCGAAAAAGGCTTGCTGGAACTCTCCGGGAAACCCCTGATACAATATGCTATGCAGGCACTTACCGGATTATGCAGCCGCATCATTCTCAGTTCCTCTTCCGAGGCTTACCATTCATTTGGCTTTACGGTTGTACCTGATGAGTTTCCGGGAATTGGCCCTATGGGTGGAATATATTCGGCCTTAAGGCAAAGCAAAACGGAGCAAAACCTGGTGCTTTCGTGCGATCTGCCCTTTGTTTCTCAAGAACTTCTTTCCTTTATTCTCATGCAGTCGGAAGGCTACCAGGTGGCTGTTCCCTGGGAAGGTAACCGGCATTATGAGCCACTTTGCGGATTTTACTGCAATTCGACAGCCGATCTGATGGGCGATTTTATAGGCAGGGGGAATTATAAATTACCTGATTTGTTTGAAGAAATTAGCATCAATCGCTTGTTAATCCATGATAAGCTGGATTTTTACACGGCAAACCTGTTTTTAAATGTCAACTCAAAACATGAGCTGGCAGCAGCCGAAAACCTGATGCATAGCAGGAAATAATTTCCAAATATTAAATCTTCTTTCTTAATATTGCCGTATAATTCT
>CAIPFN010000015.1 GCA_903864265.1 uncultured Bacteroidales bacterium | reverse complement strand
CGCCGTAAAAGCGTTAAAGCTACTCCAGCTGGTGAATATACGCAACAAATAAAGGGATTCGACGAGAACTCCGTAACGGTCCCGCGAGGAATTTATTTTGACAAAACGCATACCTGGGTGTTCATGGAAAAAGACGGTATCGTCACCATTGGGTTAGATGATTTTATTCAACATATTACAGGGCCAATCAGCCGAATCGTGATGAAGAATCAGGGCGAAACAGTAAAGAAAGGAGACCTTCTTTTTTCGATAATACAATCGGGAAAGCAGTTAAATATGTACGCGCCTGTTTCGGGCACCATCAACAGGATCAATGAAGCCTTGATTGCAGAATCATCATACCTCAATTCATCTCCCTTTTCTGAAGGTTGGATATACCAGATAGAACCCATGAACTGGATTAAGGAAATTCAGTTTCTTGATATGGCCGTTCAATATAGAAAATGGCTGACCACAGAATTCTCCAGGGTAAAAGATTTCCTGGCTGCTACACTTAAACCTGACAGTCTCGAATATTCACATGTGGTCCTGCAGGATGGAGGTGTTTTAAAAGAGGGTATTCTGGCTGATTTCGGTCCGGAGGTATGGGAAGATTTCCAGACCAACTTTCTGGATTACAATAAATAGTCATCAAAGATAATTTTCCATTCTTTTGGTTCGTCTCTAAAAAAAAACAAGGACATGGATCTACATAGGCGTGATTTTTTTAAGATCATGGGTGCAACAGGTTTAACCCTGGCAGTTGGCAAAGAACTGGCTGCCTCACCTAAAAGTAAAAATGATTCGGAGTTCCACGGCGTTTTGTATGATTCCACGCGTTGCACGGGTTGCCGGGGATGCGAATACGATTGTGCTGAAGCTAACAATTTGCCGGAGCCTGTCCCCACCAAAGATATTAAGGGGATTCGCAAACCCGATGAAACCCGGCGGACTGTTGTAAACGGATACAATACATCGAAAGGGAAAATATTTGTTAAGATGCAGTGTATGCATTGCAACGAACCCGCCTGTGCGTCGGCCTGTCTTACCCAGGCAATGAGTAAGACCAAGGAAGGGCCTGTGATATGGAGAGGCGATAAGTGTATGGGCTGCCGTTATTGTATGGTTTCCTGCCCTTTTGATATCCCTAAATTTGAGTATCACAGCCCGAACCCTAAAATTCAGAAATGCACCATGTGTTTCGATACCAGGGTGCAGAAAGGCCAATTGCCTGCCTGTGTGGAGAATTGCCCAAACGAAGCCCTTACTTTTGGTTCGCGCCGGGAGTTGATTTCGGAAGCGCGAAGAAGAATCTATGAAAAACCGGATCTGTATTTTGATCAGATTTACGGAGAACACGAAGCCGGCGGCACTTGCTGGCTGTACCTTTCGCCGGTGCCGTTTAAAGAAATAGGTATGAACACTTCTGTTCAACAGGCTTCCTACCCAGCATTAACCAAAGGGTTCCTGTATAGCGTGCCTAGTGTATTTGTACTTGTCCCTGCTCTTCTGCTTGGAATTCAGCAAGCCACCAAAACAAATCACCTTAACGAAGACAGCGAAGATGAATAGCATTCATATTATTCCGGCAGATAATGATGGGAAGTCCATTTGGAAATTTCTGTTAAGAGAAAGCAAACCCAAAGGAAAATGGATGACTCCTTTTAATCTCATTTCAATACCTGTCATTCTTTTAGGGGTTTTCCTGATTGTCATTCGTTTCTGGAAGGGAATAGGATCCATTACCAACCTTTCACAGGAAATACCCTGGGGATTGTGGATAGGTTTTGATGTAGTTACCGGGGTGGCCTTCGCCGGAGGTGCCTATGTAATCACATTTATGGTTTATATTCTGAATATGCACAAGTACCATTCTATTGTCAGGGTTACTGTGCTGAACGGCTTTCTGGCCTACCTCTTTTATGCGGGAGCCTTGCTTTTAGACCTGGGGCGTCCATGGAATGTAATTAACCCGATTATCGGTAATAATTTCGGGGTGAGTTCCGTGTTGTTTCTGGTGGCCTGGCATTTCCTGCTGTATATGATAGCTCAGCTTATTGAGTTTTCGCCTGCTATCGCCGAATGGCTTGGTGCCCGGCGGGCTCATAAAATCCTGTCGGGCATGACCCTGGCCGCCGTTATTTTCGGGATAACTTTATCCATGCTTCACCAGTCGGGATTGGGTGCGCTCTACCTGATGGCAAAGGAAAAAATCCATCCTTTATGGTATTCGGAGTTTATTCCGGTGATGTTTTTCGTATCCAGTATTTTTGCCGGTTTATCGATGGTGATTTTCGAGGGCTCTCTCAGTCACAAGGCGTTTTCGTCACAGATCAGCGATAAGGATCATAAGGCGCAGAAGGGAATCATTCACGGGCTGGCTAAAATCTGCTCGGGAACCCTGTTCGCTTACTTTTTCCTTCAACTGCTTGTATTTATTCATGGCAAACACTGGGACCTGATCAATACTCCAATGGGATACTGGTACCTGGTGGAGATGATCGGTTTTGTGCTTGTGCCTATGATACTGTTCTTCTACAGCTATCGTGCAAACAACATCTTATTGATCCGGCTGGCAGCCATTCTAACTATGCTGGGTGTAGTGCTGAACAGGTTAAATGTAACAATTATCGGTTTCAGGTGGGATATGGCGGTCCATTATGTGCCTTCATGGATGGAAATTGTGGTTACTCTTACCGTGTTGTTTACCGAAATATGGATTTTCAGATGGGTTATAAACCGCCTGCCGGTTTTACGGGAATCGCCAAACTGGGTAAATGAAAATAAAAATTCACAAGTTGCTTTCAAGGATGATCATCTGAGAGCATAACAAAAACCCTAAAAAAATGGACGGATACAGCTATTACAACATTTTCGATACAAAAGGAATTGAATACCTGGTTATCATTGCCTTCCTTTTGTTACTCATTCCTTTCTGGCTGGCATTAAACAGGCAGGTTAAGATAAAGGAGCATTTCCGTAAAGCAATAGGGGTGCTTTCCGCCAGTGTTTTAAAAATACCCCAGGGAATCTTTTACAGTAAGAATCACACCTGGGCTTTCCTCGAAAAATCAGGAATTGCCCGGATTGGATTGGATGATCTGCTGCTTCACATTACCGGAGAGATGAACATCCGGCAACTTAAAAATACCGGGGAAATGGTCAGAAAGGGAGACCTGCTGGCCGAAATGGATCAGGATGGAAAGGTATTGCATATCTTTTCACCCATTTCAGGGAAAATACTCAACTCCAATCCTGAGCTGAATACGAATAATGAATGGCTAAACCAGGATCCTTATGGAAAAGGCTGGCTATTCACGCTAAAACCATCGGCCTGGGTAGCCGAAACTGCCGGCTGCTACCTGGCCGCTGAAGCAACAGATTGGTTAACAAATGAACTGCAGCATTATAAGGACTTTTTGGCTCTTAATATGCATAAATACTCCCCCCAGGAATCAATGGCTGTTCTGCAGGATGGAGGTGAATTATCCGAAAATTCGCTTTCCGGTTTTCCCGATGAATGTTGGCAGGATTTTCAAAAAGAATTCCTGAACCCCTAGTGTGAAAAAGTCAGAAGAATGTCAGGCCTGAATACCATTTTAAAGCATAATATGGCAATGCTGATTGCGGGAGAAGATTCATATTGCAGAAAAAACGAAAAAACCGGTCCTAAATCGCCGGTTTTTTTTATATTGCGGTGATATATATACAAGGTGGTATATATCCCATCCAAAATCAAAGCGTAACCTGTACTCAAAAAGAAAGGCCATATGGTTTTCCATAAAAAATCAAAGGACAGCATAAGTATTGGAAGTACATTCATTGGGAAGTACTTAAAATTCGGGCGGTCCATATACGGACGGGTAGTCCTGATTATAACCGTTTTGTCGGTTTTCCTGTTTGTGTCATTTGGTATTATTTTCAAATCGGTTTACGAACAATATCTGAATACGGTTATTCTTCAGAGTGGAAACAATGTAGGTTCACTGGTGGAGGGAGCCCTGTACCATTCGATGCTTGAAAATGACGAAAGCGCCCTACAGAATACCCTGGACGTTATTCATACCTTACCTGGTATTGAAGATGTAAACATGTACGACAGCAACGACAGCCTGGTATATTCATCCTTTCCTTCGGATACTATCGGCCATATCAACCCAAACTGCAAGAGTTGCCATGCCAATATGAATTCATTGTTTCCCCGTAAGGAAAAGTCCTATAAAATTATCACCGGAGCCAGTGAATGTAAGATGAATAAAAGTGATAACGGCCAGCGGCACCTGCTGATCAATTCTCCGATTCTGAATTCCAGGTCATGTTACCAGAACGCCTGTCATGCTCATAAGCGTACCGATGAAGTGCTGGGCTCGCTGGTAATCAGGGTTCCGCTTAAGGATTTTGATGCAGCCGTCGAAAAATCATCAACCGAGTTTTACCTTCTGGCTATACTTACAACGCTTCTGTTGGCCTCTTTTTTAATATTGTTTACCCGAAGAGAGATTAAAAGGCCTCTCAATAAACTGATACAGGCCAGTATTGCAGTGTCGAACGGGGATAAAAGCCACAGGGTGGAAACCTGGCCGAATCAACTCGATGATATGAGGATGGTTTCCCTGGCTTTTAATGATATGCTGGATAATTTGCAGGCAGCAACCACCGAGTTAGAAAACTGGTCGCAGCAACTTGAATATAAAGTTCAGAAGAAATCGGAAGAACTGGGAACCGCACAAAGTGAACTCATGCACATTGAGCGCCTTGCTTCACTGGGAAAATTATCCTCTTCCGTTGCACACGAAATCAATAATCCCTTATCCGGAATCCTGGTCTATACCAAACTGGTGCATAAACTACTGAGCAACCCCGATATTACGGAGGCGAAAAAGGAAATTATGCTGAAGCATTTGAAAATGATTGAAGCCGAAACCAAACGTTGCGGAGATATCGTCAGAGGATTACTGGATTTTTCGAAAAAAGATCAGGAGGATTTTGAGCCAAAGCACCTTCATGAAATTATGCACGAAACCTACGATTTGATGTCGCATCCGATTAAAATAGCCAACATCAGTTTCCTGACTGATTTTACTGCTAAATCGGACCTGGTATACTGCAGCCCGAACCAAATCAAGCAGGCATGCGTAGCGATTCTTGTCAATGCAACCGAAGCGGCAACTGAAAACGGGGAAATACTGGTGAAAACTTCGAATCCCGATAAGGAAACCATTAAGCTCGAAATCATCGATAACGGGATAGGGATTTCGGCCGAAGATATCCCCCATATCTTTGAACCGTTCTTTTCAACCAAACAACAGGCCAGGGGAATTGGGCTGGGATTGCCTATTGTGCATGGAATTATACAGAGTCATAAGGGTAAAATCCAGGTAAAATCCGAACCGGGGCAAGGCACAACAATTTCAATTCTGTTACCTTTAATACGAAACACTTAACTATAGATCCAGGTTAGTAGGGCGGAATAAAATTCCGGATACTGGCGTTAAACCTTTGCGGGTGCTTTCTGTTTGATGAACTTACTGATGTAGTGCTAACCGATGGGATATATCACACATGCTTTAATGAAGCCGGGATTCGGGGAAAGGATGACAGGGCTGTCCTGTCTCTTAACTTTTTAACAACAGAATAATGAAACATTCAACTAAATGAATCATGACTATAGTGCTCCTGCATTTTTGTACTTTCGACAAGCGGTATAATTCATGGCAGTTCTTACCCGCAAATATCCCCATTAGTGTTAACCAAAATATCCATCAGAAATAAAAAATGACCAGCCATGGATAAAAAGATATCAATATTAGTTGTTGATGATGAAGAATCTGTAAGGGAATCGCTCAATCTCTGGTTTACCGAGGACGGGTTCCGCGTTAAGTGCGCCGAAAATGCGAAACAGGCTTTGTCCATTCTTGAATCGGATACCTTCGACATCATACTTACCGACCTGAAAATGCCTGGTATGGATGGGCTGGAACTGTTGCGCAGAATCAGGACGCTGAATAAGGATTCGATCATCATCGTAATGACGGCCTTTGCCTCGGTGGATACAGCTGTAAAAGCATTGAAGGACGGCGCCTTCGATTATGTGACCAAGCCCTTTGACCCCGATGACCTCTCGCATCTGATCCGCAACGCCTGCAGGCAGATATCCCTGACACAGGAAAATGAAACCCTGAAGAAAAGAGTTGATTCCCTCGAGAGCGTGGAAGACCTGATAGGAAAGAGCGAAGCCATCAAAAAGGTACTGAAGGAAGTTGAAAGCGTTGCCCCCACGAATTCATCGGTAATTATAACAGGCGAAAGCGGCACAGGGAAAGAACTTGTTGCCCGGGCTATTCATGCCAACTCGCTGCGCAAATTCTATCCGCTGGTAAGCGTGCATTGCGGAGCCCTCACCGAAAGCATTCTGGAAAGTGAGTTGTTCGGGCACGAGAAAGGCGCATTTACAGGTGCCTTATATAACCGGAAAGGTCGCTTCGAAATGGCTGACAGCGGTACTATCTTCCTCGACGAAATAGCAACCATCTCATCCAAAATGCAGGTGGAGTTGTTGCGCGTGCTCGAAACAAAGAGTTTTATGCGTGTTGGGGGAAATAAGGAGATTACCTCTGATTTCAGGGTGATCTGCGCGACAAACCGCGACCTGAAGAGCATGGTCGAAAAAGGAACGTTTCGCGAAGACCTGTATTATCGGCTTAACGTGATGAATATCCATGTTCCTCCCTTGCGCGAAAGAGTGGAAGATATTCCCCTGCTGGTCGATTATTTTATCAGGAAATACTGCACTTCCATGAATAAGCCACTGATAACCATTGAGCCGGCTGCCCTTAAACGCATACTGGGTTACCAGTTCCCAGGTAATATCCGTGAGCTGGAGAATATGATCGAAAGGGCCATAGTGGTTGGCAACGGCAAGAAAATAAGCCTGAAAGACCTGCCTTTAGGCAAGGATGTTATTGATAGCTCGGTCGAAAGCCTGGATGATTTCGAAAAAGCATTTATTTTTCAAATCCTCAACAAATACAGCTGGAACATTTCGCGCACAGCACAAGCCTTAAAAGTGGACAGGGTTACCCTGTATAATAAGATTAAGAAATACGGGCTTAAAGCTTAGCGATAGTGGATTAGGGTACCTACAACCCTCGGGATCGCATGGATGATGTCATGTTACTGCTGTGGAATTCTGAAATCCTGACCGTAAGAATTTGTGGTATGCGGGTATCGGCCTTACCCGGGTTGAATCCCGGACAACAGAAATACAATCCTTATCTTAAATGCTGGCAATTTCGCTCCATTACTGAAAAATACTTTTAGTCGCTGAATGAATGCTCAAGTAATCACCATAATAACCTTTGGCCATTTCGAAAAAGGAATTCTTGAGAGGATTTCGGGGACTGTTGTGCATGAATTTGACTGCACGGTGCTGATTAAGGAAGCCCGTGTCGATTTCAGCGAGTTTTACGATCCCGCACGCAGGCAATACAATGGCGATAAATTACTAAGGGAGGTGGCTGCCATGCAGATTCCGGGATCGGGTAAAACCATAGGGTTATTTACTGTTGATCTTTTTATTCCTATACTGACCTATATTTTCGGGCAGGCACAGTTAGGTGGGCATACTGCTATTGCATCCTTATTCAGGCTCAGTAACGAAAGTTATGGCTTGCCGAAAGCAGAGCAAACCCTGACTGAACGTTTTACGAAAGAAGTGATTCACGAATTGGGTCATACCTTCGGATTGATCCACTGTCATACCCCTACCTGCGTCATGCGCTCGAGTACCTATGCGGAAGATATCGATCAGAAAGAAGAACGGCTGTGTGTGAAATGCAGGACTGAATTATTGAAGGCCAGGAGTTCAACCCTTTAATCTTACATATGAAATTTCTCGCCTCTTGCCAGCATTTCCAGTATTTCGGTTTTTCGCTTGTCTTTTATTTCGGGTCTCTTCGCAGTTTGAAGCCTCCAGGCAACAGCATATTTGTTTGCCTTATTGAGCGATTCGTAAAAGCCGAGTGCAGCTTTGTTCTTCTTCAATTCTATAAGGAAATCATCCGGAAGGGCTATGTTTGCCTGCGAGTCGTAGGCAGCATCCCATCGCCCGTCGGCCTGTGCGGCTTCCGCTTCCCGTACGCCTGGCGGTTTCATGCGGCCTGCCTTGCTGAGCCGGGCGATATGTTCAATATTACGCTTCGACCACAGGCTGCCATGCCTGCGTGGTGTAAATCGCTGCTTATACGAAAGCTCATCGATGGATTTCAGTTGACCGTCAATCCATCCATAGCATAAGGCAACATCCAGAGCCTCGGCATAATTCACCGATGCAACACCTGAACCTTTTTTGTAAAACTGAAGCCATATGCCTTTGGAATCGGTATGGTGCTTTTCAAGCCATTGCTCCCACAACTGTGGAGAAGCAAATGGAATCAGTAGCAGTTCATGCTTATCTGCAGCGTTTTTAGTTTCGTCAGCCATGGAGTTGCGATTTATTGATAAAACGGATCGGATGTTTCCCTGACTTTTGCTGAACCGTCAATGCCCTCAGCCCGGGCTTTCTTTTTAAACCAGTTGAATGGGTTAAGGTAAGACTTATATTTGCTGAAAAGCTCTTTCCCCAGCAGTATGCCGCCCGACCAGAAGCTGAGCTCCGCTATAACAAGGGTCAGGGTGGTGACTGATATTTTGATTTTACTGCTTACGTTCCAAAAAGGTATGGCAGGCAACGATAAGAAGAGCAAGGTTGAGAATATGATTAGGAATATTCCTGTTTTAAATTTCCGGGTCTTCTGCATTTTAACGATTTCTTTAATAAACCATTTCATCCTCATAAAGTTTGCTCCACAGCAGATTTACTCTGCTTATAGGGCCTTATATCGAGGGTTTGGCAGGGGTTCCACAACATCAACATGGCGTTGAAGCCGGTCAGTTAGATGCCGCAAAAGAATATCAAGCAATGTTTTCAGTATAAAATCGGTTTTCCTGTTCCGCCACCCTGATAAATGTTGTCCTTTTAGTGAGTTCTTTCAGTTGCGAAGCGCCCACGTAGGTACAGGTACTCCTGATGCCGCCCAATATATCAAGAATTGTATCCTCCACCTTGCCGCGGTAAGGTACTTCCACGGTTTTGCCTTCGCTGGCGCGGTAATCAGCTACCCCGCCTGCATGTTTATCCATGGCCGTGCTGGAACTCATACCATAAAAAAGTTTGACCTTTTTGCCCTGTTTCTCAATGAGTTCGCCGCCGCTTTCATCGTGTCCGGCCAGCATTCCGCCCAGCATCACAAAGTCGGCACCTGCCCCGAAGGCCTTGGCTACATCGCCTGGGGTACTGCATCCTCCATCGCTGATTATCTGTCCGCCCAGTCCATGGGCAGCATCCGCGCATTCAATAATAGCCGATAGTTGAGGGTATCCTACCCCGGTTTTTACGCGTGTGGTACAAACTGATCCCGGACCAATTCCTACTTTGATAATGTCGGCACCGGCCAGTATAAGTTCTTCAACCATTTCACCTGTGACCACATTTCCTGCAATGATCACCTTATCGTGAAATTTTTTACATGCCTGTTTTACAAAACCTACAAAATGTTCGGAATACCCGTTAGCCACATCAATACAGATAAACCGGAGTTGGGGATTGGAATGGAAAATCTGAACCATTTTCTCCATATCCTGAGGCCCGGTTCCTGAGCTCACAGCAATAAAATCCTATATTCCTTTGGGTGACTTTGTTAAGAAATCATTCCACTCATCGGGTGAATAATGTTTGTGAATTGCAGTAAACAACTTTTTTTCATAAAGGGCCAGGGCCATCTCAAAAGTGCCTACCGTATCCATATTGGCTGCCATCACCGGTATCCCGGTCCATTCGGTATTGTTGTGTTTCAGCCGGAATGTCCGCTCCAGTTTCACCTGCGAACGGCTGCTCAGAGTTGAGCGTTTAGGCCTGAACATCACATCTTTAAATCCTAATTTGATCTCGTATTCTATCCGCATGTTTCATTATGTTGAATCGGTAAATTTACTGGTTTTGAGGTTTTGTTTTTAGCTTTAAAATTAAGTTGGAGCCAAAGCTTGAAATAATTATGTTTGCGATTCCTTTAGATTCGGTTGTTGGGTCTTTGGATTCTTTTAACCCTCTACTCATATTAACTCCCGGCGATAATCCGGACCGCCCATTTACCGCTTCAAATATGACTGCACCAACCAACCCTTTTCTCATTGTCGGACACTGTCTTTCCGGCTTGTTTTTACCTACTTTTGCTAAAAAAAATCTGCATGAACAACCATATTTTCCTGCTCAGCGTTTCCTTTGTCCTGCTAACCGGTATGAACCCTGTTTTAGCTTGTACCAATCTGATCATAACTAAAGGGGCCAGCAGCGACCATTCTGTGATGATCACTTACAATGCCGATTCGCATACCCGCTATGGCGCTATAGCATTTTATCCTGCTGCCGATCATAAGGCCGGCGATATGTGTGATGTATATCATTATGAAAACGGGAAATGGCTTGGTGCAATTCCTGAAGTACCTCATACTTATTCGGTAGTTCAGTTTATGAACGAGTACCAGGTGGCTATCGGGGAAACTACTTTTGGCGGCCTCGACTCATTAAGCCGGCAGCCCGGCTCTTTCCTCGATTATGGATCACTGATGAAAATAGGACTACAGCGATCGAAAACCGCTCGTGAGATGATAAAGGTTATGACGGAACTTATCGGACAGTTTGGATATGCTTCAGGGGGTGAATCCTTTTCCGTTTCCGATGCCGGAGAAGCCTGGATCATGGAAGTGATTGGCAAAGGGAAATATGAAAAGGGAGCGGTATGGGTAGCCCGGCTGGTACCCGATGGATTTGTCAGCGGACACGCCAACCAGGCACGCATTACAACCTTCCCTTTCCAGAAAGCTAATAACTTCAGCGATACAAAGCAAACCGTCTATCACTCGGCCGATGTGGTGAGTTTTGCAAAGAAATATGGATTTTATAAAGGCAGTGATGAAACATTCAGTTTTTCGGATGTTTATAATCCTTTAAATTTCGGGGGTGCCCGCTTCTGCGATGCCAGGGTATGGTCATTCTTCAGGAAAATAAATAAAGAGATTCGCGAAAATCCGGAATATACCAGATATGCGCTGGGGCAGTTTTCGCGGAACCCGGTTTGTAACGATGGAAGCCGCAATACAAATGCTTTTGTGTCGAACCGTCTGCCCTTATGGGTCAAGCCTGACTCAGCTGTTACGCTGCAGCAGGTGATGGCCGGCATGCGCGATCATTATGAAGATACCCCACTCGATATGCGTAACGATCCGGGTGCAGGTCCTTTCAGGTCGCCCTACCGCTGGCGCCCTATGGAGTTCGTGGTCGACAGCGTGATGTATCTCAACGAAAGAGCCATAGCTACCCAGCAAACCGGATATAGCTTCGTGGCCCAGTCGCGCAACTGGCTCCCCGATCCAATAGGAGGGGTATTCTGGTTTGGCGTGGATGATGCCGACGGCTGTGTTTACGCACCTATGTATTGCGGCATCAGCGAAATACCGAAAAGTTATGCCATGGGCAACGGGTCCATGATCACCTGGTCGGAAACTTCCGCCTACTGGACTTTCAGCCAGGTTAATAATTGGGCCTATACCCGCTACAACCTGATACACCCTGAAATAGAAATCTACCAACGCCAACTTGAAAAGCAGTTCATGGCGGAGGTGAATGTTGTGGATAAGCAGGCATCGGAACTGTACACGCAAAATACTCCTGCTGCCCGCGATTATATCACGGCCTATTCGGTTTTTACCGGCAATAAACTGGTAAGCGACTGGAAAACATTCTACCAGTATCTTTTTATGAAATACATCGATGGTAATGTGAAGAATGCAGAAGGTCGGAAATTACTCGATAACGGCAACGGCAAGAATATACCCAACATGCCATCGCAACCAGGCTATGGCAAGGATTGGGAGCGGATTATGATACAGGGAACCGGTAACAGGCTGAAAGTAACGCCTGGCAAATAGTTGCAAAGTGATCAAAAGGATGGAGGTCGGCTGTAGGGCAAAGTCTTTACCCTTTTTTAGGAGACAGGGCTTCCATTTCATCAAACAGGAAATTATGTAAAACCCTTTCGTTTATTACTGGATGCTGATCGCATGAGTTCTATATCAACACAGCTTACCCTCAATCTTAACCTATTAAATCATGGCCAGATTCTTTATCATAACTGCATTCTTTTTCCTTGGCTTTCAACTTATAGCTCAGGAAAGTGTAAAATCATCTTCCCGAAAATTCTGGAAAGAAGATTTTTCGTCAGGTAAACTGCCTGATGGATGGATCAGCAAAGCTGTGAACGACAGCAGCATAAACTGGGAGTGCACTAACCAGCCTTTCCCGGGCTCCTACGGGCGCGATCAGCAGGCCCCACCCATTGCTTCGAAAAGCGGTGGCTTTCATATGCAGTTTGCTCCCGGCACCAGGGTCGACCGTAAGTATCGCAAATGGGAAAAAGCCGGCATCTGGCCTGATGCTTTTTTCGAAACCAGGGCCATCGACTGCTCAAAGAAAAATTCCGTGGTGCTCACCTTTCAGCAGAATTTCATGTGGAACGACTGGGGTAAAGTTCGTAAAGACGGTGGTTTGTATGTGGGTGTTTCGAATGACGGTAGCAACTGGAAAGAGTATGAAGTACGCAATGGTATTGCCACGGAGGCCGATTGTCCGAATCCCATGAACATGGAAATTAATATTACAGGCACGGCTGCATTTCAAAAAACGGTGTACCTCCGGTTTTACTGGAAAGGCATCTATGCCTGGTATTGGATGGTTGATGACCTGGAACTTTCCGAAGCATTGGATGTAGACGTAGCAGCGTCCGCATTGGTTTCCCATCCTCAAACGGGCAATGCATTTACCCGGGCCGATATTTTTCGCTTCAATGTAGTGAACCTGGGTTCCGGCACCGTTAAAAAACCTTTCGATTGTTACCTGCTTATCGATAGCCGGCCACCGATAAAGGTGACTGTTCCGTTCAGTACAAAAAAAGCATTGCAAATCATCGACACCGTAAGGGTTGCATTTCCTGCAGCGGATCTCACGGATTACGGGATTCATAAAATCAGGTTCTATACCTCCCTGCCGGAGGATAAACGCAGGGAAAATGATACCATTTCGATGGAATTGTACTCCAGGGCCTATGAACTGGGGGCCGTTACCGGTTTTGTAAATGCAGGGAGCAAATTTACTTTCGATTGCAATCATGCCCGGGTGCAGGTCGATTTTTGCAGGGATGATATTTTTCGGATGCAGATGTCGTATAACGGGTTGTTTGTAAATCCTGCCGGCAATGACATTGTTATAAATCCGCCCACCGAAAATGGGAAGGTGGTTTTCGCGGAAAAAGATGGCTATTACCTGATGACCACTTCGAAAATAGCCCTGCGGGCGTATCGAAATCCGTTGCGTTTCGCCATGTACAAGCCCGATAATGCGACCCTGGTATGGGAAGAGTCCAGGGGGTTAACTTATGGAAAAGAAACCGTACAGTATCTTAAAAGAGGGGAAAATGAATTTTTTTATGGTGGAGGCATGCAGAATGGCCGGTTTTCGCACCGCGATAAGGCCATACTTATGCGCATCGACTGGAACTGGGAAGATGGCGGAGCCCCTAATCCGGCCCCTTTTTATATGAGCACAAAAGGATACGGCGCACTGCGGAATACCTATGCCCCGGGCGAATATTCTTTTAAGGAAACTCTCAGCCTGGAGCATTCCGAAGCCCGATTCGACTGCTATTATTTTGCAGGAGAATCACTGAAAGATATTCTGAACGCCTATACCGATATTTCCGGAAAGCCATTTCTTCCTCCCCGCTGGGCACTGGGAATGGGCGATGCCAATTGCTACAACCGCGGAGCTACTAAAGGGAAAAACACTACAGGGTATAAAGGCACAACCCCTGATGTGATTTCATTGATTGCCGATCAGTATATAGCTCATGATATGCCCCGCGGCTGGATTTTGCCGAATGATGGGTATGGCTGTGGTTATACAAAACTCGATTCCGTTGTACTTGAATTACGTAAAAGAGGCTTCCATACCGGCTTATGGACGGAGAACGGGGTAGAAAAAATTGCCAGGGAAGTAGGGGAATATGGAAGCCGCCTGTGCAAACTCGATGTGGCCTGGGTGGGCGAAGGATATAAATTCGCTATTGATGGGTGCAAGGCCGCCTACCAGGGCATCGAAAACAACAGCGATGCACGTGGCTTCATCTGGTCAGTTTGCGGCTGGGCGGGAAGCCAGCGCAATACCGTAATGTGGACAGGCGATCAGAAAGGAAGCTGGGATTATATACGCTGGCATATCCCGACCGTGATCGGCTCGGGGCTTTCGGGCCAGAATTGTGCGACAGGAGATATTGATGGTATCTTTGGCGGAAGCGATTCCACCTTTTGCCGCGACCTGCAATGGAAATGCTTTACCCCGGTATTAATGTCGATGTCGGGATGGGCGCCAAAGGATAAGCAGCCATATGTGTATGGCGAACCGTTTACATCGGTAAACAGGAAATACCTGAAACTGAAGTTACGCCTCACTCCTTATATGTATACCTTGTGCAATGAGGCTTATGAAACCGGCACTCCCGCCGTTCGTGCGCTGGTTCTCGAATTCCCTTCCGATCCCATAACCTGGGGAACAGATACACAATACGAATATATGCTTGGTAAAAATCTTTTGGTTGCACCTGTTTACAACAAAAAGGTAACCCGCGACAGCATCTACCTTCCCGAAGGCAAATGGTTTGATTACTGGGACGGGACCATTTATAACGGAAAAACTTTCTTAAATGCTTATGCAGCACCACTCGATAAACTGCCACTCTTTGTTAAAGCGGGTTCCATCATACCTATGTTTCAGCAAATGAATTTTGACAACGAACGCCCGGCGGATACCCTTACGCTTGATGTTTATCCGGGACCGGGTGCTGAATTTGTGATGTTTGAAGATGAAGGCTCAAACCGTGAATACCGGCAAGGGAAATCCGCCAGGACTAAATTCACTGCTCTGACTGATGATGATGGAATCCGTATAAATGAAATACATATTTCGGCGGCTAAAGGCAATTTTAAAGGGCGGATATTGAACAGAGTCTACCTGGTTCAGATCCATAGCCCCGTTGTGCCTGCACAGGTCATGGTTCAGGAGATGAAACTTTTAAAATGCATGGATTTTGCCGCATTTGCTTCCGCTGAAACGGGATGGTGTTATAACCCTGATGATAAACAAGGAATGATTTTAATTAAGACGGCGAAAATATCCACCGATACAGATTCGGAAATGCGATTGGTTTACCAGGATTGATACCAGGGTAAATTTAGTACAGGCAAGGGAGAATATTGTCATGATGGGGAACCTCCTTTGAAACGATGATTTGAAAATGTATTTCTAAATGCAGAACTAAATGAAAAAAGCAATTTTATTCCTATTCCTTACTTCAGCTATAGTCTCCTGTACCTTTGCACAGGCGAAACATACATTCGCCATCAGCGGTGGTGAATTTATATACGATGGCCAGCCCGTAAAGATCCACAGCGGCGAGATGCATTATTCACGGGTGCCTCACGAATACTGGAAACATCGGCTTCAAATGATCAAAGCGATGGGATTAAATACTGTTGCAACCTATGTGTTCTGGAATTTTCACGAAACCTCCCCCGGGAATTGGGATTTCACTACGGAGAATCACAATCTGCGCGAGTTTATTAATCTTGCCGCAGCCGAAGGGTTGATGGTTATATTGCGTCCTGGTCCTTATGCCTGTGCCGAATGGGAATTTGGCGGGTATCCATGGTGGCTGGTCAAAAACAAGGACCTGGTAATCCGTACGGATAACAAGCCGTTTCTTGATTCGTGCCATATTTATATCAACAAGCTTGCGGATCAGGTAAGGGACCTTCAAATCACAAAGGGTGGCCCGGTAATTATGGTTCAGGCTGAAAATGAATTTGGTTCCTACGTGGCACAGCGGAAAGATATTCCCCTTGAGGAGCATAAGAAATATAGCCTTTCTATCAGGGATCAATTAATTAAAGCAGGGGTGGATGTTCCTTTGTTCACTTCCGACGGAAGCTGGTTGTTCGAAGGAGGCACCATTGAGGGGACAACCCCTACAGCCAACGGGGAAGATAACATCGAAAACTTAAAAAAGGTGGTGGATCAATATCATGGTGGCAAAGGACCTTATATGGTGGCCGAATTTTACCCGGGATGGTTAGACCACTGGGTCGAAGAATTCCCCCGGGTTTCAACCGATGAAGTGGTGAAGCAGATGAAAAAGTACCTGGATGGTGGAGTTTCGTTTAATTTTTACATGGTGCATGGAGGCACAAATTTCGGGTTTACCTCGGGCGCCAATTACGATAAGGATCACGATATTCAGCCTGATATGACGAGCTACGATTATGACGCTCCCATCAGTGAAGCCGGTTGGGCTACACCAAAGTACACAGCCATACGTGAAGAACTGAAAGCGAACCTCAACTACCCTCTTCCTGAAGTGCCCAAGGCCATGGCTATTATTGCTATTCCGCATATCAAACTGTCAAAAGCCGTAGATATTGGCACTCTGAAAGCAGTCATTAAGCCAGTGGAAAGTGATACGCCCTTAACTTTCGAGGACCTCGGCCAGGGGCACGGATATGTGCTGTACAGCAAAAGATTTGTTCAGCCGATAAGCGGGAAGCTTGAATTAAAAGGGCTTCGCGACTTTGCCATCCTTTACGTGAACGGTGAAAAAATCGGGGAATTGAACCGGTATTATAAAAAATATACGATCGACGTTGATATTCCTTTGGGCGCAACACTCGAAATCCTGGTCGAAAACATGGGGCGGATCAACTATGGTTCCGGTATCAGCGATAACCTTAAAGGGATTATTAGTCCTGTTTTTATAAATGGAATTGAAATTACAGGGAACTGGAAAATGTTTCAGTTTCCGCTCGAAACGGAACCTGATCTGAGCACTTTTCCGGATAAAAATGTGAAAGGCAGGCCTGTATTCTATGAGGGTAGTTTTGTGTTGGACGAAACCGGGGATACCTTCCTGGATATGCATAATTGGGGGAAAGGCATTGTTTTTGTTAACGGGCATCACCTGGGCCGCTACTGGAGTGTCGGACCTCAGCAAACCCTCTACCTGCCTGGTGTATGGCTCAGGAAGGGGAAAAATAAAATTGTTGTTTTCGAACAACTGAACGACATTCTTCAAACCGGGATCAGCAGCATGTCAATCCCTGTGCTTGAAGATTTGAAAGGGAAATAGTCGTAATATAGATAAGAATGATTTGAAAATGCAATTGCTCCCCGGGCTTATGCAACGACGGTGTTTTTGCGATTTGAATAACGATCTGTAAAATGTTCATAATTCACTGATGCTCTGGAATTACTGTCCACGGGATAATGACTTTGATTATGGCTTAAGGAGAATCATCTTGTAACAAAAGCCCTGCTTTTGGATTTTATCCAGACCCCAAAAGAGCCTTTCCGGCTATACAAGCTATAATTAAAAAGAGTTCGTATCAGCTAAAATATGCCTCTTTCTCCCCTAACTATAACTGCAAGGATGTGCAAAAAAGAGAAGCCCCGCATCATGCAGGGCTTTTCTTGTTAGTTAGGGGAAGATCAATATAGTCTGCCAGGCTTCCTTTGTTTGCAGTAGTTATTCAGCGGCAGGGAGTTCGTTGAGTTCGGATTTAGTTGTTTCATCCTCAGGGTAGTACTTACTTACATTGAATTTCAGATTTATTTTTGAACTTATAGAAGCCGTGTTCAATTCAGTATCGGAATTTGTTTCCTTGAGAGGTAATTCCTCAAATTCAGTGTATCCGTTTGACTCACTGTTGTCAATAAAGTTGCTGACATTGAATTTTAGATAGCTGAATTCATTCGTTTTCGGGTTGGAAGTTCCTATCCCTGCTAAATCAGTTTCATTGGCAGTTAAATCCATATCGTTGCCTTGATATGCATTTACATTGAATTTAAGGTATTGGAAGTCAGTTTCAGGTTTTTCAGGCAGGGTTGCTGTTTCGTCCGGTGTATTGGAATCCGGTTCCATATAGGCTTCCACATTGAATTTCAGGTAGCTGAAATCTTCAGTGCCAGGGGTTGCAGGGATATTGACGGATTCTTTTTTTCTGTTTAGCGAAATATTTTTAGCGGTTACGGTTACAACAGTATTGGATGGGAGATAGGTAAGTTCATTTGCTAAACCTGAATCGCTGTTACTTCTGTGCGAAGGTGCTTCTGCTAATGTTATCATGATGCAAAGTGCAGCGAAACTCGAAATGATGATTGATGTTTTCATGGCTTTTGATTTTTTTGCTCTTATTGGGGTTATGGTTAAAGTGTTTCTGCCAAATTTGCTCATATGACGACGACTGTTTGCTATTGTTACAAATAAAAGTGTTAATTGATTCCTTAATCGGTCAGCTCAGGGAAATCATCGGTGAACCACCCGGCCTAACGGTTAAATATCTGCTTTATAGGGCATTAGTGGTGTTCGAAAATCCGGATAGGAGAACGGCTTTTCGATTGGTGCGTATTGTATCTGTATCTTCGTTCGGGTTTCTGCCCTGAGCATGGAAATCATAATCGTTTTTACACTAATTTTGAAAATGAGTCCGAAGGATCCTCCTTGTTGTATGAATATGAGCATATCGCACTAATTCAATAAGTTGGACTTGCTTTTTCAGCAAAACAATGTTCGGAATAAGTTATAGTTTACGCCATGGTTAAAACTCAGACTGGATCGGTGAAAACAGCTTTGCTGCTGATCGATATTCAGAATTTCTATTTTGCCGGAGGCGCTTCGGAATTGGTTAGTCCGGCAGAGGCAAGTATAAATGCGCAAATGTTGCTGCAGCTATTCCGGCAAAAAAATCAACCGGTAATCCACATACAGCATGGAACGGGTATAGGCTCGGAAATACACACTAATGTTTCGCCCCTTGATAAGGAAAAAGTGATTGTAAAAGAGACGGTGAACTGTTTTTTAAACACCGATTTATTGGCATACCTGCATGAAAATGATATACTAAAGCTCGTGATATGCGGCATGCAAACTCATATGTGCGTGGAAGCCGCCACCCGTGCCGCATCAGATTATGGATTCGTGTGTACTGTGATTCATGATGCCTGTGCTACCAAGGACCTGTCGTTTGAAAACAAAACAGTGAAAGCCACAGATGTTCACAGGGCAGTTTTAGCTACCCTGAAGGCTTATGCCGGTATAATAGGCACCCTTGAATATTTGGAATCAGCGCAGGAGAAGGATAAACAGGCTGAAAAAGATTCAATCAAATAGTTAGAGAAATTTATCATGGAACCTGATTCACAATTACTTCTGCTGTTAGTGAAAATGCAGATGCCATTTGGTAAATATAAGGGAACGGTCTTATGTAACCTGCCTGTTTCGTACCTGGAGTGGTTTAACTCCAAAGGATTTCCTGACGGGAAACTGGGCATGTTGCTACGCACTATATACGAAATCAAACTGAATGGACTCGAATATTTACTCGAGCCTATTAAAAAGATGAATCAGGCTCAATGAAAACATCCACCATCAGCACCCTGAAAAAAGAATTAAGCATGTTGCCGGTTGGTGATGTTATTGAGATTTGTATTAAACTGGTTAAATATAAAAAGGAAAATAAGGAATTGCTGAGTTATCTGCTGTTTGATGCTAACAACGAGCAAGAATATATCCGAAATATTAAAACAGAAATCGATAGTCAGTTTGCTGAGATTAACCTGAGCCATTTGTATTTTGCCAAGAAGAGTATACGGAAGATACTGAAAAACACAATTAAATATATAAGGTATTCAAATCATAAACAAACGGAGGTGGAACTGCTTGTCCATTTTTGCACAAAGCTGAAAGGATCAGGTATTCCAATAAAAATGAGTAATTCGCTCAGCAACCTGTACCTGAACCAGGTGCGGAAAGTACAAGCAGCGATCAGTACTTTACACGAGGACCTGCAGTTTGACTATATGAAAGAATTGACAGGTCTGAACAGCTTGTAGCTTTAGATACAAGTAAAACATTTTCCGGAATCAGAATCTGATGTCAGGAAAAACAAAAAAGGCTGCCGTAACCGGGCAGCCTTTTTTGGGACATGTGTTTGCTATTTGTTGATTATAAATCGTTTGCTAAAGCCTGATTGTTTATTTTTCAGAAGCAAAACGTATATCCCGTTACTTAATCGGGAAAGATCAAGTGGGTGGAGAAATTCATTCTCTATATTCAGCCCGGTTTCCGAATGAACCAGTTTCCCATAGGAGTCGAAAATGGACAGATCATACTTGCCGCCCGGAAGGGACAGGCTTCTGACTGCAAACTGTCCGGTGCTTGGGTTAGGGAACAATTCAAGCAGGTTATTTCCTGGCAATTCATCAATCCCGGTGCAATCGAAGAATGAAATCACAGCAGAATCGGACGATATACATCCATGAGTATCTGTAACGACGATATGGTAAATATGAGCGCCCAGGCCCTGGCCTACGGTATCAATCTGCAGGGTGGCAGTAGTAGCGCCACCGGGGGTCCATAAATACGATTGAGCGTTAGCAATGGTGGCATCGTACTTTAACTTGCGGTTTCCGCAAACCGTGGAATCATTGATGGCAATGACCGGCAATGTATTTATGGTCACTACCTGAACCGAGGAAGCCGAACAATGGGTTGCAGGATCGGTGAAGGTATAATGAATATTTACTTCGCCAGGACCGGCTGTTGCAGGGTTAAGTGTATCGCCCGAAACGCCGGGTCCGCTGAAAGTACCTCCGGCAGGAACGGCCGTCAGAATAACGGGTGCAGCACTTAAGCACAAAGGACTAATTGCATCTATTGCAACAACAGGCAGAGGGTTAACAATAAGGCTTTGAGAAAAAGAATTTGAACAGCCATTCGCGTCGGTGAAAAGATAAGTGATTTCATGACTGCCGGCTCCGGCCAGAGCAGGGTCGAAAACCAGGCCGCTGGTTATTCCCGTTCCTGAATACGTTCCCCCGGATGGTGTACCTGCCGTAAGATTAAAAGCAGGCTGCGAAATACATACGGTATCAAGTAAATTCAGATATACAACCGGCAATTCATGAATTGTCAGGGAAACCGTTGCCGGCAGGCTTTCGCAACCGTTGGCAGTTTGGGTTACCAGGTAATTGTAATTTCCTGTTGAGGTTTGGCCGGTAGCATAGGTTGACCCTGAATTAACCAGGCTGTCGCCGGCGAACCATTTTACCTCGTTGCCGCTGGCTGAAAGATCGGGTACGGGTTGTCCGTAACATACTGACTGACTTGTAACGGCAGGAGGAAGAGGTGCCGGTTTTACAGTAATATAATTATTCCTGACAAAGGTATTCGAGCCCATTTGGTTTGTTGCAGTCAGGGTAACACTGTACGTTCCGGCCGAATTATAAACTATGCCTGTTGGGTTTTGAATATTGGAGGTAGCCGGCGTCGCTCCGGGGAAGGACCATGCCCAACTGCTTGGAGGGCCTGAGGAGAGATCCGTAAAATTGACAGGTTGTCCCTGGCAGGGATTGTCATTGTCTGTTACGAAATTTGCAAGTGGTGCCACAGAAGCAATTACCCTGACTGTAGCCGTTCGTTTATGTACAGGTGTGCCATTGCTGCCGGTGGTTGTGATGGTTAAGGTATAGTCACCCACTGCTGCTGAACTGCTGCTGCTGATACGGATCGGCACCTGGCCCGGAAACGACCATAACTTATTTCCCGCAGGGTATGTTATGGTAAACATTCCAAGTCCGGCACTGATGGAGGCTGAAACAATTACCGTATCCGAAAAGAGCTTTACACTGGGGACTTTGGCAAAAATAGTGGCATAAGGTGCAATGGTATCAATGGCAGGTTCTGCGCGAAGACCATAATCAGGAAAGTAACCCACATAATCAGCGAAGGATCCCTCACGGAAATCGGTCCAGGCTAGAATGGACGTTAACCCGTTCGATGCGATGCCATTATAATCACCCTGGTATGCAGGTGAACCACCGCCACCGCAGGTATTGCAGTTTATCTTCATTTTTTGATTGGAAATTTGTTGATTGGGTGCAAAGGTTACCCCATCGTCGGTATAGCTGGCGTATATCATAGCGCTGTCGCTGGTAGGACAATCACGGGTGTCCATCCATGAAATGTAAAGCCTGCCGGTTTTGGCATCATTCCAGATGGAAGGAAACCAGTTATGGTTATTCTGGGTATTTACATCATCATTCACTGTTTTGGCGGGTGACCAGTCCGTGCCGCCATTATCGGAGTAACGGCAAAAAATATCCGGTTTATTCCCGTTCCCCGAAGGGAAGTTCGAGGTATAAACCAGGTAGAGCCTGCCCCGGTGAGGGCCATAGCTATTATCAACGGCAATGTACGGGTAAGGGCGGGTTCTCATGTTTTGAATGGAATTTCTTCCTCCCACGTTGGACCCTACATAATTAGCGAAATTCTGTGCCGACTTGTACACATAGGTCAGCCCTCCGTCATTCGATTCATAAAAAGTATAGGTTGATGCAAAGGACCCACCCTTGTTGGTAACTACATAGGTAGCACCACCCTGAATGGCATCTTTTGGCCCCACAGCTACCATCATACCAGGCGTATCCTGTGTATTCATATTCTGGGTGTTGGTAAATGATGCCCCGTTGTTGATCGACCGGGCATGATTGCCGCTTCCGCTTGCCGTCATGACGGTATAAATGTAATTGGAATACATTCCGCCGGTTTGGTCGGCGGCAATCCAGTTTTTGTCGTTGCCACTGATGGCGATAGTTATAGGATCCCAACTCTGGCCAAAGTCGGTTGAAGTGACAACCTTGCACCCCAGAATGTTGGATCCGTACATGTTTTCGTATATGAGCCTTCCCGTACTATCGCTGGTAACAACCACATCCCCGCTCATGCCGGTCCAGCTGGGGTTGGCGGCAGCCCAATCAAATCCATTGGTAGTGCGATAGCCTTTTCCTCCGCTGCTTCCTGTGGTATTCCACACTGCATACATTTCCAAAGGGTTCAGCGGGTTACACGTGATGCTGCATTCAGCAAAATCGACCCCTATTTTGAAGTTGTCATAATCGCCGATGGTAATAACTGATGCCTGGGCTGCATCACCCTCAGGGGCTTTATAGCCTGGTTTCATAACCATAGGGTCACGATGGATGTTGTTGTCTTTTGTAGCTGGCTGAGCATACGATTTCACTGAGCTAAACAGGAAAAGGGATAAGCATAATGCAACCACCGCAGTAACAGTAGAAATTTTCATTTAAAACAAAGAATTAAGTGGGTACGGATTTATTTGTAAATTGCTCCTGGAGGAAAAAAATTACAGATTCAAAATTACACTATTTTTCCTTTACTTTTGTTCAACATTAAAACGAGTATAAACTTTAACCCTAATAATTATGAGAATTAACCTTTTTCAGAAAGCTTTTTTATCTTTTGGGCTCATGACACTCGTGGTTTTGCTGACCGGAT
>CAIPFN010000014.1 GCA_903864265.1 uncultured Bacteroidales bacterium | reverse complement strand
CCTTTTTCAATGCGATACGAAACATGCAGTCCGGAGGAGGCGGCAGTTCTGCCAGCCAGTTCTGAAAGCCTTTCTTCAATTTTTGAGAGCATTTCATCATTCTGTTCATTGCTGAATAAACCGGCAAATATGCCGGATTGTTCGTGGACATACAAGATTACGATTTCGGCCGGTAAGAGGCGGGCCAGGTTATAGGATTGCTCAAGCGCCAGGAGGGATTGTTTCTGGAAATCTACAGGTATGAGTATTTTATGCATCACTTCGCTGTTTTGTTTACTTTTGCCCACAAATGTACTTTTTTACTCCTTCAAAAGCTAAATATGGCCCCAATTGCGAGTTCCGAACTTATCCTTAATCCCGACGGAAGTGTATATCACCTGCACCTGAAACCTGAAAATATTGCAGATACCATTATCGTGGTCGGCGATCCGGGAAGGGTTCAGGAAGTTTCGAAGCATTTCGACAAGATTGACTTTTCGGTGCATAACCGTGAATTGAAAACCCATACCGGAACTATCGGCAACAAAAGGCTGACAGTACTTTCAACAGGCATGGGGACCGACAACCTTGATATTGTTATTAATGAACTGGATGCGGTAGTAAATATCGATCTGGCAGCCCGCGAACCCAGGACCACCCACACCAGCCTCAAGATCATCCGCCTGGGATCAGCCGGTGCTCTTCAGCCGGATATTGAACCCGGTACTTTCGTTGCATCTTCACACGGAATGGGCATGGATGGCTTGCTGTACTTTTATGAAAAAGGGAAGAGTGTTATGGATGCGCCTTTGGCTGAAGCTTTTGTAAATCATGTTCATTGGGACGGAAATCTGCCTGGAGTGTATGCCGTGCCTTGTTCACCATCCCTGATGGATAAACTGGGTAAAGACCTTCTGCCTGGAATTACCCTTACAGCACCGGGTTTTTATGGCCCTCAGGGCCGGGAACTCAGGCTCAAACTGGCATTCCCCGATTTAAACCACCTGATCGAAAGTTTCGAATACCAGGGCAGGAGGATTGCCAATTTTGAAATGGAAACATCGGCCTTGTACGGTCTGGGTAAAATGCTGGGGCACGAAACCCTCACCATCTGTTCCATCGTGGCTAACCGTGTTAACAAAACCTTCGCAAAGGATTATCACAGCGATATTGACAGAATGGTTAAACTGGTGTTGAGCCGTTTAACAGAGTCATAAAGCTCACCCTACCAGTGATGCTGATTTTGACGGGTTGTTGCAGGATAAAATTTTAGCCTGCTCTCAGGTCTGAAACACTGTATACATTGTTACTTAGAAACATGCGGGAAATCAATCCTTCATGTTTTTTTTATGTACAACATTTTCAAACCAGTAATACATCACGTTATTCGTGCTGTTCCGGTTCAATATTAATTACTGAAAATGAGCATCTTCACTCTTTACTCTTTTGGTTTTTATGTTCGCGGGGGATAATAGTCCATGCGATAGATTTTAACCTTGGTTTGTTGAAAACTATTTTCCTGAATACTATCGGTTGATGCAGAAGCAGTGTACTTTTAAGCTGTCAAAAAAATCAATGTCCGGCGACTTTATTATGGATCAACTTAACCTGCTTATTCATTTGCTTGATGATCCCGACCAGGAAGCATTTCAGCAGGTGAGCCATGAGATTCTTACGCTGGGTCTTCCGGCTGTTGAACCGCTCGAGGAGGCCTGGTTCAATACCAGCGATCAGCTTACCCGCGAAAGGATAGAAGAGATTGTACACAGCATACAATACGACAGCCTGTACAGTGAGCTGGCCACATGGGCCGTATCGGGAGGACATGATCTGCTGAGAGGCTTTATCATTGCCTGCCGGTTTCAATACCCCACTCTCGATGAAGAGAAACTGCTTTCGGATCTGAATAAACTCACGCGCTGTGTGTGGCTCGAGTTAAACGATAATCTCACCAGCCTCGAGAAGATCAAAGTGCTGAATCATGTGTTGTTCAGTATGTATGAAATTACGGGTGAGATCACCGATACCCGGGTGCCGGAGCATTATTTTTTAAATAACCTGATGCAGTCGAAGCACGGGAATGCCGTGTCAATCGGAATACTCTATATCATTATTGCCCAGAAATTAAAGCTTCCTATCAAAGGGGTCGATCTTACAGGAAATTTTATTGCCTGTTTTACTCATACGCCTACCGAATTTAAGGATGGCTACAAGCCGGTGAATGAAGTTAAGTTTTATATAAACCCCTTTGCCTCGGGAGCGGTTTTTACACGCAAAGAAATCATGTTATACCTCGATAAGGCCGGCATCGAACCTACCCCGAACTGTTTTAAGCCAGCCGATAACATTGCTGTTCTGAAGCGCTGGTGCAGGGATCTCATGCATGCCTACCTCGAAACCGGGATGAAGGATAAGGCAAGGGAATTGAAATCTTTTATGAAGATACTCAAGTAACAGTTCAAACGCTTAGGGTTCAATCCTGCATCAGCTTTTCAATTTATGCAGTATAAACCCCCTTTAAAGCACAATGCCGGCCCCTATTGCTATGGCGACCGGCATTGAGCATCTTTTTCTTACCTGTAATAGGCCTCCAGGAATTTATTGATATTCTTTTCAACCCGGGCCGGGACATTGCTTACATCGGCTCTTTCGAATTTTTCGCCCGTTATATTTTCATATAATTCTATATACCGTTCCGAAACCAGGTTAACAAAATCATCGTCCATTTCGGGTACCTGCTGCCCTTCAAGTCCCTGGAATCCATTTGCCATAAGCCATTCGCGTACAAATTCCTTCGAGAGCTGTTTCTGCGGCTCGCCTTTCGATTGGCGCTCTTCGTACCCTTCTTTATAGAAGTATCGGGATGAGTCGGGGGTATGTATTTCGTCGATCAGGAAAATTTCGTCATTGGCTTTCCCGAATTCATACTTGGTGTCAACCAAAATCAGGCCCATGCCGGAAGCGATCTGTGTGCCGCGTTCGAATATGGCCATGGTATATTTTTCGAGCATCTCGTAGTCATCGGCACTCACTATACCCTGGGCAAGGATGTCAGCTTTCGAAATATCTTCGTCGTGTCCCACCGAAGCTTTTGTGGTAGGAGTGATGATCGGATTCGGGAACATATCATTCTCTTTCATTCCTTCGGGCATAGGAACCCCGCATATGCTGCGTTTGCCGTTTTTGTACTCGCGCCAGGCATGCCCGCTGAGGTAACCCCGTATCACCATTTCCACCTTAAACGGTTCACAAAGCCGGCCCACGGTGACCATGGGATCGGGAGTGGCAATTTTCCAGTTGGGAACAATATCGGAAGTGTCGTCGAGAAATTTACTGGCTATCTGGTTCAAAACCTGTCCTTTGTATGGGATAGCCCTTGGCAGCACCACATCAAAAGCTGAAATACGGTCGCTGGTAACCATGATCAATAATTCGTCGTCAATATTATATACGTCGCGGACTTTGCCAATATAGAGGTTTTTGAGTCCGGTAAAGGTGAAATCGGTGCGGGTAATGGCGTTCTGCATAGGATAGGTGTTTTTTAACTGAAATGAAGCGGACTTCTGAATGGTTTTTTTAGAGCGGTAAAATTACAAAGGATTTATATGTCACGAATTATTAAACAACTGAAAGCTATTGAATGTTGTCAACAAAGATGTTAATAAGTACTGCCACCCGGAATAGTAAATACTGTTTATGCCGCGGTAATTTCAGGTTAAACCTGCGGTGTAGGGACTATTCCTTCTTTTCGTAAGCATTGATGATCCTTGTCACCAGTTTGTGACGCACCACGTCGCGTATATCGAGTGTTATGAAATCAATGCCTTTGATATTATCAAGAATGCTCATGGCCTGCACCAGTCCTGATTTCTGATTGCGAGGCAGGTCAATCTGGGTAATATCGCCGGTTATCACGAATTTGGAGGAGCGCCCCATGCGGGTGACGAACATTTTGAGCTGTCCTTCGGTACAGTTCTGGGCTTCGTCGAGGATGGCGAAGGCATTTTCGAGGGTGCGGCCGCGCATGAAGGCCAGGGGGGCAATCTCAATAGTGCCGTCTTCGAGGTACCCTACCAGTTTCAGGGTAGGTATCATATCGCGCAATGCATCGTACAAAGGCTGAAGGTAGGGATCCAGTTTATCCTTCAGGTCACCGGGCAGGAAACCCAGGTTTTCGCCTGCCTCCACCGCGGGACGGGTAAGCACTATGCGGCGGACTTCCTTGTTTTTCAGGGCTCGCACAGCCAGGGCCACAGCGGTATAGGTTTTCCCGGTACCCGCAGGCCCTACGGCAAAAATCATATCGTTTTCGGCAATACTCTGCACCATTTTTTCCTGGTTGATGGTACGGGCACGTATCATCATGCCGTTTTTGCCATGTACCAGCACATCGGCATTGGCTTCGCGGAAGGTCGAAATAACCTCACCGGCATTGCCGTTTCCTGAGAGCTTGCGGATGTCATCCTCATCGAGCCGGCCGTAATTATCGAAAAACATCAGCATGGAAGAAAATAAAAGTGAAAAAACTTCTATATCCTGTTCATCCCCGTTAACCCGGAGGATTTCGTCGCGTGCAATAATTTTCAACTTAGGAAAAAGTTCACGCAACAGGTTGATGTTTCGGTCGTTTACGCCAAATATTTCAAGCGGGCTGTATGATTCTAACGAAAAAGTACTCTCGGTCATGTATGGGATTCTGTGTGAAGAAAAAGCTGTTCTGTCACACAAAATTAATCTTAATTCTGCATTATCCCCGGATATTTTTTACTTTTGATGCAGGAAAGAAAGGCGATGGCTGAGGTTATCATCCTAAGCGGACCCGGAGATTAAAACAGAGTTCCTGGTGCATACTTCACTAAGCCTGTTGCTGAAGTAATACTATGCCGTTTCAACCTTTGTGACAACCTCAAGCTCACGCTTAACCTTTGCCTGAACCCTATCATAAGTTATTTCACAATCATTACCAGCGTATTTAGTTTATGCCAATTATTACACTGCTCAGCGACTGGGGACTTACTGACCATTACGTGGCCTCGGTTAAGGGTTCCATACTCAGCCGTATACCGGATGCGGTGATAGTTGACATATCGCATAACATCAGGTTATTCGACATCAAACATGCTTCTTTCGTGATGCGCAATGCCTGGCATAGTTTCCCCGAAGGCACCATTCATATCATCGGGGTCGATTCCATTGAGTCGGACAAACATCCGCATGTGGTAGTGAAATCGGAAGGACAGTATTTTATTGGGGCCGATACCGGATTAATTTCAATCATACTCGATAAAAAGCCCGAAAAGATTATCTGTATTACGGTAAACCAGGATTCGGGCTATTTTACTTTCCCTGCCCGCGACCGCTTCGTGAAGGTGGCCTGCATGCTTGCCAGGGGTTCGGCTATGGAGGATCTGGGTGAAGAACTGGATTCACTCAATCCCAAAAGCCTGCTGGAGCCTTCTTTCGACGGGAAGACGATCTTTGGTAAAGTGATGCATATCGATCATTATGAAAATGTTTTTGTCAATATCACTGAGCGCTTTGCCCGCGAATGCTATGGGAATGCCGAATATCATATTGTGTTTAAAAAAGAAATCATTGAGCGGGTAAGAGCCTATGCCGACGTTCGCGAAGGCTTCACCTGTGCCTTGTTTGCTTCGAACGGATTCCTGCAGATTGCCGTTAACCGGGGAAGGGCCGCCTCGCTGCTGGGAATTGCCATGGATAATGAGGTTAATCTGCACCCGGCCAACTTGCCTGTTGAATAAGCCGCTTCAAAATTGACAGGGGCTGATCGACTGATTTCTTCAGGCGGAGCCTCACCACCTTTTTCCTGGTTTGTATGCCGTTCAACCTGGGATATAGCGTGATAGCTCTCCTTTGCTGCCGGTTTGTATTCTTTCATTTTTCCGATCGGGATACTTCATTCTTTTTGTTACTTTTCGAACGGCAGGTTATTAATATTCAGAACTTCAGCCTGAAGGCAATCCCTTTGCCAATGGGGTTGGAAGTTGTAAACCAGGAAACTGTTTTTGTATGTACCGTTTTATCGATAACACTGAAAGCCGGAAAGAAAAACGCCTGGTATGGGCAGCCACTCGTTCGGTTCTTGAAAATGTCGGGTTTTTACGCAACAAGAACGGAAAAAAAAGCAAAAGCCACTGGAATGTTTTCCTGCACCTGCTGAAAGTATTTGCTTTCCTTTTAAAGATATCAGGTTATTACCGCAAAGGGTACGGCAATGCCAAAAACATCAAGGTAACCCGGCTCACGCTTGAATTTGCTAATCTGCCGCCTGCTTTTCAGGGTTTCAGGATACTCCATCTTTCTGATTTACATATCGACAGTATCCCGGGCTTTGCCAGTATTATCAGCGAGAAAATCAAAAACCTCGGCTTTGATATTTGCTTTCTTACCGGCGACTACCGCAGGGATATTTCAGGCAGTTTTCAGCATATCCTGAAACCCTTCAGGATTTTATCCAAATATATACAGGCGCCATACGGGACTTTTGCGGTACTGGGAAATCACGACACTTTCCTGATGGCACGCTACGAAAAGGAATCCGGCCTTGACCTGCTTGTGAATGAATCGGTTGAAATTGTGAAGGATGGACAAACAATACTGGTTACCGGTACCGATGATCCGTTTAATTTTTATACCGAGCAGTCCATTCTAAGCCTCGAAACCAGAGGATATAAGTTCAAGATTGCCCTGGTGCATACTTCTGAACTGGCAAAAGTGGCCGCCGCCAACGGCTACAGTCTCTATCTGTGCGGTCACACGCACGGCGGACAGATCTGCCTGAAGGAGGGTTTTCCTTTGATCAGTCACCAGTTCGAAGGCAAACAATTTAACCATGGGTTGTGGGAAACAGGAAAAATGAAAGGCTATACGTCCTCAGGCGTGGGCGTGAGCGGCATGCCTGTAAGGTTCAACTGCCCGGCGGAGGTGACCTTAATTACCCTGGAAACGGGTTAAAATTAAGCCTTTACTCCTGGTGCACAGCGAAATGGCTTTCTGAGAGACTCTTAAATTCAAATTTTAATATTCCTTGTGATTTAGTGGGAACATCCCATGTAATATACATGCCCAAAATCATTAATTTTGCGCCTCCGAAACCGAAAGGCAAACAGCATGTACACATTATTACGTAAAGAAATCAGCACTTTTTTAAGCTCATTGATAGGGTATGCGGTGATTATCGTATTCCTGCTTGTTAACGGGCTGTTCCTGTGGGTTTTCCCACTGCAGTTCAATATACTCGATTATGGATTTGCCAGTATCGACAATTATTTTATGCTGGCGCCCTGGGTATTCCTGTTCCTGATCCCGGCCATTACCATGCGCTCCTTTGCCGAAGAGCATAAGGCCGGCACCATGGAAATGCTGCTGACCAAGCCGGTTACCGATATTGAAATCATTCTTGCCAAATACCTGGCCGGGGTGGTGCTGGTGCTCTTTGCCGTGCTTCCCACCCTGGTATATTATTTAACTGTATATAAACTGGGTATGCCTCCCGGCAATATCGACCAGGGCGGCACCTGGGGTTCGTATATAGGCTTGCTGTTCCTGGGAGCGGGCTTTGTATCCATAGGCATTTTCGCTTCTTCCATATCAGGGAATCAAATCGTTTCCTTCCTCATAGCTGTATTCCTATGCGGATTTATGTACACGGGTTTCGAACTCATTTATAACCTTTCATTTTTCGGATCCTTTGGATTGCTTGTCAGCCAATTGGGTATTAACGCCCATTACACCGGTATGAGCCGCGGGGTGATTGATACCCGCGATGTTTTATACTTTTTAAGCCTGATCGCTTTCTTCCTGATGCTTACCCGCTTCAGCCTCGAACGCAGAAAATGGTAATCCTGAATAAAGAAGAAATATGACAGAGAACAGAAAAAATATCAGGCGCAACAGTTTTGCACAACTCACCATAGGGCTTGTATTTATTATACTGGTAAATATGATAGGGTCGTTTGCCTTTTACCGTGTCGATCTTACTGCCGAGAAACGGTATACTCTTTCGCCTTCCACGCGCAAGATGCTCAAAGAACTCAAGGACGTGGTATATTTTAAAGTGTACCTCGAAGGGGAATTTCCAGCAGGCTTCAAACGGCTACGCAACGAAACGCGTGAAATGCTCAACCAGTTCAGGGCATATTCCGATAAAATACAGTACGAATTTATAGACCCTACCAGCGGGAAAGATAAAAAAGGCATTGACGCCATTTATGCCCAGCTGGCCCAAAGCGGTTTGAATGCCACCGATCTGCAGGTGAAAGAAGATGCCGGGATGACCCGCAAAATGATTTTCCCCGGCGCCATCGTATCGTACCGAAGCAAGGAGTTGCCTCTCGACCT
>CAIPFN010000013.1 GCA_903864265.1 uncultured Bacteroidales bacterium | reverse complement strand
TTCAATCCCATCAATCTCCCCAATCCCATCAATCTTCTCAACATCGCCCTTCGCCTTGTCCCCCCTTCTCCTTGTCCCCTTGTCTCCTATCAATCCCATCGATCCCATCAATCTCATCAATCTCATCAATCCCCTCAATCCCCTCAATCCCCTCAATCTCCAACTCGTCTCCTTGTCCCCTTGTCCCCTCGTCCACCCTATCCCCCAATATTGTAGAACTCCCCATGCCGGTTCACCGTTCCGCACGAAGGTTTATTTCCCAGAGCGAGTTGCAGGGCGTTGAGCGCTCCATGTTCGCGTACATTGTATTCCATATCGTTGAAAAGGCAGGGTTTGATCATGCCGTTGGCAGTGAGCCTGAGTCGGTTACAGGTGGAGCAGTCGCCGCCGCTTCCGCCGTCGACAATATAGAATTCCCCTTTTTCCAGGTCCATCTGCCGTATAAAACGTACCTGTATCCCAAGTTTTTTACCGTAGCCGGCCACTTCAACCGCGTCGGGCTCCGCAGGGGACCTGATGATTACACAATTGATCTTTACCGGTGAAAGACCCGCTTTTACAGAGGCTTCTATTCCTTTCATTACCTTATCGATATCCCCGCCCCGGGTGATCATACGGTATTTTTCCGGGTCCATGGTATCGAGGCTCACATTGATGCGGTGAAGTCCGGCATCTTTGAGCGGCTGGGCTAATTGTTCGAGCAATTGCCCGTTCGATGTCATTCCAAGGTCCTGTATGCCAGGTTTCGACGCTATCATCTGCACCAGATTTGTTATCCCTTTCCGCACCAGGGGTTCACCGCCTGTTATGCGCACCTTATCCACGCCCAGTGTAACTGCGGCATCCACCACTTCCATGATTTCCTCGAACGACAATATTTCGCTGTGCGGCATCAGGGCAATGCCTTCAGCAGGCATGCAGTAGGTACAACGCAGGTTACAGCGGTCGGTGACCGAGATGCGGAGATAGTTAATACGCCTGTTATACGAGTCGAACATCTACTAAAGTTCCTTTCCTGATTTCGTTTTCACCGATTTGGATGGAAACAATGCCATGAGCATGAATGTATGAATGTATATGTGCCGACCCATGATATTCCACTGGCATGGCAGTTCCTTCGGATGAGAGATAAACAGGGAAAAACGCCTTCCGTGTTGCCCTTCTCCGTGTGTAGTCAACTCCCAGGGGTATTTTTAATCGTAATTCATCCGTGGTATTTGCGGTAATCAGCCTGATCAGGTGTTTCACCAGCATTTCGAACTGCACGAATGAAGATACAGGGTTCCCGGGTAAAGCAACCAGGTATTGGTCCCCGCGGGTGGCAAAGATAACCGGCTTACCGGGTTGCACGGCCATGCTCCGGAATTTGATATCGAAGCCGGCCTGAGAGATTACTGCCGGAACAAAATCGAAATCGCCTACCGAGATTCCCCCGGTAAGAATAACGATGTCACTGTCGGCTGCCGTCTGTTGGATGATTTCCAGTGTAGCTTGTTCGGTATCGCGGGCAATCCCAAAATACCGGGCCTGGCAGCCGGCTGCACGGGCCTGGGCGAGCAGCTGCCAGGCATTGCTGTTACGGATCTGCGACAGGGCAGGGGTTTGGGACGGTTCCACCAGTTCGTCGCCGGTTGAAATGATTCCTATACGAGGCTGTTTGTATACTTCAGGGACTGCACATCCTACCGAAGCCAATATGGCTATTTCCTGAGGCCTGATCAGGGTACCTTTGCTTAATACTTTTGCGCCCTTTAGGATGTCTTCGGCCTTCAGGCAGAAATTGGCAGCCGTATGCGAAGCTGCAAAGCGTATGGTATCAGGACCCGTAATTTCCACATCTTCAATCATGATAACCGTATCGGCGCCCTGGGGCAGCATTCCCCCGGTCATCAGTTTTGAGCATTCGCCTGCACCAACATATTTAGAGGGTGCTTTGCCGGCAGGTATGGTTTCCAGTATTTTCAATTCTTTTTCAAGGTCGGCACGACGGCAGGCATATCCGTCCACAGCCGATTTATCGAATGGGGGCATGTCCATATCCGAATACACATCGGCGGCCAATACCCTGCCCGGGCTGTCTTCGAGGCGTATAAATTCTGATGCAAGGGGAACAGCCGAATGGCTGATCATCTCCAGTGCTTCTTCAAATAGTATCATTTCCTGCTTTTCAGAGTAAGAGGCAAAGATAATTATCATTTCGATGCGATAGGCCGGCAGATAGGCTACATAATATTTTGATGTGCTGGAGGAACTTACTATCTGCATCTAGTATTGTGGGAATGAATTTTAGTTAAGGTTAAATCATGGGTCATTATCAAAAGTTGGGGAGTGAATAATAGTGAATAATATAGTCCAAGATTTTTCAAAGATTGTATGTCAGGATAAATTTCATTCTTTCTTACTTTCTTTTACCTTGATGTAAAAGAAAGTAACAAAGAACTAAGCGCAGCGTCTCATGAGCTCCTTTGAAAATAAGCAATGGGCGAATAAAAGATCAAGGCTTTATAAAAAT
>CAIPFN010000012.1 GCA_903864265.1 uncultured Bacteroidales bacterium | reverse complement strand
TTCTCATTAGGGTTACCCCCTATATACCCCCGAAAGATAGTGATCTATTTGCACACCACAAAATTTTCAAAGAACTATTATTGCATTTATTTGCAATTAAATCAGGCTTTTATGTAGCTTTGCTTAACTAAACGACATTGAAATTTGAATGCAAATCAGGTTTGAATGTATAAGCCCGCTGCCGCACGAACTTTTCTCACCGCAGGTAATCCTTTCGTGCAGGGGTAAACACACAATCCCCGCTGGCATATATTTGTAATGCATAACGGAACAAAAAAAACAGTAGCCTGATCCTTATTTCAATTCTTTATCTTAAATTTGAACTTCATTCATCACACGACTGAAACAGTTTTTATAAATCATTTACATACCACTTATACCCTTAAGCTTACGTAGGAACACTTTCTTTATTATTAATTTCAGGCTATGGCAAAACACCCAAAGAAACAGAGCCAGGTTAAACAACTGAAATTGCTCACGGCACACAACCGGAAAGAATTTTTCAGGAAATTCGAACGTATTGTAACCTTAATTTCCGGAAGCAGTAATACCATAAAACAAATTCCCCAGGCAGTACTTGAAAACTATTACATATATAGATTTCATGCTATAAAAGTGGAGGCAGCTTCCGGCCATTCGATTGATCCTTTTGTACTCGAAGATGTGAAGCAAGGAATATCAGTTCACCTTCGAAAGAACACGACCCCGGTTAACGAAAAAGGCGATACTATTACACTCGAAGAATTTATGACTATTGGACTAACCCTTTTACTACAAATGGGCAGGTTTGAACAAATTCTTGAAAAAACTGTGGACCCTTTCCTTGAATTACTTAAAAGCTTGATTAAAAAGCAAGATGCTCCGGAATCGGGATTTCAAGAATCAATCAGAATAATCAAGATGATGGGATTGTTTGTTAGTAACATATCAACATCACTCTATTCGGTGGAAATAAAAAATGAACAAATAGAACCTAAATTTTATATTAGCGTTAAAATAAGTAAGCATGCACAGGAAAAAGAATATATAAAAATCGATGGAATAAGCCGGGCAACGGTGAGGGTAGGTTGGGGATTTAGTCCGAAAGGTGTAAGCTGGTGTTTGTGCTCTCCTGCATTATTTGGCTTACCGGAAAATGACGATTCGGATAAGTTGCCTGTTTACATTCAAACTCATGCGCTTCAGCGTTTGGAAGAAAGGCTCGATTGTGTTCATGCTAACCTGGCATCCTTTTATATTTACGAAGCAGTAACAGTGGGGATTATAATAAAAAAGCCCGACAATAATTTTCTGATAGAATACAAGTTTAACGGAAAGAAAGCTGGTTACCTGCTGGCAGGTATATACGGGGATAAAGTGATTATCCGCACATTCCTTTTCCTTACCAACAACGGAACTCCTGAAGGTAAAAAGCTTCAGGAACTGGCCGGAATACAAAAACAAGATAAACAGTACCTCTTGCTCGATAGGTTGAGCACCTTTATGAATCCTGATTTACGTAAGGATGAAACCATACGGCGCTTGTTTTTCGACGCAGGATGTGGCGATTTGTTCGAATTAACTAAAGGACAAACCTTTGGAGGCGTGGTAGATTATACTAACGTAAATGTTAAATCAATGTTAGATTACCTGATGTTAAAACCAGTTGATGTTGAAGCTCCACCAGATTTTTCGGATGCGCTGGGTGGGTCAAGGTACAGGTAATGCAACTGCAAAAAAAGGATTACCTATGGCGGAGCGCGTTTCCAATTAATTGAATGAAATAAAGTAAATGAAATAATAAGTAAATTTGAATGTACCTCCCCCCGTTGGCGCTGATTTGCAACTTAGCGAAGCGATCTTATCAGCCATAGGCTGATAATCCGTGCCGGTACAAATAAATTAAATGAAATAATAAGTAAAATTGAATGCAAATCAGGTTTGAGTGTATAACCCCGCTGCCGCATGAATCCTTTCGTGTGGAGGTATAGACTAACTGCTACCGCACGAACATTTCTCATCGCAGCTAATCCTTTCTCCTGTTTGGTTCCCCAGTCGAAAGATTATTATTATAGTTCAGCCTGTAATTATACCGGATCAGATGCTCCGCTTGAAGTAATTTTCGGGAGCCTGGAACTGAAATCATATTGGATAAATTATACCATATACCCTAAAACGTAAGCAGGAATAATTTCTTTACTTAACATTTCGCAATATGGCAAAAAACCATAAGAAGCCACACCCGGCACAAAACGAGAAACTGTTAACCGCGCATAACCGGAATGAGTTTTTTCAAAACCTAAAACGTGTACTAACACTAATGTCGGGCTATGAAGATACAATTAAGCTGTTGCCCAAAAACGAGCTTGAAGTCTTTTACCATTTCAGATTTAGAGCAATAAGAGCTGAACCGGCTGATGGCCATACTATTGATCCACAAATATTAAAGGAAATTAAAACGGTATCGCTCGCGTTGATGAAGAACGAACTGATACCGGTAAATGATTTTGGCGGTTACATTACACTCGACGATCATCTTACCACCGGGTTTACTATATTAACCCAGGTACTAATACGTAAAGATAGCTCAATTACAAGAGATAGAGCTTTATTTATTATAGCCATCGAACCGTATTTAGCCGGAAAAACCACACAAGAAAGTAGCTGGCAAAATACTAAGCATGTTATGGAAGTATCGGCAATAGGACACTGCGATCTTTCCTCGGCTTTGTATTGGACCCAAATTAAAGCCGAAATGCAGTTGCGGGAGCCTGTTGACTGTCATATGGCTGTTAAAGTATACATGCATGAACAGCAAAAAATACAGGCGAAAATAGAAGGCAGTAACCGGCCGGTAGTAAGGGTAGGATGGGGTAATTATCCGGATGGTGTCGTTTGGTGTTCGAGGCCGCCGGCCTCTTTTGGCTTGCCGCAAAAGGATATAATACATACATTGCCGGTATACATTCAAATGCATGCTTTGCAGCGAATCAGTGAAAGGCTTGATTCTATTAAAACAGGGATGGCACATTATTTTGTGTATCTCTCGTTGAAAAGCGGAAGGATACATAAGATTCAAAATGATCAATATTTGATCGAAATGCATATTATGGATATGAAAGCGGGGTACCTGCTGGCAGTGGTTCAGGATGAAATGGTGATAGTGCGTACCTTCCTTTTACTAACCAACAACGGAACCCCTGAAGGCGCTAAACTGGCGAATTATACAGGGCTGCAGAAAGAAGATAAAAAATATCTTGCCCTGGATAAACTGAGTACATTTATGGACCCTGCCTTACGTGATGATGAAACCATACAACGTATATTTTTTGATGCAGGGTGTAGCGATCTGTTCGAAATAACCCACGACCTGGTGGCCGATCCTGATAAAATCAGGAGCCACGTTTCCACAAAGGTATTACTGGATTACCTTATGCTGCAACCATCCGATGCCACTCAAACAGCAAACAAAGCACCCTTCTAATCTATCGGCCCGCGCTCATTGATTGCGCAATAAAAATGCTGTCAGGCAATAAAGAAGAGGTACTTATTCCATTGATAGAGACACAAGGAATGGATGAAGAAATCCGTACTATTTTTATTGCTGAAGGCGGAAAGTTTATAAAACAAATGAATCGTTTAAAAATTCCGGGGCAAGGGTGATCAACCTTGAAAAATTCTACGATTGGGATGCTTTGTTCAGGTAAATTGTGCGCGGAATATTTAATTTTGATATCATTGTTGGCCGTTAAAAATTTATGACGTCCCATACGGGACTTCAATTCGATCTTTTTTGCCTTGCTACCAATATATTGTCCCTACGGGACAGTCCCGTAGGGACAATATATTGGTAGAAACAAAAGGAACTCCCTATACACATAAGTCCCGTTAGAGCCTGCCCCGGTGAAACCGGGGGACGTTATATATCAAGCATTTAAACTTTCAGGATTATTTTTTACCGGACATCAATGTTTTGATATAATGAAATAGCCCCCGATTAATCGGGGCAAGCAATGATTGGAAAAAATCACCAACCGAAGATGATATTATACTCAATCTGTCGAAACATTAGTTCACGAACACTTTTGAAAATAAGCAAGCGTGGGTAATTCCATCCCGGTAAACCGGGACAAGTAATGACCAGTAAAAATAAATAATAACACATGAATTTCAAATCTATAGTACCTTTGAATATGACCCGGTTGTATTTCCCGGGCAGAAGCGTATAGTTTTATAGAAAAATACGCCCTATTCTCCGGCAACGAAAGTTCTTTTAAAAACCATATTTAATTCCGACATCCAGACCAAATTCAATCTGTTTCGGTTTGTAGAATACCTGTTTCAATTGCGGGCTGAGGTAAGGTTGAAGCTCGAAAGCCAGGGATTTCCACCGCTTTTCGAGTCCGGCCGAAATTACCATATTATTCAGCAGGGAGGCATTGCCTTTTGCAATGAAATTATTTTTACCCATCATGCCCGTATCAGGTTGATGGTTATAGCTGAGTTTCTGACTGATATAGATATCCAGGTCGGTGCCCAGTGAAAAGTTAACGCTGTAATTTCGTTTCAGCGGAACATAATACCTGAGGGAAACCGGGATTTGTAGCAGCCTGTTGGCCAGGCTTATCGAGCTTAAATGATCCCGGCCGGCCAGGTGGTCTTCAATCCTGGGGTTAAAGTCATGGTGTTTATGCATGAATAAATCGGCTTTGTCAGCGAAATGTTCAGGCCGTAAAGCATTGTAATTCAGTCCACCCAAAATGCTGAAGTGGTTTTTTAACAAGAGTTCGCCCGAAACCCCCATTCCGAACGACTGCTTTGATAGCTGGAAGTCAGTACCGGCCCTCACCTGGGCACCGCTAAATAACCCGCCTGTCGTTTTTCCTGGTTTTACCGTTTGATCAGGACGAATCGAATCCTGGCTTTCTTTGAAATCGTTGGCAGGAATACCTGTTTTGATAAAGGGGGCTTGCTGAGCAGGCTCCGGGTTTGAAACGGCCTGAACCTGGGGCGTGACAGGTGTTTCCCGGCTTATTTTGGCTGTTGGCTCCAGGACGGGAGCAGCGTTTTGTACCGGTTTTTCGGCTGGTGTTTCCAAAACGGGCTCAGCCACACCGGAAGAGGCTTTGATGTTTTCCTGCACAGGCTCCGGTAAAGGATTTGGAGAAATTATTTCGTTTCCAATTGCAGGATTACTTTGCTTAAGTATAGTGGGCTCAACACTGGTGTTTTTGGGAACAGGAATCGCTTTGCCCGGTTTAATACCTGCAGCCATGGAAGTGGCAGGCTGCGGTTTCTGAGATAGAGGAAGCGAAGGAACAGCTTTTAATACAGTGGCGGTATTTAAAGTATCATCGGCTACTCTTACTGTATCGGCCTGTATAGTATTAATTTCTTTATTCTGAATTTGTTTGCCCGGATGTGGCTGCTCGTTATTTTTAAAATGCGAAACCATCCAGATACCAGCCACTGTAAAAGCCGCCGCCGACAGGGAATAAAAAAGCCAGGAGCCTTTAAATCCCTTCCACAGGAAATTGCGCTTACTCATCACATGATGATAAACCTTGTCAATTTCGCTTTCGGTGTATGTTTGATTGAGGCTTTCCAGCTTTTTGCGGATCGCCTCGTCAAAATCCTCAGTCTTCATCGGTACGTACAGTTTTTAATTCATAAGCGGAATATTGGTTTGGATTTAACTTCAATATCATCGTTTGCAACCTCCTTCGGGCGTCCTGAAGATTCGATTTGGACGTGCCTTCCCTGATCCCGAGTTTTTCTGCAATCTCTTTATGTGTGTAGCCGTCAATTACATAGAGCGAAAAAACCATGCGGTATACCGGCGATAAGCGGCGGACCAGTGCCAGTATTTCTTCGGCTGATATGCTGCTGATGGCATCTTCATTCAGATCAGCCAGGTTAACCTGGTCCAGGTTTTCGTAATTGGGTAACTGATTGTTTTTCCTGTAGTGATCAATGGCGGTGTTTACCACTATAGTCCTCAGCCATCCTTTAAAAACCTGTTTTTCATCGTATTTATGGAGGTTGAGAAATACTTTCAGGAAACTTTCATTCAGGATATCATCGGCATCCTGCTTGTCGGACGAATAACGGAGGGCGATGCTTTTTACATAGCCGAAATACAGTTTTACGAGGGCACGCTGAGCCTTAGGGTCATCGCGCTTACATGCAACTATAACACTATCAGGTTCATCGGGATTAAAATTACTCCTTCCCAGGGAAAACATCATACCTCTCTATACCTCCAATTATTAACCATACGAAAATACAATAATAATGGTGGGGTGACTAATTTATTTTCATTTGTACCCCACCCGGCCGGTAGGTTCACCGTATGGGTTTGTAATTCAAGTTCATTATTTAATCTAAAACAAAATCGACGAAATGAAGAAAGTCATGCTGAGTTTTTTAGTCAGTGCCATTGCACTCATGTCATGTTCAAAAGATGAAACCGGTACTTCCAACAAGGCTTCACAGCAAATAACGGTTTCAGCCACACCATCTGCAATCACGACCTATGTCAGTGAGAATTATCCGGATGCTTCTATTTCCACTGTGTTCAAAAATGCCAGCAGCGATACCTTATATGCTGTAACGCTCAATACCTGGGAATTCCTGGCCTTTGATCATAATGGTGCACTTATAGGCGGAAGCATGGCCGGAGCTCTTTGCGATTCCACCAACGGGCACCACGACGACGGTCATCATGGTGGCGGTCATCACGGAGGCGGACCTCACGGGGGCTGCAATCCTGGTGGAGAACCTCACGGCGGGGGGCCTCATGGCGGGGGCATTCCTGTTGATTCCATTCCTTCAGCTATAACGGATTACATCGCGGCCAACTTCCCCGGATATGCCGTACATAATGCGATGTATGATAGCTTGTGCCAGTTTGGCAAAACCCTGGATGTGATGATTGATTCCTCCAACAGCGTTCACCGGAAGCTGATATTTGATGCCTCAGGCTTATTCCTTGCCAGGGCCAGCCGGGTTAATTCCTCCGACCTGCCTGCCGCAGTTTCCTCAGCACTGACTCTAACGTATTCCACTTACACCCTTCGCGGGAAAGCCGAAATGTTCATCCTTTCGGATAACAGCAAAGAGTACAGAGTATTCCTGCACCTGAACCAGATCCGCCTTTCGGTAATTCTTAAAGAGGACGGAACCATTGTTTGTGAGCAATAAAAAGTGATTTCTGTTGTTATTATTATATAGTGAAGCTGATAAAGCTTAAATGAATATATCAAATCCCGGATTCACTGGCGCAACTCTGCCAGGGATCCGGGATTTTTTTTTACCGGCTTATGTTAATCAGATAAAGGATCGTATACCTGAACTGATTTTATTATTGAAAACCAGCAACTTCCAGCCCTGCTAATCATTCCTTCCGAATGAGTTGTACTTTTCAAGGTATAAGACAATGTGCTTTCAGGGTAGATAGAATTATAAAAATGCATGGGTTTCCCGTTCAATAATCTACTTCTTCCCTTGCTCATGGTACTGCTGGTTCACTATCGAAAATACCAGCTTCTGGCTGCTCAGCGACTGCATCCTCCAGGTATAATCCGCTGTTCCTCCCCAATACTTAACTGTAATATATAGTAATGAATCCTTCATGGCCCAACTGCCTTCATAATCGGAAGTAACAATGGGCGGTGTACCGCACCAGCCGTTGTTTTTACGCTCAGTGAGGGTACTGTCCTGCCTGAAAACAATCCCGGGTTCGTTCTGTACCATGCTTTCGGCTCTGTCATACGTAATCAGGCTATCGCTGTATCGCGGGTTTATCCATGTACCAATCAACTTATCATTTCCAACGTTGACAGCAGATTCCTCTTTCCTGCAGGAATTGAAAATCAAGGGCAACAATACAAGTGTTAAGAGAATTTTATTCATTTTAAACAACTTAGCTAGAATCCTGAGTAAATAAACACTCCAACATTCTTGAAAAAACATGCTCCTGTATTTGTGATGATCTGTGCAATCCGATGCATTCACTCCTCCATCCGTTTCCCCCAAACTCCATATCCGATCCCGATAGCTATAGGGAACCACATCCCACATCCCACATCCGACATCCCACATCCCACATAACTACTTTCCTCCTACAGGTATCTTACTCAGCTGCTGTATATTCAAAGGATCGGCGTAACTGTACTGGTAAATACCATCCTGGGCTATCATTATCAAAGTGTTGCCGTAAGGTATCACATCGAAGGCATTCAGTCCGGTATACTGTTTCAGTATATGCTGGTCGATCTGTAATGGATCGCTGGCATCGAATATCTTTAATCCGGCCGGTCCGTCGCAAACAAAGAGTGTTTTGTTATCCAGGCCTAAACCATAGGGTTCCGTCATGGGGTAGCTTTTCAGCAGCACCGGGCTCAGTATGTTTTGCAGGTCGACAACTTCCAGCACACTCTGCCAGTTGCCGCAGCGATTGCCGGCCCTTAGGGTAACATAGGCCAGATTATCCTTTACTACGACAGGATCGCAACTCTGTAGATGATCATACGAAGATTTATAGACCGGTGTGGCCGGGGCAGAAATATCGTAAATCAGCATGCCGGTTTGCGTGCCTATAAATAAATTTGTACTGTCGATAAACACGGTTTCGACCATGCGCGACATCTCGATTTTAGCTCCAACTATGGGTCGGAAAGGCTGGTTGATATTGATAACCTGCAGATTGGTCTGGTTCAGGCCGTAAAACTGGTCGCCGTTGATAATAAAACGCGCCATGGATCCGCCTATCCCGATTACGGTCTGGGTGGTATTGCTGCCTGCAAAGGTTTCGTTCCGTATCAGGTTGCCGGTAACTCCGTCGAGGAAATAATAAGGCATGGTGCCGCTGTTGTTGTTCACCTCTTCGGTAACCTCCATAGCCTGCCAGCCTACAATTACGCCTTTTTCCTGGTCGATGTTGGCAATAGGATAGGTACCGCTGGCTTCCGGAATGGTGTAAGGGAAAATATCTTTGATACGCGCAGCTTCGATGGGGGCGTAAATGTTCGAAATATCCAGCACCACCAGGTCCACATAGTTATCGGCATAAAGGTAGTTTCCCCTGATGGCCAGGTCAACATTGCCCGGAATATCGATAAAGGTCAGATTTACAGGGGAAGCCGGGTTGGTATTGTCAAACACATGTATCCCCTTGTATTTTTCATTCACAAACAGGTAGTTGCCCTGTATGTATATTTTCCCTGCTGATTGTATGGCATTCGCTGCCGTTGACTTAACAGGCTGGCGCATGTCGTCGTACGACATATACTGAGGAACATTGGCCATGTACTTGCGGAACTCTATCGAACTGTCCTTGCACGAGACCATACTCAGCACTAAAAGCATCATCAGGGGTGCGGTAAGGAAAAATTTCTTGGTTTTCATGGGGTTAGGTTGATGGGATTGATGGGATTGATGAGATTGATGGGATTGAGGGGATTGATGGGATTGAGGGGATTGAGGGGATTGATGGGATTGATGGGTTTAAGAAACAAGAAGGTGCGGTTAATTGAAAAGGAAGCCGAACGAGAATGTCAGTCGGTTGTATTCATCATACCGAATGGTTTCGTACGATTGATAGGCGGATATCCAGGGATAGGAACCGGTAACGGTTTTGGTTTTCTGGTAACGGTAACCCAGGCTGAAGATGATGGCATTGTGTTTTGTGAAGTTGAAGCGTATTCCTGCGCCTGCACCCGCAAGAACGCCACCATAATGCTCGGAATTGTCGCCATCCACCTTTTTCGACAAAGGGACGGCAAATCCGCCCTGGGCATACAGGTAGGGTGACCACGAACCTTTCAGGAAACTGTATTTTACATCGGCAATAAACGGGATCTGCTGCTGGTCGAACCATTCGTTGCCGATACCTCCGCCCACCGAAAGGCGGGAGGGGAAACGGTAGGATGTGATAAAAGTGCAGCTGCCCGAATTTTTCGATCCGCCCAAAAAACTCACATTTGCAGTCATTTCGACCGGAGAGGCCTTGTTTTCGCGGTCAAGGGGGGCAACTGACTGATCCATCAGGATTAGTTTTACGGCCGAGTCAGGAATTACTATAATATTTCGACCTACGATCTCGATCCTTGTACGTACCCCGTTTATATTTTCGACCACCTTGCCTCTCAATATGCTGCCGTTGTTCAGGTATATCACATCTTCCCTCGCTTGGGCAAACACATGGGCAGCCACAAAAAGGACATAGAAGGCTATAAGCGAAGGTATTTTATTCATAAAGCAGGTGTAAACAGTACAAAGGGGGGTTAAGGGTTATATTGGTTGTATGAATAATGTCCCGGGAGCTAAATTCACGGCTGTCAGATATTGTTTCCGTTCGGATGAAATACCGCATTCATACTCCTGACGTCATTTTCGATTGCTCATTCTATTATGTGAGTAACGGAATTTCCGGGTTTTCATAGCAGGGAGGTTTTAAATCAACACAGGCTTTATATAACTTATACCAGGGAATTCAGTATAATCTGCTTGCAGTTCCCACTTGGTTTAACGGGCATATAACTATCTGAAATAGCCGTAAGTGTATAGAGGACAAATCAGTACAGATATTAATTCACCTTACATAGTGCAAACTCTTGCATATTAAGAATAGATTTAATACCTTTATATACTGATGTAGCCCTAAGTTATACTTTCTTGTATACAGGATCAATTCCCCGGTTAATACTCGTGGCTTTTTCCTCCCGTCAGCGCTTCCATCAAGGAAGACTAATCTATCTTGTAAAAGGTAATAAGCAAATTTTCCTCTCTTTTCCTGTCGTTCGGATATCTTGTTATTTCTGTCAAATTAGTATTCATTCCTATAAAAAACCAAGTCATGAAAAAAGTGTTACTTTTTTGCTGCGGCCTTGTTTGTATGGCTGCTTTGCAGGCCCGGATTATCCATGTGCCTGCCGCTTACCCAACGATCCAGCAAGGGATCAACGCTGCCAGCCCGGGCGATACTGTTTTGGTTGACGAAGGCAGCTATTACGAACAAATCAACTTCGAAGGCAAAAAGCCGCTGATGGTAGCCAGCCAATTTCTGTCAGACGGCGATACCAGCCACATTACCAACACCATCATCGACGGAAGCCAGTTGACTAATATGGCCAGCGCTTCAATGGTATCCTTTGTTTCCGGTGAAGATTCAACCTCTGTTCTTTGCGGTTTTACAATCCGACACGGTAAAGGCACTATTTACACTTACCAGGGGAAAACGATACGGGAAGGAGGAGGTGTATTTATTTCATCTTCCGGTGCTAAGCTCCTGCATAACCACATTACAAATAACAATCTGAGCAACATATTGCTGGGAAATACCAATTATATCAGAGGTGCAGGTATTGGATGTGAATTGAAAACAAATCCCCATTGGGTTGTTGTAAGTGACAATGTAATTAATTTTAACTCCTGTAACTCAAATAATTGGGGAGCTTCCGGGGCAGGAATCAGTATCTGCTATAATTCCAGGATTACAGAAAATACCATATCCGATAATACCTGCACCGGAACAGGAACTGCCTATGCAACAGGCGCTGGATTTAACTGTGAAAAGGATTCTACATCTTTCACCGGGATTAAAGTTTTAATTCAGCATAACATCATTAAAAGCAACCATGTAACAACTGAAGCTTCCTTTGCCAACAGTGCCGGAGGCTTTATATGGGGAGTGAATTGTGTCTTTTCCGAGAATGAAATAATAAACAATGATGTAAACACAGGGAGTACTTCAGGAGGGTGCATTATCTTATTTTATAATCCCCGTGCGGGTTGCATAGCCCGCAATAATATTTTTCGGGAAAACACCACCAATCGTTTTGGAACCTTGGGTACTGAAACGGATGCGGGATTGGCTATGAATATGGTCCTGTTCGAAAACAATTATTTCATAAAAAACAATGCTTTTTTTGGTGGCGCCATTTCTATAATCACTACACCTGCTATCATTCAGAACAATGTTTTCAGCAGGAATAATGCCACTCAAAAGGGAGGTGCTATTTATTGCCGGCCTGACGTCACCGTAAGCACAGAGCATAAGGTTACTTTTATTAATAATAGTTTCTTCGGGAATAAAGCCTATTTGGGAGGAGCTATTTATGCATGTAGTTATACTGTTAAGCCATTGATCATTAATTCAGTATTTTGGGGTGATACGGCAACGACAGGACGTGAAATTTACCTGGAATTTTCTTATGATACCGTAGAAATAGCTAATTCCAATATCAATCCTGCATTGATTTACGGGCGATTCCGCGACGGGGGCGGGAATATGAATACAGATCCGCTTTTTACAGATCCGGAAACTCTAAAAACATCCATCTTGAGCCCTGTAACGGATGCCGGAACAGCTTCATTTACCTGTAATTGTGGGAATACACACGATTGCCCGCAATATGATATACTGGGAATGTCACGACCCTGGGGTTTAGGATATGATATGGGAGCTTATGAATTTGATTTTACCGGGACGCATGCTAAAAACGCTTTTAACCCGGCAATATACCCTAACCCGTTTACGAATTCAGTAACCATAAACTTTACAAACCATGAAGCCGGACCTGTTTTGCTGCAGGTATTCGACAGCTATGGACGACTGGTTGCAGAACCCGTGAACGGTTTCCGGCTGCCAGGAGAACAGAAAGTGGAGTGGAATGGTGGGAACTTACCTGCCGGCATCTATTATTGCCGGCTGCAGTCAGGCGATCAGTTTATAACACGTAAGATTATAAAGCTTCAGCAGGAATAGGAGTTGTGAAGGGGTGAAACTGAATATTTATAGTGCATGATTTGAAAACAGGTTCTGCAAACAGCAAATAAAAAGCCTTCCCCTTTTCTGGAGAAGGCTTTATTATAAATACGGATCTTATTATTTCCCGCACCACGCGCTCACCTCTTCCAGGCGCAGCGAGGCGATTTCGAGTTTCAGTTTTTTACGCAGCCCGCTCAGTTCGTGCAGCAGTTTGTTGGGATTGGCTTCGGCCAGGTCGGCAGGCATTTTGATGCCGGCTTTACGCAAAACAGGAACCCATTCGGCGGGTATTCCCAGTGCTACAAATTCCTCATCGGTGGCTCCCTGTACGGTAGTTGCCTTTTCGGGGCGCATCTGTGGGAAAAACAATACATCCTGTATGGATTGCTGGTTGGTCATGATCATGGTCAGACGGTCGATGCCTATGCCCAGGCCGGCGGTAGGAGGCATTCCATATTCGAGCGAACGGAGGAAATCCTCGTCGAGCACCATGGATTCATCATCACCGCGTTTGCCAAGTTCGAGTTGCTCTTCGAAACGGGCACGTTGGTCGATAGGATCGTTCAGTTCGCTGAAGGCATTGCACAGTTCCTTCCCGTTGCAAATGGCTTCGAAACGTTCCACCAGCCCGGGTTTACTGCGGTGCTTTTTAGCCAGGGGCGACATTTCGACAGGGTAATCGGTAATGAAGGTAGGCTGTATCAGGTTTGGCTCGGCCGTTTCGCCAAACAACTCATCGATGAGTTTGCCTTTACCCATGCTTTCGTCGGTAGCAATATTAAACTTTTTACAGGTGGCACGCAATTCGTCTTCTGTCATTTCCGAGATGTCAACACCCGTAAAATGCTGAACGGCTTCGAACATGGTGAAGCGTTTCCACGGACGTTTGAAATCAATCTGGTTAGCCCCAACCTGCACCAGGGTAGTTCCATGAAGATCAATGGCAATGCGTTCAACCATTTCTTCCACGGTATCCATCATCCACTCGTAGTCTTTGTAGGCTACATACAACTCCATTTGTGTGAACTCGGGATTATGAAAACGGTCCATGCCCTCGTTACGGAAGTCCTTGGAGAACTCAAAAACACCATCGTAACCGCCTACTATCAGTCTTTTCAGGTACAACTCGTTGGCTATCCGCATATACAGGGTCATGTCGAGGCTGTTGTGATGCGTGGTGAAGGGACGTGCTGCGGCTCCGCCGTAGAGAGGCTGCAGAATGGGTGTTTCCACCTCCAGATATCCCTGTGAGCTGAGGAAATTTCGCATAGTATTCACCAGCCGGGTGCGTTTGATAAATACTTCGCGTACTTCGGGATTAACGATCATATCGACATAACGCTGGCGGTAACGGACTTCGGGATCACTGAAAGCATCGAAAACCTGGTCGTCTTTTTCTTTCACGATGGGCAGCACTCTCAGTGACTTACTGAGTAGTTTCAGGGTTTTTACGTGAATGGAAATCTCGCCCATCTGGGTAATGAAAACATAGCCGCTCACGCCTATGATATCGCCTATATCCATAAGTCGTTTAAAAGCAATGTTGTACAGGGTTTTATCTTCGCTTTCACAGATTTCGTCGCGCTTAATATATAATTGTATGCGCCCGGAGCTGTCCTGCAGGTCAACAAAGGAAGCTGCACCCATGATACGCCGGGTCATAATGCGACCGGCAATGGTCACATTCTGGAAAGCATGTTGGTTTTCACTGGTATAATCGGTAAGTATGGCCTGAGCTGTGACATTCACCGGGAAACTCTCAGCCGGATATGGATTTATGCCAAGGGCTGTGAGTTCGCTTAATGAATTACGCCTGATTTGTTCCTGTTCGCTGAATTCAAGTTGCATTTTTAAAATTTTTGCAAAGATAGGAAATTGAACGGCTCAAACTTGGGCTGATATTCTATCAATGTCCTGTCCCCCGTTTTCATTGGGACAGTAACCGACTGTTCAGCCCCGTTGGTCGTGTATTTGTAAAAAAACCGAGGTATGAAAGTCCATTTGGTCACTATATATCAAATATCATATCCTTCCATATTGTCTTTCCAAATATCAATGATTCAGAAGCTATTTTTTATAAGTTGAAATAGGATATGAATCCGGGGCATCTGCAGATCAAAATTCAGATGTGTTGGCAATAAAAAATTGGGATTGCAATTCTGCTGTACAAAAAAATCCACTCTCATTTTCTATTCCACGAATTCATATATTTATGTAAACTGTATTAATTTTATACTGAAATTTGACATCCGAAAAACACCCACCACCCAATATCAAATCCCTATGAAATCACTTACATTACTGTTCGGTCTGCTGCTCTCCGCCATGCTCACAACCATGGCCGGCGAAGTAGAGCAGGTATATCATTTCGGCAATCCATCGGTACGGCATTCCGGTGAATACCAGCGGTTTGAACTTGGCAATACTATGCTCACCGGTTTGCCAGGCCAACCGGCCTTGCCTTACCGACAGGTGAATCTGATGCTGCCTCCGGGCGAAGCCGCCATTAGTGTTGAAATTGTATTCTCTGATGAGGTAAGTATACCAGGCAACTTCAAACTGTATCCGCAACAGGAAGTGCGTCCGGTTTCGGCAGGGGTTTCAGGAACGTTCATAAAAGATAATGCCGTTTATACCCGCAATGCTTTCCTGCCGGCTGACCCAAGAGGGAAACTGCTGACCGCTTTTCTGAATGGCCGCTCTTTTGCCCTCACTTCTTTTTCACCTGTACGATATAACCCGGTTACCGGTACCCTTTCGTATTACGGTACAGCCCGCATTGTTATCCGTACTTCTCCCGATGCAAAAGCATTAAAAGCATTGGATAACCTGGCAATCCGGAACCCCGAAGCCTTACGCCTGGCTGATAACAAAGATATGGACCAGGCCTACGCCGGTAAACAGATGGCCACCGCCAATGCTTACGACTACCTGATCATCAGCACCTCCGCATATAAAAACTCTTTTGGCAGCCTGCAGGCGAACTACCTGAAAGAAGGCTTAAGTTCGCTGGTTGTCACCACCGATAGTATTACTTCCACCATGCCGGGCCAGGATGTTCCCGAAAAAATCAGGAATTTCATCATACAGGAATACCAAACCCATGGGATACAATATGTGTTGCTGGCCGGCGACGACGAACTGATTCCGCACCGCGGATTTTATTGCTATGTAACTTCCGGCTCGGGCTATATGGATCAGAATATTCCTGCCGACCTGTATTACTCGGCGCTCGACGGCAACTGGAATACCAACGGGGATGCGCTTTGGGGCGAACCCGGCGAGGACGATCTTTTACCGGATATTGCCGTAGCCCGTATGCCATTCAGCACGGCTTCCGAATTGCAGCATATGCTCAATAAAAGCTTTAAATACCAGTTCGAACCGGTTCCGGGCGAATTCAGGAAAGTGCTGATGGCCGGCGAAAACCTGTATTCGAATCCCGATACCTGGGGTAGCGATTACCTCGAATTACTCAAGGGCGAACATTCCGATAACGGGTACACCACCAGGGGCATCCCTGTGGATTACCCCTTCGATTATATGTATGATGAAACGGCAAATTGGACCGGGCAGGACCTGATGAACCATCTCAATCAGGGACACCCAATGCTTAACCATGTAGGGCATGCCAACGAAACCTACGTGATGAAACTCACCAACAGCGATATTACCAATGCCAATTTCTATGGATTGAACGGCTTCGACCATAATTTCACCATCGTATATACTCACGGTTGTTTATGCGGTGCTTTCGATTATAACGACTGTATAGCCGAGAAGATGGTTACCATCGACAATTTTGCCGCTGCTTTTGTGGGCAACTCCCGCTATGGCTGGTTTAACGAGGGTCAGACTGAAGGCCCGTCGGCCCACCTGCACCGCGAGTTTATGGATGCCTTATACAGCGACAGCCTTAACCGTATAGGTCGCACTCACATGGAATCGAAAATTGCCACAGCTTCCTGGGTCACGGCTCCCGGACAATGGGAACCCGGGGCATTACGCTGGTGTTTTTACGATTGTAATGTACTGGGCGACCCTGCTCTGGCCATTTATTCGGATAATCCCATTTCAATTGAGGCTAGCTATCCGGCCACCGTGTTAATAGGTACTCCTTCATTAGATGTAACTGTAAACTCGGCAGGCATTCCGGCTGCCGGTCTCAGCTGTGTGGCAATGAAAAATGGCATCGTTCTGGGGAAATCCGTCACCGATGCAACAGGACTTGCAATCATCACTTTTAATGGATTGGTTCAGGATACAGGCGTGGCACAACTCATTGTTTCGGGCTACAACTGCACGCCGGCGACTTACGGTTTTACTTTTGCTTCGGTTGCCGGACCCTATGTGGTATATGCCAAAAGCCAGGTAAATGATCCTTCGGGTAACCAGAATAACCAGCCCGATTTCGGGGAAACGATACTCCTTACCAACGGCATGCGTAATGTGGGCGGAACCTCAGCTTCTAATGTTATGGTTACTCTTACTTCCTCCGATCCTTATATAACCATCACCGACAGTACCGAACTTTATGCCACTGTTGCAGCGGGCGATACGGTTACCATCAGCAATGCATTCTCTTTTAACGTATCGGGAATGATTCCCAACTTACACCAGGTGCATTTTGTATTGAAAGCCGTATCGGCAAGTACATGGCTATCGGACTTTAATCTAACCTGCTATGCCCCTTCACTATCGGTGGGCATGCTCGCAATTGATGATGCCTCCGGAGGTAACGGAAACGGAAAGCTCGATCCCGGTGAAACGGTAACTCTGAATATCCCATGTGTAAATAATGGGAATAGTTCGTGCAGCAATGCCATAGCTACCCTTACTACAAGCAGTCCCTGGATCAGTATTGTTTCGGCCGTATTCCCGGTAGGTACCCTGTCAGCAGGCGCTTCGGCAAATGCACAATATGTTGTTCAGGTAAGCAACAATGCCCCGCCGGCAACGATTGTTGAACTTGAGTTTTTATTGTCCGCGCAAGGCTACCAGGCAAGCGCAACCTTCTATCCGACTATAAAACTGATAGTTGAAGACTTTGAGTCAGGGAATTTTAATGAATTCCCGTGGTCGAAATCAGGGTTGAATTATTGGAATATCACAAGCGATTCTCCATATGAAGGATTGCATTGCAGCAGGTCGGCACCCATAGGCGACGGCAGGCAGTCGAATATGTCAATTACCCTTGATGTGCTGGCTAACGACAGTATTTCTTTTTATTCAAAAGTTACTTCAGAAGCGATTTTCGATAAGCTGCAGTTTTTTATCGATATACAGCCTATGGAAGAGTGGTCGGGATCCATTCCCTGGCAAAGGCACAGTTATGCTGTGAGCAGTGGCGTGCACACGTTTAAATGGACCTATTCGAAAGATATGGCAACTTCATTCGGCAGCGACTGCGCCATGGTCGATTTTGTGGTTTTCCCCGCTTTTACCGATATCACCGGCACAGGGCCGCTCGTGCAGGCAGATCCGATGCTCAACATTTCGCCTAACCCGGCAAAGGATAGAATTGCATTGGATGCCAGGCTGTCAACAAAATGTGAATTCGTTGTGAGTATATTTGCCGGCGATGGAAAGTCGGCCATAACCTCCTTTCGAAATACCACCGGAAATGATGGGAAGGTACATGAGTTAATTGATATTTCCAGCTTAAAGCCCGGATTTTATACCTGTGAAATAAAAGCGGGGAACATTCACCTGTCACGGTCCTTCATAGTTAATTAGAGGGATCGGTTGAGGGAACCTTTTTCCTGAAGTTGATTCAACGTTTTTATAAAATAGGGGCTGAAAAAAATGAGTCAGCCATGGATTATGGTACCAATAAGTTTAATTCTGTCCGGGCATGAAAATAATGGGGGAAGTTCAATGTTTATCACGTCATATCATCTTATACCAGGTACTTTCCCGTGTTTTGTTTCTGCTTGCAGCTGGTTTTCTTTTTGAGAAATCCTATGCACAGGATTTCATGCCGTTAAAGGATATTCCGGCTAAATATGTTCCGGATACCAGGATTGACAATATGGGCTACTGGAAACGCATGGCTGAGTTGGGACTTGTACCGGTGCAGCCTGCCAGGCCGGTTCCCCTTCCCTTAAAACGGAGTTCAAAACTAACGGCGCCAGGCATAGCAACCTATGATTCACCTGATATCCCTGTTACGGAAACCAACACACTGCAATCCGAAAACTCTGTTTTTTCGGATCCTGAAAACGGGTTGAATCTCTTAAATTCCAATAATTCGCATCCTGCGCCCTATATAGGAACGCAATACGGTGCCGATGCCCTGCAGAGTACCGATGGAGGTTCAAGCTGGGAAGGAACCATTCAGGGGGCGGGCGGGTATAATTTTGGCGACCCCTCCACTGCCATCAGCCGTACAGGCCGTTTATACGTCGGGTACATTTTTTCGGGTGGCGGACAAGGGATTTCCTATTCCGACGATGCCGGCCTGAGCTGGCACAAAAGGGCTGTGGCTGCTGCCCCGGCCGGATTGGGCACCATTTTAGATAAAAACCACCTGTGGATTGATAACAGCCTTACAAGTACATATAGCAATAATATGTACGATGGATGGACATCGATAGGCGGGAGCACTAATTCGGGGCAGGTGCAGGTATCGAGATCTATGGATGGCGGCATGGCATGGCAGTACCCGGTAACCATCAGCAATGAAATACAGGCCGGAAGTCATAACCAGGGCATCAATATTCAAACGGGACCGTTGGGGGAGGTTTACGCCGTATGGGCGGTGTACGACAGCTGGCCTGCCGACGAAAAAGCACTGGGCTTTGCCCGTTCCCTCGATGGCGGTCATACCTGGGAACCCTCAAAACGAATTGCGGATAATATTAAAGGCATACGCACACAGGGCGTAAATAAACTCATGCGGGTTAATTCATTCCCGTGCATGACCGTCGATATCAGCAACGGACCCGACAGGGGAAGTATTTATGTGGCCTGGACCAATCGGGGCGAACCCGGTATCAATACCGGAACCGGTGTGGATGTGTACATGATTAAATCAACCGATAAAGGAATAAGCTGGAGCATTCCTCAGAAGGTAAACCAGGATGCAGCCGATCAGGGGAAAGAGCATTTCTTCCCCTGGATCACCTGCGATCCGGATAATGGTAACCTGGCAGCCGTGTTTTACGACGACAGGAATGTTGGGGATATAATGTGCGAAGCCTGGGTAGCCGTATCAAAAAACGGGGGAATTTCCTGGCAGGATTTCAGGGTCAGTGACGTGGCATTTACACCCGTTCCACTCACAGGCTTATCGGATAACTATTTCGGAGATTATTTAGGGATAACCTCAAAAAACGGTATGGTTTATCCCTGCTGGACAGATAATCGTACCGGCGAAGCTATGGGTTATATATCGCCTTTTCGGGTCGGGCCTCCTCCCGGCCAGCCTTACATCGATTATTATTCACACCTGGTGAACGATACTTTGTCGGGCAACGGCAATTCAAAAGCTGAATACGGCGAAACATTCGCCCTGTCGCTTACCATGCGGAATATAGGCGACCAGGCCGACAGTGCCGTAACGGTTAAGCTTTCCTGCGAATCACCCTATGTGCATATCATTCAGGATACCCGGTATTTTGGTGATTTTGATATAGGGCAGATGAAGAATATCCCGGAGGCCTTCCAGATAAAGCTATCGGATTCGGTGCCCGACAATTATGAACTTGTTTTTACACTCAGTTCAACCGATAAACTGGACAGCACCTTCCTGAGCAGCATGGTGATCCGTTCGCATGCGCCGCATCTGACTATAGGTCCTATGTTTATACGCGAAATCTCAGGCAATGGCAATAACCAGCCTGATCCAGGCGAGTCGGTGATGCTTTGCAGCGTATTGTCCAACACGGGTGATTACCTTGTGCCGGCAGCAACGAGCAGATTATCCACAACACAAACGTTTTGTCATATCAGCTCTCCGGTAGTAACTTTTCAGCAAATTGCTCCGGGCGAAAATGATACGGTATTCTGGCATACGGATATTGATGCCAGTGTGGCTGCAGGTTCTTCCGCAGGGTTTACCGATAGCCTGAATTATTCGGGACAGAAAGATCAGAAATTATTCCTGAAGAAAATCGGCGTGCTTACCGAAGACTGGGAATCGGGCGACCTGTCGAAGATGGCCTGGAGGACCGGGGGCTCCAAACCCTGGAGCATCAATAATTTCAAGGTGTACGAAGGCGCATATAGTTTACGCTCAGGGTATATCAAGGGTCTTGATACCTCTTCATTTTATATCGTTCTGAACCTGGCAGCCGACGACAGCATCTCGTTTTACCGGAAAGTGTCCTCGGAGCTTAACTACGACTTCCTGGATTTCTATATCGATAAGCTGAAAGTCGGGCAATGGTCGGGTGAGAAAGATTGGGCAAGGGTTTCATTTCCCGTACCTGCAGGCATGCATACCCTGAGATGGGAGTATGTGAAGGATGAAGGGATGAGTATAGGTTACGATGCCGCCTGGATCGATTTTATTGAGTTCCCGGTGCAACAGCTCACTACCGCTGATGCCGGTGCCGATGCCCGCATCTGCGAAGGCAACACCTTTAAGCCTGAAGCCATCGCAACAAATTACCAGTCATTGGCCTGGAGTTCGACCGGTTCGGGGCTATTTAATGATTCTTCCATTTTTAATCCGGTCTATTACCCCAGCCCGTCCGATATTGAAGGAGGCTCTATACAACTGATCCTCACCCTGACCGGATTTTCGTATGGTGAAACGGTGAAAGATACTTTATTGCTGACCATAGCGCCCAAACCTGCCCTGAATGCCGGACCCGATACCTATACCTGCACCGGCGAAGTGTTTACAACTTCGGCATCGGCCTCAAATTATATTTCATCGCATTGGTCTTCGCAGGGGGACGGCGTTTTTGATAATGCTGACACTTTGAGAACTGCTTACCGTCCCGGACCTGCTGAGATACACAGCGGTAAAGCCATACTCGTTCTGCAAATAAATCCGGAAGCGGTTTGTGCACAACTCTCCGATACTCTGATCCTGAACATCTATACGGGGTTCTCTGTCTTTCTTAAAGGCGATACCACCATATGCCAGGGCGATACTGCATTTTTAAGAGCCAGGTTTACAGGTCAGGGCCCCTGGCGGGTTTATCTGGCCGACGGAAGTACCCACACTTTCCAAAAGCCCCTGATGACTATTCCCGTAACGCCTGCCAATACCACGCTATACCAGATCGACTCGGTTTCGAATTCCAACGGATGTACTTTCCGTTCTGTTTTGGTTTCAACGGTTACCGTAAGGCAACTGCCGCTTATTGAATTGCTTGGGCCATCACAGAGCTGTTCCGGAAGGCAGATTATTCTCCAGGCCGGTTCCGATAGTGCAGCCGCTTACTACTGGACACCGGGATCCGCTACATCCACCTTTATCACTGCCTCTGTTGCAGGCAGTGCAGGTGAGTCGCAAAAAATAAAGGTAATGGTGACGGGGAAAAACGGATGCACGGCTTCGGATTCACTGATGGTAAAAATTGTGACGGATTGTATCGATAAAAAGGCCGGCAATATGGATGTCAGGTATTTCCCTAACCCTTCGAATGGCAATTTCGCTCTCGTGCTTTCCTCGGCCATGGCCGATAATGCCGATATTCAAATCAGTACAGTCGATGGAAAGCTGGTTTATGTTGCCGGGAATGTGATGGTATATGGCATAACAACACTTAATATCAATCTGAACCCTTCGACCCAGGGAGCCTATTTGCTGCATATCCGCTGCGGAAGCGGAGAATTAACCGATAAGCTGCTGATAAAGAAGTGATTGTCCGGTTAAAAAATTCCACATTCCCTATTTCCCTCGTTTCCCCTTTTCTGATGGAATACCAAGCAGGCATACGGTTGAAATGAGCAGGATGCAGGGAATCATTGTGTTTTCTCCTTGCGGTAATTGATCTTGCAACTATACTTCGCATTCCGGAACGCATACGGCTAATAGGAAGATAAAGAAGTATGAATCAAGGGACTTTATACTTTAGTCCCTGCAGGGAGTTTATATTGAAGCAGTAATTTATAATTGCGGAGGAGCAGTTCATAAGGCAGGCTTAAAACAGAAGAAAGGTGGGTGGACAATATCCCTGTTACAACAGGATAATCCTTATTCGCTGCACCTGTTCATAGCATAAACACTGCCGGCTTTCCTGACCTGAACCTTTGGCCTTTAGAACGGCACTTTCTGATATTCTTTGAAATGAACTCTTTGTCAAAACTGAGAGTTACATCTCTGAATCAATCTTAAACGCGTTGAAAATTTTGTCAACTCCCACCTGTGTAGTTCCATGATAGGTTGCGTCCATAATATCCGCATCGCTCCAGCCCAGTGCTTTCAGCTTATCCACATCTGCCTGTTGTATGGAATTTGAATCCCTGACCACATGAAGCACAAATAATAACATAGCCAGTTCATTTGCTTCGAGCGGTGCCTTCGATGGATCCTGCCTGATTTCGTCGAGTGTGCCTGGTAGTACGCCGTATTGAAGCAGCAGGCCCGAATTCATGCCGACACAATACCTGCATTGTTCCTGTTCCGAAACCAGCAGGCGGATAAAGGCCAGAAGTTTTCCTCCCAGCGTTTTGTGACGCATAAAATAGCCAAGGTTAGCGAACTGCTTGTCGAGTACATGCTCGCTGGGGCTGAATACCTTGAACGCATTAGGGATGAAACCCATGGTATTCATCATGGTATCATAGATTTCGGCTACCCTTCCTGTGGCTTCTTCCTTTTCAATCAGTTTGATCAGTGTCATAACTATAATTTTTAAGGTTAAAACAAAAGGCTGCCCTTTTCCATAAAGAACAGCCTTTAATCATTGAATCATCTTTTTATTTAATGCCGGTAATGAACTTATAGGTAAGCATGGTGTAGATAAGTTTTGCAGCCAGGTAATCAGGGGCTTTGTTTTCCTTGTTAGGAACAAGTTCGGTAATATCGAATCCTACAATATTTACCTGTTCGCTGATCTTTTTCAGGATGTTGATAATATCGAACCAGTTCATCCCACCGGGTTCCGGGGTTCCGGTGGAAGCCATAATGGAAGGATTCAGTACATCGAGGTCAATAGTAATGTACACATTGCGGCTGAGTTTGTTCAGCAACTCGTACATCCAGGTCGACTGATCGTAAATCTGCATGGCATAAAATACGCGATCGGGTTTGATGTCTTCCCTTTCAACGGCACTCATGCTGCGTATGCCTACCTGCACCACAGGCGCCATTTCCGAAGCCCTGGCCATGACACATTTGTGGTGATATTCCAAACCATCAATGTCTTTTCTCATATCGGCATGGGCATCAAACTGAAGTATGGTCAGATCACTGAACTGCTCACTGGCAGCTTTAAAAGCCCCAATGCTCACAGTGTGTTCACCCCCAACTACAACGGGGAATTTTTTCTTTTTATACAATGCTTTTACTCGGTTGTAAACTTCGTCAACCATGGCTTCGGGTGATGAAGCTTCAGTAACAGGTTCAGCCGTATGTATTCCCAGTTTATGAACTTCACTATCCGTATCAATATCATACATTTCAAGGTTGAAGGATGCATCGATAATGGCCTTCGGTCCTTTATCCGCACCTTTTATCCAGGTAGTAGTCCCGTCGTAAGGTACCGGAAGGATAACAATTTTTGAACTTTCAAACGCAGTGAATTCTTTTGGCAAATCACCATACTGTTTCATATGAATTTTATTTTTAGCTCTAAACCATTATTTGTCAGGAACATGTGAACGTAAACAGGGATGTTCATTTTAAAAAGCATACTGTATTGCTGGTTTAATGAAAGTAATACAGGCTAATGGTCAAGAGTGGGGTTAATATGCTTTTCAGGCTTCAGAAATGCGAAAATACACTTTTTTTATACATGCAGCAAAAATCCTTATTTGGAAAATACAGGCATGAAACGGTGTCTCCATATTATATCATTCATTTCCATAGGATTAAATGGCAAAATGATCCCTTACGAAGAATTTCCGCACTAAATTATCCCTGAATATTTTTCTTAGAGTGTTAGTTTCCCTACATGTTTGCATGGAAAAATGGGCAATATATACCAGAATGACAGGATTGATAATGACAGCAGTGGCCATTATTCTTCATTTTTTATTAATACCCCAGGATCTTGAGCATCGATTTATGGCTTTGTTCCTTGGCAAACAGCTTGGTGAAATATTCACCGTCTTCGTCAATGTCGATGATAATATATTTTGGAGCAGGAATCAGGCAGTGCTGTATCCCGCCGTAACCCGACAAGGAATCCTGGTAGGCACCTGTATGAAAGAGACCTATGTACTGGGGTTCGTCATCCATCAGTTTAGGCAGGAATATGGCATTGGTATGGGCTTCGGCATTGTAATAATCTTCGCTGTCGCAGGTAAGCCCACCCAGGAAAACTCTTTCGTATTCCTGGTCCCAGTGGTTGATGGCCAGCAGTATAAATTTTTGGTTGATGGCCCAGGTATCGGGCAAGGTGGTAATGAACGAGCTGTCGATCATGTTCCACAACTCCCGGTCATTCTGCCGTTTCTGGTCGATGATACTATAGAGTATGGCCCCGCTCTCGCCTACGGTAAAGGAGCCGAACTCGGTAAAGATATCCGGTTCGGGAGTCCCGTTTCGATGACATATGCTCTTGATCTGGGAAATGATCTCCTCGGCCATGTACGAATAATCGAAATCGAAATTGAGGGAGTTCTTGATCGGGAAACCTCCTCCTATATTCAGGGAGGTAAGCTGCGGGCATACGGCCTTCAATTCGCAATACACCTGTACACATTTGGATAATTCGTTCCAATAATAGGCCGAATCCCGTATTCCTGTATTAATGAAGAAATGCAACATCTTCAGTTCAAACTTGGGATTGTTCTTGATCTCTTCTTCGTAATAGGAAACTATATCGTTATACCGTATCCCCAGCCTGGAGGTATAAAAGTCAAATTTCGGTTCTTCTTCTGATG
>CAIPFN010000011.1 GCA_903864265.1 uncultured Bacteroidales bacterium | reverse complement strand
GGGGATGAATCGCTGGAACCCGGTCCCGAAACTATACTTACTGAAACCTGAAACTAAATATTTTGTCATTCAATTCAAATTATAACGCCAAACTCCTGCTCACTGCCGAATACCTGGTGCTGAATGGTGCCCGGGCGCTGGCAGTGCCTTTGAGATTTGGCCAGCGGCTGAAGGTGGAGGATACTAACCAGGGCTACCTTTCGTGGGAATCCTTTGCTGATGATGGATGCTGCTGGTTTTCAGCGAAATATGATTTCGATGGTTTCGGAATTATTGAGAGCAGTAATCAGGGCATGGCTCAATTTCCTCAGAAACTGCTGAAGGCGGCATTAAAGCTCAATCCTGATTTTTGCAGCAAAACATCTGGTTGTCATGTAGTTTCCAATCTGAACTACCCTTTACTTTGGGGACTGGGAAGCAGTTCAACGCTAACAGCAGCCCTTGCTGCCTGGGCTGAAGTGGATCCTTTTGATCTGCATTTTCAAGTTTCGGCCGGCTCGGGATATGATATTGCCTGTGCCATCAGCAACGGCCCGGTTTTGTATACACTCAGGGATCATAAACCTGAAATGGAACCGTTGGCCTTTTCACCATCGTTTGCCGATAAAATATTCTTTGTGTACCAGGGCAGGAAACAGGATTCGGCCGAAGAGATAAGCACTTTCCGCAGGCGAAATACAAATCCGGATCCCGGCTTATTGGAGGCGGCAAGTGTCCTGACCTATCGTATGCTTCATGCTTCGGACCTGGCAGAATTTGAGCAGGTTATGCGGGAGCATGAAATGCTTATCAGTGGTTTGATTGGTTTGCCTTCCATACGTAACAGCAGGTTTCAGGATCTGCCCGGCGAGGTTAAATCGCTGGGTGCATGGGGCGGCGATTTTTGTATGCTCACCTGGAATGAGGATACGGCCCTACTTTCCGCTTACCTGAAAAGTAAAGGCCTGCAAACATGGTTTAATTTCAACGATATTGTACTTTAGCGCTCAAATTCAGCTTACGGATGACTCATTCTGATTTTTCAGGTACCAGGTTAATTTCAGCAATATCAGATCCTGTAGTGGTGACGTGGCAATCGCCGAGTAATATCGCCCTGGTGAAATACTGGGGTAAAACCGGGCGACAGTTACCCCTAAATCCTTCGCTGAGTATGACTTTGGCGAAAGCTTTCACCGAAACCAGGCTTACCGCTTTTCCCCGGAGGAAAGAAGGATCCGTAGAACTTGAATTTTGGTTCGAGGGTTTGCAAAACAGAGCTTTTGGGGAACGGATGACCAATTTCCTGGACTCGGTGAACGATATTTTTCCCTGGTTGGGCCAGGTGGCACTAAAACTGGAAACCCATAATACTTTCCCGCATTCTGCCGGGATTGCTTCCTCCGCTTCCGCCTTCAGCGCCCTGGCGCTGTGCCTTTGTTCGCTCGACGCTGAATTCTTTGGCATTATGCTCGATGAGAACGAATTCCGTTTCAAAGCATCCTATGTGGCGAGGCTGGGATCAGGAAGTGCCTGCAGGTCGTTATTTCCCGGTTTCACGGTTTGGGGGTCAAGCCGGGCATTCCCTGGTTCGTCGGATCTGTTGGCAGTGCCGGTTCCCGATGTTCACCCGCTTTTTAATACGTTAAGGGATACCATTTTGTTGGTGAACAAGGATGCAAAACCCGTATCCAGTTCCGAAGGCCACAGCCGGATGACTGGCCACCCTTTCGCGGAAGCAAGGGTGAAACAGGCTGTAAAAAATACAGCCCAATTGCTGGAAGCACTCAAAACCGGCGATAAACAAACTTTTATAAGGATTGTTGAAAATGAAGCCTTTATTTTGCATGCCCTGATGATGACCTCGGATGAGGGTTTTATGCTCATGCATGCTGAAACCCTGCGCATTATCGGCCGTATACAGCATATCAGGAAGGAAACCGGCCTGGATATCTGTTTTACCCTGGATGCCGGCCCTAATGTACATTTGCTCTATTTTGAGGGTCAGAATGAACAAGTCAATAAAATAATTGTTGAAGATTTATTGAAAAACAATGAACAGAATATGCGGATAGATGATATGCTTGGATCGGGCCCCATGAAGCTGGATTAACTTGTATACCTCAGCCCGCAGCAGGAATTTGTAAAAATAACAGGATGATCAAAAAAGCAGATATTTTTTACGGTAAAGTATTGTTATTCGGCGAGTACAGCATTCTTTTCAACTCTAAAGGGCTTACCATTCCATATACACATTTCACGGGGCAACTCAGTTTCATCAACGACGATAAATACACGGATTATGAATTTGCCGTTCAGTCGAACAAACAGATGAAAGAATTCCTCGATTTTATGCTCGAACTCGAAGCAAAGATGGAAATGCCCTGCAATTTTGATTTTAAGCGCTTCGCCGAGGATATAGGGAAAGGCTTATATTTCGAGTCCAACATTCCTCAAGGCTATGGAATCGGCAGCTCAGGTGCAGTGGTGGCAGCCACTTACGATCGCTATTGTACCAACAAGATTGAAGTAAACGGGTCTATTTCAGGAAAAGACATCAGCCGGCTCAGGGAAATATTTTCAAAACTGGAGTCCCTCTTTCACGGGAAAAGCAGTGGCATCGATCCGCTGAACTGTTATATTCAGCATCCCTTGCTTATTCACTCACGCGAAGATATAGCCATCACCGGCATTCCCCGTAGCAAGTTCGAAAGCGAAGGGGTTATTTTCCTGGTCGACACCGGTAAAATAGGGAAAACCGGCCCGCTGGTAAATCATTTCCTGGAGCAGATGCGCTTTAAGGAGTATGAAAATCTGTTCAAATCCGATTATATCCCCTGGGTGAACCAATGCATATCAGATATTCTGAGTGGCAATATGCGTTCTTTTTTCGAATCGCTCATTAAAGTCTCCACTTTCCAGCTAAAGCATTTTACCAATATGATTCCCGATAGTTTTATGCCGGCCTGGCAGTGGGGCCTCGACTCGGGGACCTTCCAGCTCAAACTTTGCGGTTCGGGTGGAGGCGGATTTTTATTGGGATTTACCACCGATTACCCGGCTGCAAAAAAATATTTCTCCGAAAAGCAACACGACCTCATACCCGTTTACAAATCGGCCTAAGCCGGCTGGATTTCCTGCCTTTATATTTTCTTTTCAAAAGCCGCGTTATTCCTTTACTTTTGTAGTGGAACATATCTTTAATACTATTCTTATGCAACAGCCCTTTTCCATTACCGGTCAGGTAGTAGACGTAATTAACGGTACCATTTTCCCGGGAAAAGTGGAGGTGGCTGACGGGAAAATCCTCTCGGTAACTCCTTGTGAAACAACGAATACCCATTTCATCCTGCCCGGCTTGATAGATGCTCATGTACACATCGAAAGTTCCATGCTGGTGCCTGCCGAATTTGCCCGCCTGGCGGTAGTTCACGGTACAACGGCCACTGTTTCCGACCCGCACGAAATTGCCAACGTTCTGGGAATGGAAGGCGTTGATTTTATGATCAGGAACGGTAAACTGTCGCCCTTTAAATTTCATTTCGGAGCACCTTCGTGTGTGCCTGCTACCGGATTTGAGTCATCGGGAGCGGTGATAAATGCGGAACAAACCGCCCAATTGCTTCAAAGGGATGATATCTATTACCTTTCGGAAATGATGAATTTCCCGGGTGTGATATTCGGTGACAAGGAAGTTCACCGTAAACTGGCTTACGCAAAAAGCTTCAACAAACCTGTCGACGGCCATGCTCCCGGGCTGGATGCCGCAAATATTAAGAAATACGCTGCTGCGGGTATTACTACCGATCACGAATGTACCACCCTGGCTGAGGCCATTGAAAAAATAGAAGCCGGAATGCACATCCTGATCCGCGAAGGTAGTGCGGCCCGCAATTTCGATGCCCTGATCGGGCTCATAGCCACCCATCCTGATAGGATAATGTTTTGCAGCGACGACAAACATCCCGACGACCTGGTAGCCGGGCATATCAACCTGTTGATAAAACGAGCCTTAAAGGCCGGATATGTAGCCATGTCCGTGATCAGGGCCTGTACGCTTAACCCGGTGCTGCATTATAATCTGTCCTGCGGACTGCTGCGGGAGGGCGATGCCGCCGATATGATTATTGTGGATGATCTTCTTGATTTTCATGTGCAGCAAACCTTCATTGATGGGATACTGGTTGCTGAAGGCGGCAAAACTTTGTTGCACTCGCAGGATTTTGAAACGCCTAATTGTTTCCTGGCTCCACGAATCAGCGCCAACGATCTTGCTGTGGAGGGAGGCCATGGGAAAATGAAAGTGATCGAGGCTTTTGACGGGGACCTCCTGACCCGGAAAATCATGGTGGATCCCTTGTTTTCGGAAGGGAAAGTTGTGAGTGATGTGGAAAATGACATATTGAAGATCACCGTTATTAACCGTTATGAACCTTCGAAACCAGCTCTTGCCTTTATCCGGGGTTTTGGGCTGCAGTGCGGCGCCATGGCGTCAACGGTGGCACATGATAGCCATAACCTGATTTGTATAGGAACCAACGATGCCGATATGGTTTCGGTAATTAACAGTCTGGTTGAAAATAAGGGAGGTATCGCGGTTACCGATGGCAAAAACCTCGATCTTCTTCCTTTACCGGTTGCCGGTTTAATGGCTGCCGCCGACGGTTACGAAGCTGCCGGAAAATACGAATATATTAATCAAAAAGCCCTTGCATTGGGAGGACCGCTCAAAGCCCCTTTTATGACCCTGTCGTTTATGGCTTTACTGGTAATCCCTGAATTAAAACTAAGCGACAAAGGACTGTTTGACGGACTTACATTCTCATTTACCGAACTGTTTGAAACTTCAGCTGGCTGAAAACAGCTCTCATTAGCCGGGAAATTGTCGCCTGATGTTGAAAACAGGGTCAGTTTATTTGATTAGCCCGGATCCGATTATAATTTTTATGCCTTGCCAATAGGCATTTAGACGGATTTATGTGAAACGAATGAATAAATTTACATATTTACGATGCGGTAATGTATTTATTTATACTTTTGCATAAAAATTATAGAAATGACCGATCATCTCAAACTTGACATTGTAAAACTTGAAGCAGCAGCAAGTAAACTGCGTGCTATGGCTCACCCTATGCGTATAGCCATTATCGAATTGCTGAATAACAACAAGAAACTTAACGTGACTGAAATATATGAAGCATTGCGAATTGAGCAGGCTGCAGCTTCACATCATCTTAATATTCTGAAAAGTAAGGGCATTCTTGCTTCCAAACGCGACGGGAAGCAGATTCATTATTCGTTGAAAAACAGTACGCTTCTCGATATTATTACCTGCATCAACAAATGCAACGAAGCCCAGTAATGCTTCGGATGTAATTTTTCGCATTTCCGGTCCTCAGGACTACAAATCCCATGTTTCTTCCAGTTCCCAATTGGTACGCACCTCAAATATTTTGGGGTGCACAAGTACCCTTTCGGGCTGGAGTTTCTTTATAAACTGCCCTGTATCCCATCGGCCGTTGCCATTGGTATCCATTATGGCTTTCAACCCGTATTTGGCCGGTGCCAGCAGTCCGAAATCAACCCTCTTTTCGCTGTTTATAATTCGTTGATCCACAACCAGTCCTTTCTCCGACAGCAATTGTATAATTACCGGGTAACTTTTATCCGTGCGGTTTATGGTGACAGCGAAATTCCCATATTCGTCAATCGGTTTCATCTGGAAAAACAGGTGTGTGGAATCGCAGGTATCCCTGTAAATATCGGTGAATGCATTTTTAGGAATATAGAGGTTATACTTATCCGTGGAATTCCATTTATAAGAAACCAGAAGGTGACGGTGTATGCTGTCAGTAAACTTTATGATAGGAACTATAATGCTGGTGTCCTTGCTCATGCGTGACAAACTGAGTGCATTCAGGCTGTATTCCTTCAAAGGGTTGGCGAACGACAGCAATAAAGGCCGGTTATATTCCAGGTTTCCCCCGTTGAGCGAGCTTGAGAATCGCAGCGGAATTGCGGCAGCTGTATTTTTGGGTTTTCCGCTGACTTTCATGGTTGTTGAAATCCGAATGGTATCAACCACAATACCTTTGTTGGAGACTTCGAGTTTTAGCGTATCCGGTTTATTCAGAAGCCAGGCATTCAGGGTATCGTTGGTGCGGTTCCATTCCTGAACAGCCCATGGCAGCGAATCAGGGACGTTTAACGCCCGGAATCCCGGTGACGACATGCTATAGCGGAAAGCTACCGAAAGCCGGTTTTTTGAAGCCATCACACTCTTTTGAATACGCTGTATCGAATCAGGTTCCGGGAAAAGGTTTATGGCGACTAAAAGTTGTTTTCCCAGGTCTGCTTGCTTTACGGCATTGGTATCGCTCAGGTCAATGGCGTTATAATAGGGCTGAACGGTATCGGAGCAGAAGCCTATCATTTCGGTAGGCAGGTTATACATATAATCGCTGTTCCCGTCAAGCAGGGCGACTGCCCTGTATTTGCCCCAGGCCAGGTTGTTGAGATGAAAATTCCCCTTCTCGGTAGTACGCGACACATACACAGGGATTTGCTTCATGGGTATGGAATCCGTGAAATCGGTATACAGCATCACCAGGGCATCCTTGGCAGGTTTACGTGTGAGGGCATCGGTTACATTACCTGACAGGCTGAGGGAGTCAATATCAGGCCCGGTGGAGAATGCAAAATTGAAATTGGTGATGGGATTATTTTCAGCAATATCGACGATAGCATCGCCAAGGTAAAAATTATAGGTAGTATTGCTTCGGAGCGAATCGGCCAGTTTAATCACCACCGAATGTCCTTTAACTTTTATATCCGGAAGTTTTCCCAGGGGAGGCGAGATAAGCAGGTACTTTTCGGGGGTTTTCAACACCACGTATTCGTCGAAATTGAGAACAATCTTATTCCCTTTAAAATTGGTGGAGAAAATCCTGGGCTGCGAACTCAGCATTTTAGGCGGTGTAATATCTTTAGGCCCTCCCGTTGGCGACACAATGGTAGCACAGGCAACAGCAAACAAAACCAGGCCTGCCGGCACCAGGAATTTCAGAATTTGTCGGATATATCGTTTGGAGCCGGAGGGCATAAGTGCAGTGGATTAGCTTGTGCAAAGATGGGAAAAAAACGCCGAGTATTGAGGAT
>CAIPFN010000010.1 GCA_903864265.1 uncultured Bacteroidales bacterium | reverse complement strand
TTCAGAATCAATAAACATAATAAATCGAAAGTAAATTCTTCTAACAATATGACATTTTAAAACAGCATTTCCCATTTAATCCCCAGCTTTTGGAAGTGATCCACTTCCGCGAATGAATTAATTCCCTTTTATTCAGTATACAGCATTTGTATTTGGACGCCACCGGAAAAGAAAAAGCTAAAGCTGTTTATGTGCCAGGGTTCCGGATGGAAGAGCTTTCGGATAATTAAAACTGTGCCAGGTAAGCGTTAAGGTTTTCGTCGCGTTCGATGCCAAATTTTTGACGCAGGCGGTGGCGGGCCATTTCAACGGCCCGGGGATTTTGAAGAGTAAGTTCGGTTATTTCTTTAATACTAAGGTTCATCCGGAGCATAGCACACAAACGGTGATCGCCTGCAGTTAATCCGGGATGAATCTCATTGAGTTTCCTGAAAAAGTCCTTATGCGACTCCATATACTGCTGTTGGAAATCATCCCAGCGCTTAGGCTGAACCTGGCTTTTCAACGAAGCCAGTATTATTTTCAGGCTTTCCTGCTGCTCTGTATTATCGAGCTTTTGATTCAGAAACTGGAGTTCTGTAAGCAAACCGGACAAGAACTCGCTGTTATGCGATAAAATCAGCATCTTCGACACCAGTAATCTCTGGCTTGTTTCTATTTCCTTTTTATCCAGGGCCGTTTCCTGATCTTTGTTGATAATCAGCAGCTCTTTATTGTTCAACTCCAGTTGCTGCGATTTCTGTACAGTTTCCGAAATGATTAATCTTTGCCTGGTATTCCGTCCACGAAGCCAGATAACATAGAGCACAGCTATCACCGCAAGCATGGAAAACAGGAATAGCATGTAAATATATCTTGACTTGATGCGGTCTTTTTCCCGTTCTGTTTCCAGTAGTTTAATCTCCATGTTTTTCTTTTCCGCCTCGTACAGTGTCTGGTATTTTACAACGGCATCCTGTTGTGTAATGGTTTGCAGACTATCGTTCATTTTATTCCAGAGCGTATAATACTTCAATGCCCCTGCTGCATTATTCAGTGCGAGATACCCTTCAAACCTATCGTTACATATCCGCAAGATATCATTGGTGAGTTTATTCCCGGAAGCGAACTTTAAAGCTTTATCGAAATACAGATCAGCCCCTGCCTGGTCTTTTCGGATTACAGCGGTTTTAGCCAGCATATTGAGACTGTACAGTTCTCCTTGTTGAATATGGTTTACTATCGAAATCTGCAGCACTTCCTTATACAGTATTTCAGCGGCTGCAATATCCCCGTTGCTTTTCAGATAGTTGGCATAATTAAATTTTATAACCATCAGGTTTGAGATGCTGCCGCTTTCGGTAAGCGGTTTCATAGCCATCTGGAAATAATAATAGGCAGAGTCTTTTCGCACCTTTTTGTAGGCAATGGCGATATTTGAATAATCGAGCCCAACTTCTATCTTTTTACCCAGGCGTTGATTAATCTGAATGGCACTCAGGAACAATGGGATTGCTTTTCGCTGAAACCCCTGGTTTACAAGCAGGTTGCCCAAATTCCGGTAGGCTTGCGCCAGGCTTACCGAATCAGCGGTTTTCAGGTAATACAATACAGCACGGGTAAAGCACTGCATGGCACTGTCCGACTGATTACAGCGAAGGTAATAATTCCCGATATGAGTTAAAAACTTAGCTTGTTCGGCTGTATCATGCGTTTGAACTGCCAGTGCCATCCCTTTGCGAAGCCAGAAAGCAACCGAGTCGTTCGATTCCATTTCAATAAACAGTGAGCCCAGGAGGTAACTCACATGTATCATTTTAGAGGTGTCTTTCAAACGAAAGGCTTCGGCACGCATGATGGAATAGTATTTTAAAGCCGAGTCGTTCTTGCCTGAAAGTTCAAATGCAGAGCCTCTGTATCCGGCCGCTTCCAGTAATTGACCATGATCCGGCTTACCATCCGCATAATGGAACAACACATCCGAGGCACGAAGCGCACTGTCGGCATTCGTCTTCAGTTTAAGCTTAACGGATTGTACCAGAGAGTCGAAAACGGGATCCGCCCTCCTTTGTTCAGGCGAATTGCACTGCAAAAGGAAGAATGCGGCCCCTGAAACCATAAATAGCCGTGATGATATCATCAAGGCTTTGACCCATCTATCTGAAGCAATCCGGTTTCCATTCACAAGCTATCCTTCTTATTTAAACAAATATATCAGGTATAGTTGAATTTCCAATTTTATATTTAAAATAATGGATGAAGATGGTTTTTATTTATATAGGTTCTAAATATAGAGAATAAGCTCAAAATCTCGCTTTCATATGTCTAAACAGGAACTATATTATATACTTTCGCAGCCTACATTCTTGTAAATCTGAAACTTGTCGGATTCGCAGCCGGCATCTTTAATCCACATTAAGTCATGAGAAAATTTTACTTTTTGCAACAGCGGGGACTTTCACTGTACCTGGCCGTAATTTTTATGGTATGCTGCCTGACAGCCCATGCCGAAAAGGTAAGCTACCCGGATAGCTGGGGGCAGCAGGGGGTTACTTTGAAATCGCAGAATAGTTCGGGGGTTTCGATTAATTTCTCCTTAAAGGAATTCACCTTCGAGGATCGTATGATCAATGGCGAATCTATGAAAGAAATCGGTTTTTCAGGGAATTTTCTTCAAAACGACGAGGGAGCACCTAACCTTCCTTCCATCAGCCGGTATATTGCCATCCCTCAGGGAGCTACGGCTCAGCTCGAAATAGTGCGCTCCCGCACCGAAGTGATGCAAAACCTGGATATAGCTCCTGCACCTAAAATTCCGCTCGATACCTACCTGGGGCCCTTGCAGTATCATAAAAATATGAGTATTTATTCGGCCAATGCGCCTTTCCCCGGGCAGCCGGTCATACTGTCGCAGATCACTCAACTCAGGGGAGTGGATGTGGTGATGGTCAGCATCACGCCATACCAATACAACCCGGTTACAAAAAAGCTGGTGATATTCCGCGACATAGAGGTTAAAGTAAATTTCACCGGCGGGAACGGCCACTTTGGCGACGACCGCCTGCGCAGTCGTTTCTGGGATCCTATATTGAAAGACAATGTATTCAACAGCGAATCGCTCCCGATTATCAACTATGCCGAAAGGTTCCGGAACGCGGGCAAAAGCCCCGAAACGGGGTGCGAATACCTTATCATTGTTCCAACAAACCCTGAATTTAAACAATGGGCCGATTCGGTGAGCGCTTTCCGTACCGAGCAGGGAATTCTAACCAAAATTGTGACTATTACCGAAGTCGGGGGAAATACTTCCGCCGCTATTGATGCTTATATCAATAATGCCTACAATACCTGGAGCATACCTCCTGCTGCCTGCCTTCTGATGGCCGACCACGGCACCAATCCAGCCAACAGCATTACCTCCAATATTCTGAACGACCATCCCGATGGTTATAACCCTTATGTTTCGGATAATCCGTATGCCGATGTTACCGGCGATAAACTGCCCGATATCGCTTTTGCCAGGATGACTGCCAATAACTTCGAGCAACTCCAGACCATGGTTACCAAAGACCTGAGCTATGAACGCAACCCTCCTACAAGTGCTGCTTTCTATGATCATCCGGTTACGGCCCTAGGCTGGCAAACCGAACGCTGGTTCCAGCTTTGCTCCGAAATAGTAGGCGGTTTCTGGAAAAATGTCAAAGGCAAGCATCCGGTCCGGGTGAATGCGGTATACCAGGGAACCCCGGGTACCATTTGGTCGTCGGCTACCAATACCAACACGGTGGTAAGCTATTTTGGCCCGAACGGACTGGGTTATATCCCCACAACCCCCGCCGAGCTAGGCGGATGGGACGGAGGTAATGCCACCGATATCAATAATGCACTCAATGCAGGAGCTTTCATGCTTCAACACCGCGACCATGGAAATCAAACCGGCTGGGGAGAACCCTCGTATCAAAATCCCAACATCAGCGGGCTCACCAATACCGATTTGTCATTTATTATGTCGCTCAACTGCCAGACCGGCAAATTTGATTACAGCAGCGAATGCTTTACCGAAAAGTTCCACCGTTACAAGTATAACGGTCAAAATGCAGGTGCATTGGGTTTGATTGCCGCTACCGAAGTATCCTATTCGTTTGTGAATGATACCTATGCATGGGGTATGTATGATAATATGTGGACCGATTTCATGCCGGCTTACGGCGCTATGTTCGAGGAAAGAGGTATCATGCCGGCATTTGGCAATTGTGCAGGCAAGTATTTTCTCCAGCAATCATCGTGGCCTTATAATACCAACAACAAGGAAATAACCTACCAGCTTTTCCACCATCACGGCGATGCCTTCATGACGGTGAATTCGGAAGTGCCCCAGCAGCTCACGGTTTCGCATGCTGCTGTCATGATCAATTCAGCCACTTCATTTGATGTGACTGCCGATGCCGGTTCCTTTATTGCGCTAAGCGCGAACGGGCAGATTATCGGCAGCGGCAACGGCACCGGTTCGCCCGTGGCCATAGCCGTAACGGCACCGGCCATAGGGACAATAGTGAAAATAGTGGTTACCCGTCAAAACTATTACCGCCACTATTCAAGTGCGATCGTAATTTCGAACGAAAATCCTTATGTGCTCACTGACGCTTTTACAGTGAGCGATCCCGCGGGCAATAACAACCAGGCCCTCGATTTTGGCGAAGATGCTTTCCTTTCGCTTGCCGAGAAAAACATAGGGAACAACCCGGCCTTGAACGTGGTGGTAACCCTTACGCTGAACGATCCTTACATCACCCTCACCGATAATAGCGAAACCTACCCGCTTATCCCGTCGCAACAATCCGTTACGGTTGAAAACGGGTTTAAAGTACATATCGGCAATGTCCCCGACGGATACCAGAAATTGGTAACCGCCACTGCCACCAATGGCATCGATACCTGGATTAGTCATTTTACCCTTCAGTGCCGTGCGCCTCAGCTTTCGGCAGGCATGCTGCTGGTTGATGACTCCCAGGGAGGCAATGGCAACGGCCGGCTCGATGCAGGTGAAACTGCCATTATCCGTATAGCTACCACCAATACCGGCACGAGTGCAGCTCCCGGCGTGACTGCCGCTCTTTCACTCAGCAGCGGCCTTATTACGCTGAATAACAATACTTCTGAAATAGGCCTCATCGCCCCTTCCGGATCGGGTTATGCCGAATTCAATGTTTCGGTAAGCCCCGACGCACCCGAAGGCCTTTCGGTCGACCTGTATTTTACAGCCGTTTCGGGAGCCTATTCAACCCAGCATACCTATGTTATACAGTCGGGTTTGAAGGTTGAAGATTGGGAAACCGGTGATTTTAACAAATATCCATGGACCAGCAGCGGAAATGTTCCCTGGTCAATCACCAGTGTTGATCCTATTGAAGGAGTATATGCAGCTAAATCAGGAGCCATAGGCAACTCGCAAAATTCGCAGCTGATACTCACCTATAACGCGCCGAACAACGACAGCATCAAATTCTACTGTAAAGTAAGCTCTGAAGCCGTTACTGACGGGCTGAAGTTCTACATCGACAACACCTTGAAAGCCAGCTACTCAGGGTCAACATCCTGGATAAGAGCCGCTTTCGCGGTAAATGCGGGTAACCATGCTTTTAAGTTTATCTATACCAAGAATGGCAGCGGTTCAGCAGGAGCTGACTGTGCATGGCTCGATTACATAGTTTTACCACTGCCGCAATACACTACATCCTTTGCCGGGGTAGATACGTATTTATGCGAAGCTTCCACCTACCAGTGCAACGGCAATGCCTCCAATTATTCAGGCGTGGTCTGGACTACCTCCGGGAGCGGAACCTTCAGCGATGCCACAATACTGAATCCCGTGTATACGCCCGGAACAGCCGATCTTGCCGCCGGTTCAGTAACTCTTACCATGACGGCAACAGGGGCTTCAGGTACATCTGCCGACGAAATGCTGCTTACATTCCAGCATCCTTCCACAGCTTTTGCAGGTGAAAATGCAGATATCTGCAGCGGGCTTACCTACCTCAGCAATGCTTCGACAGCAAGCAATTACACACAGTTACACTGGACAACCAGCGGAACCGGCTTTTTCGCCGATCCATCGCACTTACTTGCCGAATATACACCCGGTGCCGAGGATATTGCAGCAGGAACTGTTACGCTTACCTTAAACGCTTCAAACCAGTCGTGCGAAGCTGCATCCTCTTCCAAAACACTGACCATACATACAACCCCTGCCCCGCTGGTAGCTGGCGAAAGCATGGTTTGTGCCCTGACGAAGGGAAGCGTGTATTCAACCCCTGCCGGCCCGGGTAATACCTATACCTGGACGGTAAACGGAGGCAGCATTGAATCGGGCACGGGAAGCAGCCAGGTTGCCATAAACTGGGGATCCGAAGCCGGAGGTTCCGTATTCGTTACCGAGAATACTTCCCATAACTGCAGTGCATCCCATACAAAAGCAGTTGTCATTAACCCCCTGCCTCTTGCTCAGGTAGCCGGGATAACAACAGGATGCACAGGCGAAAATACCTCCTATTCAACCAACCTGAACCCGGGACATACCTATTCATGGAGTATCAACGGCGGCACCATCACTTCAGGCCAGGGCACGAATGAAATACAGGTTACCTGGAACAATGCCGGAGCCAACAGCATAAACCTTTCCGAAACTATTGATGCAACACTCTGCACGTCAGCAAAAACCGTGGATGTACTTATCAATAACAATGCTGAGGTACCTGCTAAACCCCAGGGCTCTGCCGACGTGGATCTGTTATCAGCCGGAAACACGGATTATACGGTTCAGCCTGCAGCCTGGGCACAATCCTATGCCTGGCAGATTTTGCCTGCCGAAGCGGGTATTATTTCAGGAAACAGCGCTGGTTCCAATGTGGTATGGAACAGCAGTTTCCGCGGCAATGCTTCCATAAGTGTGAAAGCTATAAATGCCTGTGCCGAAAGTGCCTGGTCGGAAACCTTTACCGTGAGAGTGTTCAGCTCGCTGGGTATAGGCGACAACCCCAGTCATATAGGAGTTAACATATCTCCAAACCCTAACGACGGCAATTTCGTTGTCAGTATTTCAACTCCGGGTAAAGTACTTCTGGATATGAAGATTTCAGCTTCCAACGGAACACTTGTGTATGATCGTAAAAAAATAGCAAGCAACGGAAACTATTCCGAAGCGCTTACTTTAAACCTGGCCCAGGGAACTTATACTATCACTGTAAACACTGCTGATGGATTCGTGGTAAAGAAATTTGTAGTTTCAAAATAACAGGTTTCAAAACTGAGCGCTTGCCCTGATTTTGTGCATTTCGGAATACCCGGCGGCTGTCGCAAAAATGCGGCAGCCGCTTATATTTCCGGAAGGTCCCTGGCTCCCCATGCCCCGTAGCCTTGTCAATCCCATCAATCGCATCAATCCCATCAATCATCGCCACGTCGCCACGTCGCCCCGTCGCCATGTCCTCTTGTCCACACGTCCCTCAATCAATCCCATCAATCTCATCAATCCCATCAATCCTCCCCTTGTCACCCCTCGCCCCGTCGCCCCATCGCCTTGTCCCTTTGTCCCCTTGTCCCCTTGTCTCCTCCTTAATCCCCTCAATCCCGTCAATCCCCTCAATCCCGTCAATCCCGTCAATCCCCTCAATCGCATCAATCCCATCAATCTCATCAATGTACGAGCCACCCCAAACCCCTAAAGGGGCTTAGGAAGACGAGCAGTATTGCTCAATATCTCCTTTTTTACTTGTCATCGGTCAATCCCATCAATCACATCAACCCAATCAATCACATCAAACCTCGCCTCGTCGCCCAAAAAACCTCATCCCCTCCCTTCTCACCTCATCCGCCCTTCGGGCACCTTCTCCTGAAGGAGAAGGAAAGCGGTATAATGTATTTCCTGGAGAAGGGCGATCACCTGTACCTTCGATTTAACTACTTAGCATGAAAATGAATGACGTTCCAACTCTATTTTGCACAACCACTGATGCTTTTAGTTTTAACCCCATGCTTTTGCCAATCACTCTCATCAGTCTAATCAATCGCATCAATCCCATCAATCTCATCAATCTCATCAAACCTCCCCTTGTCACCCCTCGCCCCGTCGCCCCATCCCCTTGTCCCCTTGTCTCCTCCTTAATCCCCTCAATCCCGT
>CAIPFN010000009.1 GCA_903864265.1 uncultured Bacteroidales bacterium | reverse complement strand
GGCCGTAAGCATAACCGGTGTTTCACCGTTGCAGATCGTTTGACCGGCACCGGCAATCCCGGCAGTAAGCGTATTGTGAACCGTAATGGTAACGCTTTTGGTATACACCGTCTGATCGGGAGTACACCAGGTATCCGTTTCACGCAAGCGGAATAAGGTAGTAAACTGGAGCGCCGCCGGTGCATAGGTAAGAGCATTGCCGCCCGAAGGCACGTCTGTCCAGCTAAGGCCAGCATCGGCCGAGAATTGCCATTGGTAGAGGAAAGTACCGCTGCCGCCCGAAGGAGCGCCTGCCGAAAGAATGGAAGGTGTTTCGCCGTTACATAAAGTTTGATCGGCCCCGGCAAAGCCGGCAATTAACTGCTTAAAAATAGTAATACTCATTGCATCGCTAAGATTCGGGCAAACACCCGAATTTGTCGTGGTAAGAGTAAGGGTAACACTGCCGCTGGCCTGCTCCGCACTCCCCTGGGAATAAATTGCATTTAATGATGCTGCATTGTTAAAAGTGCCATTTCCGCTTGTTGTCCATAATCCCGAGGAAGCACCGCCGCTTATGGAACCGTTCAGTTGTATTGCTTCGTCTTTGCAAACGGATTGATCAGCTCCGGCATTAATAATCGGAGCGAGCAATCGGATGATAATGGAATCCGAAACCGATGTGCCTGAACATATACCCGTACCCGATGCTGTGAGTGTAAGTGTGACTTTCTGGTTTAATAAATCGCCGGCAGTGAAAGTGTAGCTGGTATTCAAGCTATTAGGTGAAGTAAAGTTGCTGCCGGACGGATCTGTCGGGCTCGACCAATGAATATTGGAATAGCTTGAAGCTATTCCATTGAGGGTTACAGATGATGAGGGAGGATTGCATATGGTATCGGTTGCCGGACCTGCATCAACAACCGGCTGAGCATTAACTACGGCCGTCCCGTTCATGAGTGTATCGCATCCCGAAAGAGTGGTTGCCTTTACAATATAATTCCCTGCCGCTTGTGCGTTGATAAACCAGAACGGTCCCGGAACTGAAGGGGTGAAAAGTTCCTGCGGGCTTAAGCTGCTGCCATCAGCATGCAGCAGTTCATATAGGGTATTGCTTTCGGATCCATCCAATCCGACACGGGCGGGTTCGCATAAACCCTGCCCTGAAGGATTTACATGAAATAGGGTTGGGTTAGGATGTACAATTACGGTATCGTGCATAATCACTGCACAATTATTTCCTGTGTTGGCAGCCACCCAATAGTTCCCGGCTTGATTTTGAGGCTGAAAATGTAAAATTCCACCCGACCCCGTTATTACCTGCCTGATGCCATACAGATTATGCCAGAGGGTGTATGTAACTCCGGCATCTGATCCATTGAGGAACAAAGCAGCCGGCGGACACAAAGGACCGGCAGGGAGCAGGGAGTACCTGGAAGGTTCTGAAAATATCTCAACGGATCCCTGCATATTTTTCCAGCACTCAAATCCCCCGTCAAATACGAACTGAGCCCTTACCGTGTAAATACCAGGCAGCGTCTGAATACCAAAATCAACACTGCCGTTGGCTCCGTTATCAGTGGCAACTAAGGTATCGCCATTCCGGAAGAGATAATAAACAGCATTGAGTTGAAAATGATCAAGGGCAATATCCACGGGAGGACACGATGGCCCCTGAGGTATTACATTATGAACTTCGGGTTCCGGATATATGGTAGTGGTCCCCGACATCCACGCATTACAGTTGGTTAGGGTATCCACAGCCAATATACGGTAAACCCCCTGGTCGGACCATGGGCCAAAGCTGATATTTCCCCCGGTACATATCTGAGGACCGGCCGCAAACGCTTCCCTGGGAGATTTTCCTGAACCCGGTGTAAAATACAGGTAGTATTTAACGCCTGACTGGCAGCTGTTCAGTCTGATTTCGGACCCTGCACAGCCCTGAACCGGTGACATCACATAGGTAAGTGGTGGCGGATGAACTACAATCGAAGAATCAAAAAATATTTCACAATTTGTCACAGGATTTTTTGCATGTATACGATAAGTGCCTGCATTTGTAATATTTCCAAAGCAGACAGGCCCGCCGGCAGGGTCACCGGGTACTACCGGGCCAAAAGGAGAGTTATTCATCCAAAGCTGGTAGTTTATACCTGGCCCGGAACCCTCCAGGCATAAATTATCACCGGCGCACAGGATTCCTCCCGGATAAATGGCAAATTGCTGTATATACGCATCCACATGAATGTTTCCCTGCATTTCCCGCTGACATTGCGTAATCGGATTTAATGCGCGCACTGTATATTGTCCCGAATCATTCACAGGGTCAAAAACAAGGAATCCCGGCATGCCAGTCCCGACTTTGGTTTGGACCGGATTATTCAGGTCTCCGTCTTTTATAAGCAAATATTCGATCCCGGTTTGCGAACCACCCAGCTGAAGGGTTACCGGACTGCAATGTTCACCGTAAAGAGCCGTCAGTAAAAAGATTTGCGGAAGCGGGTTAACCACTACCTGGCAAATGCCGTTCATCAGCGTGGATTGACTGTTTGTGGGATTGGTGGCTCGTATAGTGTACGAACCGCTTACGCTGATACCCGTCCAATCCAGCTGGCCCCCGGTACCGGGAGCAAGTGGAGGTAGAGGAGTGGCACCGCGGTAGAGTAAATAATTTATTCCTGCATCCGAACTCTCCAGCGAGATGGTCGCTGATTGCCCGGCACAGATCGGAATTGGACAGATCAAATTATATTTATAGGGTTCGCTGTTGATGATGATATGATAAATGAAAGGATTCCCCCAGCAAGTGTCGCCAACTGCAATAAGCATAAAAGGCTGCACATGATAATTCAATGTACAGCTTGCAGCTGAGCCGGGTAACAGTGAAACAATTTGCGGAGGCAGCGTGGAAGTATATCCTTGGTATTCAGTAAGCTGAACATACCCGTTGCAGTTTGTACCTGTGTATTCCCAGTGAATACCTGCTGTTGCTACATTTGGGATGAATGTTACCGCCGTAGTTTGGTAGCCGGATACTATTGTTTGAGAAGTGACATTATTTGTGATGTATGCCACGGGTTTAACCGTAACATCCATGCTTACTGACTGCCCCGGGCAGAGGGTAGGAGCAGGGCCGGTCGGAGTGATCTGGTAGCTTACTACACAATCGGTATTCCCGGAATTAAGCAGGTAGTCCTGGATGGTACTGCTGTTGCCTCCCGAATTGGTATATCCGCTGCAACTGCCTCCCGAAGAAGCCGTCCACGAATAGGTAGTCCCCGCGACTGTGGATGCAGGAGAATAATTTACCTGAGCGCCCGAACAGATTTCGACCGAAAGCGGGCTGGTTATTACAGGTGACGAGGCCACATGCAGCGTGAAGGCAGCCGTTGCTGAAACAAAACCATCCCAGACCAGGCAGGTGTAGGTTGTTGTTGCAGCTGGATTAACGTTAATGCATTGGGTTTGCGGGTAGGTATTCCCGGGGCTTGTCCAACTGTATGTATATGTGCCGGTTCCACCACTAACGAGTGCACAGATATGAGCCAGTCCGTTCGGGCAAACCGTATCCGGGTTTGAAGTAATGTTTATGGAAAGCGGACTTCCTGTTATCAACACCCACATATTGTCGCTTCCTGTACACCCGTTGGCATCCGTTACCGATAAGGTGAATTGAGTGCTTGATGAAAGGCTTATCGTTGAAACATTCAACATATTGGAAGGTGCTTGTATAGAAGCGGCTGGATTCCATTGCGTGTTGTATGGAGATGTGCCTCCGCTCACCGAACCGCTTAAATTGGCAGTCGCACCGTTGGTGATTGTCTGGTCAATGCCTGCATTAGGGTTCGGTTTTGGCATAATGTCCACTGTAATTTCATTGCTGGTGCTGAGTGCGCAATTATTAACCGGGGAGGTAATGACCCTCCGGAAATAAGTTTTAGCGTTTACTGCCGGTGCCTGATAGGATGGTAAGTTTGCCCCGGCTATGTTCGTGAAAACAGGATAGGTTACATCGGTCGAAAATTGCCATTGGTATATATAGATTCCGCAAGCACCTCCTGGTGCAGTTCCGTTAAGCAGAGCCGGTATTGTGCCCTGGCAAATAAGCTGGCCGGATGAAATCGTATTATTGCTGAGGGGATCGCATACGGTGATCAGTATGGGTGTTGAATAATCCGACGGGCATGGAGCTGAGACAGCAGCCCTGCGGAAATAGGTCGACTGCGTTAAGATTCCCGGCTGATAGTTTTGCCCGCTGGCTCCGTTAATGGATAAAAAAGTAATGCCGTCCGATGATTGCTCCCATTGGTAGGTCGGAGTGCCTGAGCCGCCAAAAGCCTGCGTTCCGGTTAAGAGGTTTGGTGCGCTTCCGCTGCACAATTGCTGGTCGTTAACAATGATGTTGTTGATAATGGCAGGATGTACCACCATTTGTGCAATATTCGATACATCGGAACAGTTGCCAGCGTCATAGGCCATTCGCCTGAAACATCGGGTAGCTGCCAGCGGACTCATCAAGGTATAATTCTGAAGTGTTCCGCCCACAATAATATTTGACCATGTTCCGGATGGTGACAAATCGCAGTTTAAATTTTCCTGCCATTGATAGGTGAAAGATCCGTTGCCCCCCGACGGAATGGCGCCATTAATCACGATCGGGGCCTGGCCTGAACAGATTTCGCCCGACGCAGGCGAACCCGGTGCGACGGTATTGTTTGAAAGCAGTTGAGTGATATGAACATGCTGCAGGGTGGAGTCACTTCCGCAACTGTTTGTAATTATTGACTTCACTTGGTAATCGGCAAAGGCATTGAACATCACGTGCGGATATTTGGAACTTGCCGAAGTCCCGTCAATAAACGAGTAGGTAGCAGGCGTAATGTGCCACAGGTACGAAACCAGAGTGGAGTCACAGTTCATGGTATAGGCAGGTCCGAAGTTATGGCTTCCCGGGCCGCACAGGTAAATGTCGCTTGTGGCAAAGGCAGCCTGCGGGGGCTGGCATACCAGTACCGTAGTATCTTTTTCGCTTATGCCACAGCTGTTTGCCAATACAAGTCGTATGGCATACCGGCCCACAGCGTTGAATTCGAACAGGGGTGAATGGTAGGTGGAATCGCCTGCATGCCCTGGTGTGATAATGCTCCATCCTGTTGCCGGATTTACGCGCCACCTGTATTCGGGAGTACCCCAGCCACCAAGGGTGCTTTGATCGGTAAACTGTACCATTACCGGGCTGCAGGTATCGGGAGCGGAAACATTAAAGTTGGCGGCAGCTGCCGTTTGAATGTAAATTTGCTTAACCACGGTATCCCTGCCTGAATTAAAACTTGCATTTGTACCCGTGAAGGTGATCAGGGTTATAGTGTACCAGACGCCACTGTTTGTAAAATGATGAGTAGGATTCGGAAGATTGGAAGTATTGGCCCCGGAAGCCGGGTCGCCAAAATTCCAGGAATAGAAGGTATTGGATGTGACTGAATTATAATTGGGGGGAATAATATAGAAACCAGCCTGGGTGCTATCGGTGAAGGTTACGTCGTTGCAACCCACCAGGGTGTCGGCACCATTTCCGCCCCAGAGTGCGACTTCGCCCCCTATGCCGCTACCCCCGCAGCAGGCTCCGAAATTGGCATGGGCCCTGCATGAAACTACTATAGGCCACACCGAAGTCTGGATGGACCCACAGGGATTTTCGGTATTGCAGGCGGCTTCGAATCCGTATTTTGGCGGTGTTCCCTGCAGCGTTGATGAACAGGTTGTATAACAATGATTTATAAACCCGTTTGGCGCAAGATTTTCGCGTAAAACAGTCTGGGTGGTTCCATCGCCCCATTCAAAAATGAACTTGGTGCCCGGAGGGTTATCGTACGATTCAGGCTGCATGGGAAAGTCAATGCAAAAATCAGCAACCCCTGCCGTACTTCCCGGGTTTCCCAGCCCGCCACCGGCAAAGTTGCCTACATAAACATTGTAGATTCTCGTATTATTGCAACCATTCTGCCCGTTAATGGTGTAGGTGAGCGTTGAATAGCCTGAAATATGATACTCAACCGGCAGCAGGGAATTGAACGTGGCCTGGTTGAAAGTTGAAATACCCGGGTCGCCCCAATTTATTGTGTACCAGGTATTTGTGGCCTGGGTGGTCGACGCGTTTTCAAATTCAAAAGTGCCGACAGGATTCTGCAGTGTTGCATTACAGGCAGCAAATGTATTCGGGAAATTCGAATTGGGTAACCAGAGGTTTTCGTGCAGCGTTGCATCCGGTTTCTGGATTACAGTAACAGCCCTGGTAATGGTATCGGTACAACCATGATTATCCGTTATTTTCAACAATACGCCGAAAGTCTGGGACGCATTACCATAAGCTTCAAAAATATGAGAAGTTGGAGCTACATAGGCCGTATCGCTGCTTCCTGAGTTCAGATCATGAAAATTCCAGAAATAAGTTAATCCGTTACCGATTGAAGTGCTGGTGAAATTAATGGCCGTACTCGAACAAACATAAGGGGGAGTATCGTTATCCGAATGAAAATTGGCCGTAGGTGGTGTATAAACGGTGATATTGATGGCGGCAGAGGTCCGTGTGCAGCCTGAAGAAGGATTTTTTGCCGTAACGGTATAACTACCTGGTATTGTGAAGTACCCGAATGTTTGCATTCCTCCGTTGCCAGGGAGAGTATCAATGGGTGTCGCACCCCTGTAAAGAATATAATCGACCCCCGCCTGGGTGGGCTGAATGACTAACCCCACTCCGGCTGCTCCCGGGTAATTGCAATAGGATCCGTTGTTGGTAGCCGATAATATAAAAAGTGCCGGTAAAGGATCCAAAACCACAGTAACAGCATTGGTAGCCGGAACTGTAATGTATATGCCCGCAGGGTAAATCCCTGGAAATGGAATAGTATTCCCGTTTCCCAATGCAGTGGCAAGGTTTCCCGGTTGGCCTTGCCGCCGGAGTATATAGGTGGTCCCACTCTGTGAATGGTCCATCAGAACCTGCACCCCGCTTAATCCCTGGCAATAGTGCCCGCCTGCAGGGTTTGTGATCAAAGTAGCCGGCTGGGCAAATATCATCCTGCCGGTAAGGGTTGCAATAAGAAGAAAATAGTTGTGCAGAGATACTTTCATATTGAGGCGTTTTATGGTAGTAGCTGAATTGCAGTGTCTCATTCACTCAGGGAAGATTCCCGGGAGTTTGTGCTGATTATTATAAGGATTAACAATGGCAATAAGTAAAACAAGTATAAGGGCAGTGGTTTGAAGTTCAGGTAGCACAGCTTAAGTCCTGGTAAATAACAAACTTTTAATGGGTGAATCTATGTTAACGTTAGTGATCATTGTTGCTGAATATCAGCTGCCTGCATGAGTTTTTCAGGAAGCGCACATTCAAGCGGGAAGCCTGTTCTGCTGCTCTTCATGAGTCGCAAAAACAGATATGAAACCTGGCTCTTTGATAAATGAAGAAGTCATAAAAATAAATGTACGATACCGATGGGCCTAAAAAATTGCCGGCGGGATTTCTGTTAGCTGAAAGTCATTTCCGGTTTACCGATAAGGTATAATCTGAATTCGTTTTCAAACCTTGAATCCGTATAAATACAACGCGGGATTAAACCAGAAAGACGAGTAAGGACTATGAGTTGGGGGAGGATTTATTCATGCCTTCCGTTTGGGAGGTGTCCAATGGCTGGCACGTTTCGAACAAGTGTTTTGAAAGACTCCGGCTTAAAACAGGGGCCGTTCAGCAATTACAATAAGTTAATTCAGGAAATAGCAGAAAACGAGAGTCAAAGTAATTTGCTTCCTTGAATCCATGAATATTTTTTTTATGAATCCAGTGAAACAGTATGTAATTTGTTTTGTTGAAACAAATACCTGTCAAATATAAACAATATTTTAAAACCGAGCTCTTCGGGAATTTCTTTTTTATGGAAAATGAAAATTATGTTTTCAACGGCTTTTTATCCTTCCTGCCCTTCCTGTTCTTATGATTGATCCGGATTTTGTTCCTCACAGTTCGGCTGTTTCCTGTAAAGTATAGTCTGCCAGAATTACATTGACCCCTTGCATCACTTTGAGATAGGAGTATGGTTGGTTCACGAAGCCGATATTGTTACGACTTGTGTTTATTATAAAGATAAAAGGATGTAAAGCATCTACTCCGGAACAGCTTTCAATGGCTTATAGGTATTTGCAGACATTAAAAAGCCCGGTTCTGAAATTCCGTTTCGCGGATTCAATTGCCGGGCATTCATTTGTAAATCAAACCTCTAATATCAATGTGCATCCAGGTTATGAAGCATGTATATGCTATGTTTCAGCGTTGGTGTGATTTCGCCCAGGTATTCTTCAACGGCTTTTACGCTTCCGGGTAAGGTGTAAATCAGGGTATCGCGCATCACTCCTGCGATGGCTCTTGAAAGAAGTGCGTTGGGTTTCAGGCTGCCGTACTTGAAACGGATCAGTTCCATGATACCCGGGATTTCCTTATCGATAAAAGGTTTAACTACTTCCGGCGTAATATCGCGTGGGCCAATGCCTGTTCCACCGGTGGTAATCACTATGTCGACCCTGGCTTCGCGGGCCTCATTCAATAAATCAGCAAGAACCACGGCATCGTCGGCGATCAGTTGCCTGTTTATGGCATATTTCCATCCTTCCGCTTCGAAGAACGAAGAGAGAAGCTGTTCAATTTTCGGCCCCGAACGGTCGCTGTATTCGCCCCGGCTGGCGCGGTCGCTGAGGGTGATAACCAGGGCTGTATAGACTCTTGGAGTATAAACGACTGCATCGCCGGCTTTGACAAGGCCGTTTTTTAGGACCCTGGCAAAAATCCCTTCTTTTGGCATCACGCAGTTGCCCACTTCCTTGAAAATAGCACAGGAAGTACCATGACATTCTTTTCCGATCTGGGTGATTTCCAGTTCCACTTCGCCAATCAGCAGCCTGTCGAGGGGATGGGTGTCGACCAGTTCAAGACCTTTGGTGGTAATATTTTCAGCAAACTCGCCATACTTTATGCTCCGGCCAGCTGCGTGTGTAAAGCGCTGCACGCTCTCGTCGGCAAGCAGGCTCACCTGCCTGTGCCAGTTTCCGGCATGAGCATCGTGGGCAACTCCAAGTTCATTGAGTTCAATTACAGGAACCGGGACTTTGATGGTGCCTTTTTTCTCACTTATATTTACGGATACTACGGTTATCGGGCTAGGCATGTCGGTTGGAGGTTTTTTAAGTGATTCGGTTAGAGCTGATAAGTGTTTAAGCTAAATGAGGGACTTTGATAAGTGATTCAAAGCATATAGGATATGCGGTTCTTGGTGTATTATAAGGGTCGCTTTACGGATTCTTTGTCTGTTCCTGTTTTTTTCTTCCATTGTTGATAACAAACTGTACTCCTTCAATAATATAGAAAATGGATGAAGCCAGCAGCGAGAGTCCCAGGGAAATGAAAAAAGTTCCCTTGTACAGTTCGGGTATTACCTTCCAGTGGCTGACCATTATACCCATTGTTATCATGAACGACATCATGATATACCCGCGCAGATCGAAAAAAGCAAACATGCAGGGCCGGTGCTGAGGAAGGTTTTTAATGCGGTTCACATAGCGTTTGCTGACTTTCCGGAACACCAGCAGGAAAAAAGGAATGAATCCCGCAATGCCGATCAGGTAATTGAGGAAATGATACAGGGCATGTTTTTCGATGAAGATAAAGCCCATTTTCAGGATACGGTATGCCGCGAAGCCCCAGAGTGCAGCTCCCAGCGCTATAAGCACCGGCTTGGGAACACCTGGTTTCAGGGTTTGAAGGAGTTGGGTTGGCATATATTCCGTAGGGATTTATTTTACGATTCGTCCTGGTTAAATTGGTTTTCCTGCTCGTTGGTGAAATGGATGTTTGCCGGATTGAAGACCGACTGATCGTTGAATTCTCTCATCCTTCTCAAGCCGTAACGATACAAGTAAAAAAGGAAAGGAACGAAGAGCAGCATCAGCAGGGGGTAGCCCGACATGATCAGGAAGTCATACGTGCCATGTAGCAGCCAGGGCACCAGCAATGCATCCAGAATCCATTTTAAACGGTACTTTTTGTCGAAACGTGCCATGCCCAGGTAAAAGCCCATAATCACTCCGAACACGGCATGCCCGGGTACCGCGGTAACAGCCCTGAGCATTCCTACCTGCATGGAGTTGTTCGAGAAAATGTAAAATAGGTTCTCGATTGCCGCAAAGCCGAGGGCTACGGATACCGCATACACAATACCATCGAATTTCTCATTGAAATTAGGATTGCGCCATATCAACATAAATACCATCAGGAACTTAAAAATTTCCTCGGTAAAACCGGCCACCAGGAAACCGTCAAAGGCTGCTTTCGGGATTTTTCCCAATCCCAATCCATATTGCATTAGGTAACTTTCGACAAGCCCTACCGGGAAGATAACGACGCCACCCAGAAGTATCCCTTTCAGAATCAGGCTGATGGGCTCTTTTTCGTACTTGTCGCGGAAATAGACATACATCATCAGGATGACTGCAGGTGCTAAAGCAAGGAGAAGTAAATACATGCAGTTCAGATTTTAAATTTTGAAAGTGAGGGTGTACAGGAGGGCTTAAAACCTTCGATGGAGAATAATTTTCACTCTCGGTTTAGATGTCGGTTTTGGTTTTGCTGATCAGTTTTATATTGCTGATTTCCATATTCTTATCCACAGCTTTACACATATCGTAAACGGTAAGCAGCGATGCGGATACAGCAGTGAGTGCTTCCATTTCAACACCGGTCTGGCCTATACAGTGAACCTCGCTCAGGGCCGTTACGCCCAGGGTTTCGAGTATGAGTTTCACATCCACCTTGGTGATGAGCAGCGTGTGGCAAAGCGGGATGATGGAGGAGGTGAGTTTGGAGGCCTGTATGCCTGCCAGTTGCGCTACAGTGAGCACATCTCCTTTTTTCATATTGTTTTCCTGCACCAGCCTTACGGTTTCGGGCTGCAGGCTGATAAACCCCTGCGCTTTTGCAATCCTCAGCTGGTTAGCTTTGTGCCCCACATCCACCATATTGGCTTTACCTGCATCGTCGGTATGACTAAGTTTATCCATTCTGCTTATGTTAATTAATTGGTTTT
>CAIPFN010000008.1 GCA_903864265.1 uncultured Bacteroidales bacterium | reverse complement strand
TGCTTCCATTATCTTTACCGCCAAAAAAAATTCCGATATGAGACATATTGTATTTAAGTTTCAATTATTATTCAATGCAAATCTAATGATAAATCAAAATAAGCGTTTCGTTGCTTCTGTATATTTTCTGACTAATTTTGACGTTTTCGTCAAAAGCCCCGAAAATCAAAAGCCGAACTATGAAACAGCTTTATCTTAATTTTGTTTTACCTCCTCTTTTAATTTCCCTGGTACTCATGAGTATGGTATTGTGGGAAACCGGTATGGGCTGGATCAGTGCCATGGCAGCGGCTCTGATTTTAGGATTGTTTTATCCTTGTTTACGAACGGTCAAACACCTGTTTCAGCTTCGGAATACCCTTATCAACATTGAAAACGGATCCTTAACCAACATCGATAGTAAAGGTAATGGAATTTTTGCGGAATTGAACAGCACGCTTGCTACTATTTTTCATAGGATCAGGAAACAGGAAGATGAGCTTCAGAGGGAGAAACTGAGGCGGCTTCGTTCGGTGATCGACGGGCAGGACCAGGAACGGAACCGGCTGTCGCGCGAACTGCATGATGGCATTGGGCAGTCGCTGATAGCGGTGAAACTGCAGCTTGAAAATGCCGAAACGCAAAATTATTCGATGATGCGGGCCGGCATTGACTCGGCCAAAAACATGATAGACCTTACTGTAGAAGATGTCAGGCGGGTGTGTCATGCCCTGATGCCGGCAGCCTTGAACGAGTTCGGCATAGTGTCGACCCTACGGGCGATTTGCTCCGAGATGGGATCCCTGGCGGGTTTTACTGCCGTTTTCGAAAATGAGGGTTCCCTCGACAGGATGTCGAAAAAATCACAGGTTTATTTATACCGTATCACACAGGAAGCCCTGAATAACATAGCCAAACATGCCCGGGCCACCAAAGTGATTCTGAGGCTCAGCCGCGAAAATAATATAGTTACGTTACTTGTATCTGACAACGGAAAAGGTTTTATATTTGACCCTGTGAGTTTCGCCCAGCGCAACGGGCTCCAGAATATGCGCGAACGGACTCAACTGCTGCAGGGCGAATTTACTATTCACAGCCAACCAGGGAATGGAACAACTATAAAGGTTTCAATACCTTATACTACGGGAAATGGAAAAGATCAGACTGATATTGGTGGATGACCACCAGCTTGTACGTACAGGAATTGCTAACCTGCTGGCTGGTGAACCAAGCTTTGAAATCATAGGCGAAGCCGCCGACGCAAAGGATTTGTTTGAATTGCTCAAACAATCGCAACCCGACATCACCGTGCTCGACATTGCCTTACCGGGTTTATCGGGCATTGAGATCACCAAAAAGCTTCATAACGATTTCCCCGGAATACGGATCCTGATCCTGTCGATGCATACCTCGGAGGAATTTATTTTTAATGCCATCAACTCGGGAGCCCGGGGGTATTTGCCCAAGAATACCTCGCGCAAGGAACTGATTGAGGCTATTTATGCCATTCACCGGGGAGAAGAATATTTTGCCGAAAGCATTTCGAACGTTATCCTCAAGAGCTATATTAAAAAGGCAAAGTCCGATTTGCAGGAGGAAGAAAACAACGAAAGCCTGCTGTCGAAACGCGAAATCGAAGTACTTAAACTTTTTGCCGAAGGCATGACCAACCAGGAAATTGCAGATAAACTCTTTATCAGCATACGTACCGTTGAATCGCATAAAAATCATATTATGGCCCGGCTGGAACTCAAAACCACCGTTGACCTGGTGAAATTTGCCATTCGGAACAACATCATTTTGCTATAATATGGTAAAGGGCTATCCTCTTTTTCCCCGGAAATAACGCAATGACTGCCCGGCAGCTTTTTGACAGTTCATTTAAACCAAAAAATATGAGAAAGTTTGTATTCATTGCACTACTGTTAATTCCGGCCATGGCTTTCACACAGAAGCTGAATCAAAAAACCGCTGACGTTAAAAAGAACAATGAAATGCTGATCGGGTACTGCAACAGGGAAGGATTTAGTACAATCAACAGCGATTTCGATTCGGCATATCAGGCTGAATACGCAGCTTACCATACGGATGCAGCCACCATGAAGCTCCTGAGGCCTATGCTGAAAGGAGTTAAAGTGACCCTTGTGATGGCAAGTTGGTGCAGCGACAGCAAGGAATGGGTACCCCGTTTCTATAAAATCATGGATGAACTCCACTATAATTACAGGAAACTCACACTGATCTGCGTTGACCGCTCAAAACAAGCACCCGGAACCCAGGTTGAAACCCTGAAAGCCGATAAAGTGCCTACCTTTATTTTTTACAGGAAGAGAGTCGAACTGGGACGCATTGTCGAAGTTCCTTCCGATCTGCTGGAAAAGGACATATTAAAGATTTTGATGAAATAACCGTTTACTTCCCTGAATTATAATGAACCGATCCTGCATATTCAGACAGGGAGACGTGGTGACGGATCCCTGCGAATGTATAAACAGGAATACACCTAAAACGTAAATATGATCGAGCTGACCCACACCATATCCGAAACCGCCGAGGCTATCCGCCAGCAAACAGCCGAAGGGAAGACCATTGGATTTGTCCCAACCATGGGTGCACTGCACGAAGGACATCTCACCCTGGTGAGGCAGGCCGCCCTGGAGAACGACTTCGTGGTGGTAAGTATTTTTGTGAACCCCATTCAGTTCAACAATCCCGACGACCTGGCCCGGTATCCCCGCACCATGGATGAGGATATACAAAAACTGGAAGGAAGCGGCTGCCGCCAGGTATTTGCTCCCTCGGTGGCCGAAATGTATCCTGAGCCTGATCTCACGGAATTTGATTTCGGATTACTGGATAAGGTGATGGAGGGAAAGTACCGGCCCGGGCATTTCAAGGGAGTGGCTATTGTGGTAAAAAGGCTTTTCGAAATTGTAAAACCGCACAAAGCCTATTTTGGGGAAAAAGATTTCCAGCAGGTCGCTATCATCAAAAAGATGGTGCAAATGCTACAGATACCGATTGAGATTATCCCCTGCCCTATTGTTCGCGAAGCCGATGGCCTGGCTATGAGTTCGCGGAATGCCAGGCTCACAGCAGAGGAGCGTACACAAGCAACGCTGATGTACAAGGCCCTCTTGGGAGTAAAGGAAAACTACTCCTGGTTTATTCCCGCCGGAGTAAAACAACTGGTGACGGGTGAAATAAATGAAAGTCCGTATTTCAGGGTGGAATACGTGGATGTGGTAGATACCGCAACTCTGTTACCTTTTGAGGACTGGAATGAAGCGGAGCACGCGGTGGTATGCGTGGCTGCTTTCATTGGCTCGGTAAGACTGATTGATAATATAAGACTTTATTGATTATCTTTGTTCTGGATCCTATGCGGAAGATGGGAAGCCTTCAGATTAGATGAATTTAAATCAAAACTAATTAATCGTACAGCCATGAAACTAAAAAACCTGGGTTCAGCATTACTTCTTCTTGCAATTCTCATGACCATCTCATGTAAAAAAGATACGAAAGAGACCAAAAACTATTTTAAATACAACGAAAAGGAAGCCCTGATCGGGACCGCTCTCTCCGAAAGTTACGGTGAGACCTCCACTACTGGAGTGTATGCATCCTATGTGTATTTTCTTGAAAAGACCTAAACACTGCATCTCAGCAATGGCTATCCCGATTCTCTGTCAGGCAGTGGGGATATGCTGATGCTTGCCATGATGAGTTCCGATGCCACAGGAATTAAATCGGGGGATTATACGTACAGCTCCAACCAGGATGTTTTCACTGCGAATACTTTCGGGTACGAATCGGGTCTGGCCATCAACATAGATGGTTCGGTGAATAACAATCCCACCCTGCTGGAACTCAACGGGGGGAAAGTTACGGTAGTACGAAACGGGGAAGATTATGAGTTTACCCTCTCGATACCGACTAAAGTAAATTCAACCATCAGCGGATACTACAAAGGAAAAATTACAAACTATTCGTATACCAGCGGCAAGAAAACTGCCGGCCGAAACCCGTTTGCGATACACAGGCTCAGGTAATTATACTCTAACTCCATACTGACATTTTGAAGCAGATCAAGGCCCGTATCCTTCAGGCGGCTTTGATCTGCTTTGCCATTTTATGTTAAGATTTCCCCATCGAATGGAGATGTATGAATATTTTGTAAATTTGCCGCGCTATGATTATTGAAGTCTTAAAATCAAAAATACACCGGGCCACCATAACCCAGGCTAACCTGAATTATATCGGCTCTATTTCCATTGACGAAGATCTGATGGATGCTGCGAACATGATTGAATTTGAAAAAGTTCAGATTGTGAACATCAACAATGGGGAGAGGATTGAAACCTATGTGATCCGTGGCGAAAGAGGCACCGGGGTGATCTCGCTTAACGGTGCTGCCGCCCGCAAAGCCCAGGTGGGCGACCTGGTAATAATTGCATCGTACGGTCAACTGGACTTCGAGGAAGCCAAAACACACAAGCCCACTATTGTTTTCCCTACTGCTGATAATAAACTAAGCTAACAGCCTTGTCGCCTAAACTCAAGAACACCATACGTTTTACTGTATTTCTGGGCATAGGGGTATTCTTTATCTGGATATTCCTGCGTTCCCTCACCCCTGAACAGAAACAGGAGATTATGCATTCCATGGGTGCCGCCAATTACTGGTGGATACTGCTTGCAATTCCGCTGGGTGTGCTGAGTCATTTTGTACGGGCTTTGCGCTGGAAAATGCTGATCGAAACCATGGGTTACAAACCCCGGAACAGCAATATGTTTTTTGCCGTCATCACCGGTTATTTTGCAAACCTGGCCTTACCCCGCCTTGGCGAAGTCAGCCGCTGCACGGTACTCACCAAATACGAGAATGTACCCTTTAACAAGTTGTTCGGCACGGTAATAACCGAAAGGACCCTGGATATGATTGTTTTCATTATTCTGTTCTTCTTTAACCTTGCCATTCAGGCAGAAAGGCTTTCCGGCTATATAAATGAAAAAATCTATGTCCCCCTGCAGGCCAAACTTCATCTGAGCTACAACTTATACGGGGCTTTAACGATAATAGTGATTTCGTTCGTTGCACTTTTCGGCATTCTATTCCTGGTTTTCAGAAAACAGATTATCGCCAATAAATTGTATCTCAGAATTAAAACAATGGTCCTGGGTTTTGTGGAAGGCATGAAATCGCTGCTGAAAGTGAGAAACTTATGGTTGTTTGCCTTTTACACCTTTTCCATATGGGCCCTCTACCTGGTGATGGCTTATGTTGTTTTTTTCAGTATGCCCGCAAGCAGCCAGTTAGGCATTGATGCCGGCCTGGCGGTATTAGTTTTCGGATCGGTAGGATTTATGGTGGTTCAGGGCGGAATAGGAATATACCCGGCCATTGTTGCCGAAACCCTGGTGCTGTATGGTGTAGCCAGTGCACAGGGATATGCGTTGGGTTGGCTGATCTGGACCTCTCAAAATGCTACCGTCGTTTTAGTCGGAATTGTTTCCTTACTTTTATTACCTGTTTTAAATAACCGTAAAAATGTCAAGGCTTGATACAATCAGGAGAAAGATTTTCCTTTCCGCCGATGACAGTTATCGCCGTATGCTGGCCATATGGCAGTTCCAGGGCAGGAAAATAGTGTTTACCAACGGCTGTTTCGACCTGCTTCACCTGGGCCATATCGACTACCTGTCGAAAGCGGCCGATTTAGGCGACATGCTTATTATTGGACTCAATACCGATCAGTCGGTTCGTAAAATCAAAGGCACAGGCCGCCCCTTACAGGATGAATTGTCGCGGGCTACGATACTTGCCTCCCTGGGCTTTGTTGATTATGTAGTTCTTTTTGATGAAGATACCCCTTATAACCTTATCAAGCTCACCCAACCACATATTTTAGTTAAGGGTGCCGACTATAAGCCGGAAGATATAGTTGGCTATGATATTGTTAAAAACAAAGGCGGCGAGATCCACACGATAGAGTTTCTGGAAGGATATTCGACAACGGCGATTGAGCAAAAAATACTTGCAGGGAAAGTTATCCGGGATTAGGATTGGGTGCTGCGCTTAATACCTGTACCTGAATTTCCCGATTTTCGTTACGTTCCGGTTTTCATTTTATAGCTTTTGGCAATTTATTGATTTTGATTTCCGATAGTTTAATGTATTATCGGCCATACAGTACTCCAAAGAGAATTTCCAGGCGAACAAAAATAGGGTAATGATTCAATCATAAGGAGCAGCTAATTCCGCCCGAAGGATACCGGAAGCAGGAAAATAACCAAATCCGAAATCACAAACCGCAAATCCGAAATTATTTCTAACTTTACTCCATGGCAAAAACGAAAACAGTATTTTTCTGTCAGAATTGCGGGGCGCAGTCGGCTAAATGGATGGGGCGCTGTACTTCGTGCGACGGATGGAACACATTTGTAGAGGAAGTGGTGCAAAGGGAAGAATCGGCGGTGAAAAGCAGCGGGAATTTCAAAACCACCGAATCGCGTCCGCGCAAACTCAGGGAAATAGAGCAGGGCAATGATGAGCGTACCTCAACCGGCAACGGTGAACTCGACCGGGTGCTGGGTGGCGGGCTGGTGGAAGGCTCGCTGATACTGGTAGGCGGTGAACCCGGCATAGGGAAATCGACCCTTATGTTACAGATTGCCATTCATATGCAGGGGGTGCGGGTGCTGTATGTTTCGGGTGAGGAAAGTGAGCAGCAGCTTCGCATGCGGGCCGACAGGCTCGGGTATAACGACCCGGATTGCTATATACTCACCGAAACCAATACCCAGAGTATTTTCCAGCATATTCAAACCATTGAACCCGGGCTGGTTATAGTCGATTCCATTCAAACCCTTCAGACCAATATCATAGAATCCTCGGCCGGCAGCATCTCGCAGATACGCGAAACGGCTACCGAGATGCAGCGTTTTGCCAAAACCACCGGAGTCCCGGTGATCCTGATTGGTCATATTACCAAGGATGGTGCGCTGGCAGGACCGAAAATACTGGAACATATGGTTGACACCGTGCTGCAGTTTGAAGGCGACCGCAATTACGGCTATCGTATTTTAAGGGCGGTAAAAAACCGTTTTGGTTCGGCCTCGGAACTGGGTATCTTCGAAATGCGCGATACCGGGCTGAGGGAGGTAACCAATCCGTCCGAAATACTGATATCGCAGAGGGAAGAACCTACCAGCGGGGTAGCCATTGCCAGCACCATCGAAGGCGCCCGGCCCATGCTGATAGAAGTACAGGCCCTGGTAAGTTCGGCGGCTTACGGCACCCCCCAGCGGTCGAGTACCGGTTTCGACAGCCGCCGGCTGAACATGTTGCTGGCAGTGCTCGAAAAACGATGTGGCTTCCGCCTTGGCGTTAAAGATGTATTTCTCAATATTGCCGGGGGCATTCGGGTGGATGATCCGGCCATTGACCTGGCCGTGATAAGCGCAATACTTTCGTCGAACGAAGATATTCCCGCCGACCAGCAAACCTGCTTTGCGGGCGAAGTCGGTCTTTCGGGCGAAATACGCCCCGTAAACCGCGTGGAACAACGGATTGCCGAAGCCGAAAAACTCGGATTCAGGCAAATTTTAGTATCGCGATATAACCTCAAAGGCCTGAAAACCGACAAATGGGCCATTAAGGTCACCGGCGTGGGAAAAGTGGAAGATGTATTCGGGATATTGTTTGGCTGATCCAGGTTATCCGCTGATTTTCCAAACAGAAAACATTCATTAGCCTTGAGTTAAAACAATTTCGTTCGGGATGCCTCTTCTGAGTCAGTTTGCAATTACAGCCTTATCATGAAAGAAATTAATCCTGATCCTGAGTTTTTAAACCATCTGCGGTTTGAACCCCTGACCAAAAAGAACTGGTTAAACTTCGAACAGCTTTTTGGGGAAAAGGGAGCTTGCGGAAACTGCTGGTGCATGTATTACCGGCTTAGTAAAGCCGAATTCATGGAAGGCAAAACGGCTGACGGGAACAAATCAGCCATGAGGGAAATTGTGTGGGCCGATAAACCTGCCGGACTGCTTGCGCTATACGAAGGACAAGCCATTGCCTGGTGTGCTTTTGCTCCCCGTGAAGATTTTGTTAAACTTGAAAAGTCGCGGGTGCATAAACGCATTGATGATGAAAGGGTTTGGGCCATTCCCTGTTTTTTCACAGATAAAAGATTCAGGAAACTGGGAGTTTCAGTGGCCCTGTTGAAAGGGCTTATCACTTACGCTCAGGAACAGGGAATTGGCATACTCGAAGGGTACCCGACCATTCCAACCACGGAAACACTACCGGATTCGTTTGCATGGATAGGCTTGTACAAATCTTTTGAACGGGCCGGTTTTAAAATTGTGGACCAAAAATCCAGGAACAGGCCCATGGTGAGATATTATACGGATGCGCGCTGAACCCAAAAATGAGCAACTGCCTCTCTGGCTATTCATCCTCCCCGGCACCCTCATGAGCAGCCTGCTGCATCACGATATAAGTTAAGAGGTGACCGCTACTACTCTTTCCAGCCTTGGACTCTCATTATTAATAGTTGGCCGGCCCTGAGAGGGGAAAATCAATACTCATCCCAGCTGTTAATCGCTATATCTTCGGGCTGCAGTTTGCAGATGGCATAGATAAACGCGCTGGCCAGCCGGGCATTGGTGATAAGTGGGATGTTAAAATCGACGGCTGCCCGGCGTATTTCATAATCGTTGTAAAGCTCTGTTTTTGACAGGTTTTTGGGGATATTAATCACCAGGTCAATTTTCCTTGACTTGAGGTATTCGAGGGTATTTGGGGTTTTATCCTCATCGGGCCAGTATAAAACAGTAACGGGCACATCGTTATCGGCAAGGAACTTAGCAGATCCGGGAGTGGCAAAAAGGTTGTATCCGCGTTCGACCAGCATGCGGGCGCTTTGAAGCAGTTCTATTTTGGACCGTGCATCGCCGGATGAAAACAGAATATTCTTTTCAGGGATTCTGTAACCCACCGATAACATGGCCTTTAGCAGGGCTTCGTAGTAATTTTCACCGATACAGCCTACCTCGCCGGTACTGGCCATTTCGACACCCAGCACGGGATCGGCTTTCTGAAGGCGTGAAAACGAAAACTGCGAAGCCTTGATGCCTACATAATCCATTTCGAAGGCTGATTTCTGGGGCTTTTCAACTTCAATGCCCAGCATGATTTTGGTTGCCAGTTCAATAAAATTGATCTTCAACACCTTGCTTACAAAAGGAAAACTTCTTGAAGCCCGCAGGTTACATTCAATCACCTTGATGTCGTTGTCGCGGGCCAGGAACTGCATATTGAAGGGTCCGCTGATATTCAGGGCGCGGGCAATATCGCGCGAAATCCGTTTCACGCGGCGGGCTGTTTCGAGGTACATTTTCTGGGCAGGGAACACAATGGTGGCATCGCCCGAATGCACCCCGGCAAACTCAATATGTTCGGAAATGGCATAGGCCATCACTTCTCCCCTATCGGCAACGGCATCTATTTCAATCTCCTTGGCATTCTGTATGAACTCTGAAACCACCACCGGGAATTCCTTTGATACCCTGGCTGCCAGGGTAAGGAAATAATCCAGTTCCTGCCGGTTCGAAACCACGTTCATGGCGGCTCCCGAGAGCACATACGAAGGCCGGATCAGGACCGGGAATCCAACTTCATCAACGAAATCGTATATCTGCTCGACCTCCACCAGTTCTTTCCAGCGGGGCTGATCAATTTTGAGCAGGTCGAGAAGGGTTGAGAATTTATGGCGGTTTTCGGCATTGTCGATGCTTTCGGGTGCCGTACCCAAAATAGGCACATGCTGTCCGTGCAACCTCATCACCAGGTTATTGGCGATCTGTCCGCCTGTACTCACAATCACCCCTTTGGGTTGTTCGAGGTCGATGATGTCCATGGTACGTTCGAAGGAAAGCTCATCAAAATAAAGGCGGTCGCAGGTATCATAATCGGTGCTAACCGTTTCGGGGTTGAAATTGATCATCACTCCGCGGTAACCTTCCTTGCGTGCCGTGGTAAGTGCATTAACCGAACACCAGTCGAACTCGACCGAACTGCCGATACGATAGGCCCCTGAACCCAGCACTATGACTGACTTTCCATCTTTTTCGGGTTCAATATCGTGCGCCGACCCGTTATAGGTCATGTACAGGTAATTGGTCCGGGCCGGGTACTCGGCTGCCAGGGTATCGATTTGCTTGATATAAGGCACAATACCCAGCATTTTGCGGTAATTGCGCACCTCGAGCATTTCCTTATGCATATTCCCGGGCCTCTCGTTAATAAAACGGGCTATCTGGAAATCGGAAAAGCCTTTCTGCTTGGTGGCCTTCATCAGTTCAGCCGAGATATCTTCGAGTTTGCCGAAGGTTTTCAGGTAAACCATCTGGTCGTAAACCGACTTCAGCTTAACGAGGAACCACTTATCAATTTTTGTAAGATCATGCACACGGTCGATGGAATACCCGGCTTCGAATGCGCTGGCGATGGAATAGATACGCATATCGGTGGGTGCGGAAAGAGCCTGGTCGATATCGCTGAATTCCACATCTACATTTCCCACAAAGCCGTGTGTCCCCTGCCCTACCATGCGCAATCCTTTCTGTATGGCTTCCTCGAAGGTCCGGCCTATGGCCATTACTTCGCCTACGCTCTTCATGCTGGAGCCTATTTCTTTGGAAACGCCTATAAATTTATTCAGGTCCCAGCGGGGGATTTTCACCACTATATAATCCAGGGCGGGTTCAAAGAAAGCCGTGGTAGTCTTGGTAACAGAGTTTTTAAGTTCGTGCAGGCCGTAGCCTAAAGCCAGTTTGGCAGCTACGAAGGCCAGCGGGTAGCCGGTTGCCTTGGATGCCAGGGCCGAGGAACGCGACAGGCGGGCATTCACTTCGATTACACGGTAATCTTCCGATTCCGGATCCAGGGCATACTGAACATTGCACTCGCCGACAATACCTACATTCCGGACTATTTCGATGGAAAGGCTCCGCAGTTTATGATATTCGCGGTTGGTAAGTGTTTGCGAAGGGGCCACCACTATACTTTCGCCTGTATGAATACCCAGGGGGTCGAAATTCTCCATATTGCATACCGTGATGCAATTGTCGTAGCAGTCGCGCACCACTTCGTATTCCACTTCTTTCCAGCCTTTGAGTGATTCTTCGACCAGGATCTGTGAGGAATAAGAAAAGGCCGTTGCCGCGAGTTTCAGCAATTCATCGCTGTTGTAGCAAAAACCTGAACCTTGTCCGCCCAGGGTAAACGCGGCCCTCACAATAATGGGAAATCCGAGGGTTTCGGATGCTTTCAGCGCATCGGGGATGCTGGTGACGGCAATGCTGCGCGGGGTTTTGATATTGATTTTACGCAGGTTCTGGGCGAAAATCTCACGATCTTCGGTATCAATAATGGACTGCACCGGAGTACCCAGGACTTTTACTTCATATTTTTCGAGTACCCCTGATTTAAACAGTTCAATGCCGCAGTTCAGGGCCGTTTGTCCGCCGAATGAAAGCAGTATGCCTTCGGGCCTTTCCTTTTCAATCACTTTCTCGATAAAGAAAGAGGTAACGGGCAGGAAATATATTTTATCGGCCACGCCTTCGGAAGTTTGCACGGTGGCGATATTGGGGTTGATCAGCACGGTATAGATACCTTCTTCGCGCATGGCTTTCAGGGCCTGCGATCCGCTGTAATCAAATTCGCCGGCTTCGCCGATTTTCAGTGCGCCCGAGCCGAGGACGAGGACTTTTTTGATATTCATCATTAGCGTATCAATTTGTTGGAAATGAAGGGCGGGAGGTGAGGGAAAAGAGGCAGGATATTTGATTTTTATAATTTCGGATGCCGTACCAGGTCCAGAAAATCGTCGAACAGGTACTCGCTATCCGTAGGCCCGCTGGAGGCTTCCGGATGGAACTGAACCGAAAACACCTGCCTGGTTTTATGCCGTATGCCCTCGTTGGTGCCGTCGTTGAGGTTGATGAAAAAGGGTTCCCAATCGCCGGAAAGCGAATGGTTGTCGATGGCAAAACCGTGATTTTGTGAGGTTACAAAAGCCTTGTTGGTTCCACATTGCAGAACAGGCTGGTTGTGGCTACGATGCCCGTATTTCAGTTTATAGGTATCGGCTCCCGATGCCAGTGCAAGCAGCTGATTCCCCAGGCAGATCCCAAAAATGGGAATGTCCTGTTTTAAAGAGTCAGCCAGGTGAAGGATGGTTGCTTCACACATTTTAGGGTTGCCGGGTCCGTTCGAAATAAACAAGCCGTCATAGTTTTCGCCCGAATAGTCATAGTCCCAGGGAACCCGGATCACGGTAGTGCCGCGTTTCAGGAAATGACGGATAATGTTATACTTCACGCCACAGTCGACCAGCAGTATGCGGGTATCACCGTTTCCATACACCAATACCTTATCCGTACTTACTTTTGCCACCAGGTTTTCGATATTGATATCAATAAAACCTGGATCCTTGTCACCGAACACTATTTTGCCGGCCATAGCCCCTTTTTCGCGGATAATTTTTGTCAGCTCCCGGGTATCGATTCCATACAGGGCGGGAATTTTATGCTCTGTAAGCCAGTTGCCGAGGCTTCGCCTGGCGCTCCAATGGCTGTATTGCTCCGAGTAATCCGAAACGATCAATGCGGTAACCTGTATACGATCCGACTCAAAGTAGTCAGGCAATCCATCCATCATGACCGCTTCGGGAACGCCGTAGTTACCAATAAGCGGGTAGGTAGCCACCAGGATCTGTCCCGCGTAGGAAGGATCGGTAAGGCTTTCGGGATAACCGGTCATGGAAGTATTAAAAACTACTTCTCCTGAAACCGAGCCTTCGAAACCGAAGGATTTGCCAGTAAATACAGTGCCATCTTCCAGGATGAGCCTTGCTGTGATTTCTTCTGCCATTATATTGTTTTTCAGTATTATACGATATAAATGTATGAAATTATTGACCTGTTCACCGTGCAAAATTTTTTCAGGCCTCAGCCTGATTCTTTTTAAATCGACTGACTGTTGATTTTAGTACACTCCATTATTTTATGCACGTGCAGTTGTGGCTGGTGATATCAACAATCCCCGGCTTGTTTTGTTAATCCGCAGCTTGCCTGAATGGCCGTGCTGAAGAATTCTTTATGGTTTGGAATGGGTCCCGGCTATTTGCTCCCTATGAGTTGCATCAGTTCGTCGAGCTTAGGCGAAAGTATGATTTCCGTCCTGCGGTTTTTAGCCTTATTGGCCGGGGTGGTATTGGGTTCGACGGGTAAATATTCCCCGCGCCCCGAAGCCACCAGGCGGGTTGGGTTAATTTTGCCGTTAACCAGCAGTATTTTAACGATAGAGGTGGCGCGCATGGTGCTCAAGTCCCAGTTATCCTTCACCTGGTTTTGACCTGTGAGCGGCACATTATCGGTATGGCCTTCGATCAGAACGTTGATATCCGGGTTGTTTTCGAGCACTTTGGCAAGATCCTTCAATGCCGTGACACCTTCATTGCTCACATCCCACTTGCCGGAGGCAAAAAGGAGTTTTTCTTCGAGCGACACGTATACTTTTCCATCCTTCATATGCACGGTAAGGCCTTTCCCTTCGAAACCCATTAGGGCATCGGCCACCGCTTTGCGCAAGGCAGAGGTGATGGAGTCCTTTTTATGCAGAGCCGAGAGGAGTTCAGCCAGGTTTTTCCCCTTCACATCAAGTTCTGCCTGCATGGCTTTGAGGCGGTCCTCGCGCACCAGCAGGTTATCCTGCGAGGCTTTCAGCTCGGCCATCACCTTTTCGGAATCTTCGAAATTGGCCGAAAACTGCGATTTTAGCAATTCGTGGGAGCGGTCCAGTTCGTTATAATCAGCTGTAAGCACCCGCATCATAGAGCCCAGTCGCGCTGTATCGGCCTTCAGTTGGGTAAGGTCTTTTTTATTGCGTTGATTTTCAGAAGAAAGTTCATTCACCTGGGTACCCAGTTCATCGACTTTTGAATTCAGCCGGGAACTCTCTTCAGTGCATTTGGCTGTAAGCGCATTGTATTTTTTGGTTGAAACACAACTGGAGAAAGCGCCTGCCAGTATAACAAGAAGCATTAACCTGAGTACTTTTCTTAACACTGAATGGTTCATATTACAAGGGTTAAATTTTGAATAGAAGGATTAGATTTAAAAATCGATTTCCAGCAGGGAGGGACAATGATCGGAATGCACGGCCAGGGGCATGATGATGGCTCGTTTCATACTTTTTTCGAGTTCATCGCTCACCATATTATAATCGATACGCCATCCCAGGTTCCGGCTTCGTGCCCCGGCGCGGTAACTCCACCAGGTATAGTGGTGAGGTTCTTTAACAAAGTAACGGAACGAATCGATAAAGCCACAGTTCAGGAAGCCGCTCATCCATTCGCGTTCTTCGGGCAGAAAGCCGCTGCTGTTAGCATTTCGTATGGGATCGTGTATATCGATGGCGCGGTGGCAGATGTTATAATCGCCCGAAATCACCAGGTTGGGACGCGTTAGTTTCAGTTCCTGTATATAGTCCTGGAAATCAGCCAGCCATTGCATCTTAAATGCCTGCCGGTGTTCGCCTGTGGTTCCCGAAGGATGATATACCGAAATCACACTCTTATCACCGTAATCGGCGCGGATGAGCCTTCCTTCGAAATCGTATTTTTCGATACCCATTCCGTAAACCACTTTATCAGGCTCGGCTTTAGAGAGTATGGCCACACCGCTGTAGCCTTTCTTTTCGGCCGGGAACCAATAGGTATGATATCCTAAAGCTTCGAATTCAACAATGGGAATCTGATCGTGCTGTGCTTTGATTTCCTGGAGGCAAACTACATCGGCATCGCTGGCCTGCAGCCATTCCAGAAATCCCTTGCTGATCGCGGCCCTTATTCCATTAACATTATAAGTGATGATTTTCATGCAGTATAGTTTATTTATAAAGGGGCATTCGCAAAATTACAGTATATTCAGGAGCGCATCCCCCGGCAGAAACAGAAGTTATACAGAAATAATCAACAAGCTGTTGAAAACAGCTTCGAGCTATGATACAGTCCTGAGCCCTGATTCCGTCAAAACCCTTAATGACAGCTCTTCCCTTTGAAAAGCAAACGGGATGAACAAAAGCCGGTTTGAGACGTGAAACTCAGGGCAAAAGGGTACTAAGGTGGCTGCACAGCCTGCACATTCAACGTGAAAATCCGGGAGGAGCTATGGCAGAATGGCAATCCGGGATGTAAATGATGTTTACTGTTTTCGGTCTTTTTTTCAAAATGGCACTTACAAAACGGGACTAAGGGCTATTAAGAATGTGGCTCATGTTTATCCGGCAAGGACTTTTCCACAAACCCGGATTTCAAAATCCTCTGAATGTTGCCAGGGAGCGTTTTAGGAAATGTATTCTGTCCCGATTCCTTTTTATACATGAACAGGGTGGCAATAAAATACCTGGGATCGAAAATGGCAACAAAAAAAAATGCAAAACCCTGATATTCAGAATGTATGTTAAATTCCCCATCCTAAAAAAGCCTTAATTCCAACACCGACAATGAAATGAAAGTATCATTAAACCAGCCTTCCCTTTAACTGGCACGACAGGTGCTGAGCAGTAAAAAAATTAACCAACTGAAACACACGGCATAAACCATCAAAAGAAAAAAGAAATACATTTACAAAATATTTGGCACCCGGCAGTGCACTTTGGAAACGCCCTGGCAGCCACAGTATGAGGTTGAAGCAAGGGATTGAAATTCTCAAGGTTGCGCCTGTTTTCACTTTCAGGATCACATCCTTTTCAGAACACTTTTAAAACTATCATGCACATGCTCAACCTCATTTACTATTGAAACCCAGAGATACTCTAACCTACTATGTTTATTGTTGAGCTCATTTTCAATTTATCGTTACTGATCGCGGTAAGCGTTTTATCCGGATTTATAGTCATACGCTGGAAACGGGATACCCGCCTGGGCATAGTTCTGCAAGGATTGCTGTTTGGACTGGTTGCTTTAATTGGCATGCTGAATCCGTTTGTGCTTTCCCCGGGAATTATTTTCGATGGGCGGAGCGTGGCGATAAGCCTGTGTGCCCTGTTTTTCGGACCCTGGTCGGGCCTGATTGCCATGCTGCTTGCATTAATGTACCGGTTTTACCTGGGAGGCGCGGGCATAGTAACAGGTGTTTCGGTAATTCTGACCTCGTACCTCATAGGTTCGGCTTATTACTACTGGAGGCGCCGCAGCCAAAAACCCATACAGGCATCCGGATTGTATGTTTTCGGCCTGGTAGTGCATGTGACCATGATAGCACTCATGACAGCCTTTCCGCATGACATGCGGTTTATGGCAATCAAAACCATGAGCCTTACCATACTGGGAGTTTACCCCCTGGCAACCGTGCTGATAGGTAAAATATTAAAGGACCAGCAGGAGAATGCCAGCTTGCTCATTACCCTGGCTACCAGCGAGAAGCAGTTCCGGTCGCTGATCAACAATATGAACCAGGGACTGGCTGTGCATA
>CAIPFN010000007.1 GCA_903864265.1 uncultured Bacteroidales bacterium | reverse complement strand
TGATTCCACCGGCAGGTACAAGGTGATGCTTACGGTGGCCGATACCAACGGCTGCGTGGATACCATCGTGAACCAGGTGAGGGTAAATGCAACCCCTACCAGCGCCTTCACCTATACCGAAAATGTGAACAACATACAGGGCCAGGTTCAGTTTACCAACGGGTCCATTGGCGGAAGTGCTTATTACTGGGATTTTGGCAACGGGCAGGCTTCGTATGCCGAGTCGCCTATGGTAACCTATGCCGACGACGGAACTTACCGGGTAATGCTGGTGGCAGTGAGTAAACTGGGATGCCAGGATACTGCAATAATCTCGTACGATATAATGTTCAAGGGATTATATGTCCCTAATGCCTTTGCACCCGGCGGAACCATTTCGGCCACCCGCATCTGGAAGCCAATCGGCATAAACCTGGCCTCATACTTTGCTCAGGTCTATAACCGCTTCGGCGCTTTGATCTGGAGCAGTACCCTGCTCGATGACAAAGGTTCACCGGTTGAAAGCTGGGATGGTACTTACAAATACCAGAATTGCCAGCAGGGTGTGTATGTTTGGAAGATTACGGCCATATTCCGCGACGGATCCATATGGTACAATACGGATGTAGGTGAACATACCGGATTAACGGAACCCAAATGGGGAACGATAACACTGATACGATAGTCTGCAACAAATATCAACGGCTACACAAAACATGAATCCACGGATCACACTATTAATGAGTGATATCCGTGGATTTATTTTATATATTGATGGTTGCACTTTGAACGCATTTCATAATCAAAGCCTAAAAAATCATCTTTTTGAGAGAAACAATGAAGTTGCATAACAATCGCATAACCTGTCGTGCAAAACATAATATCCTCCTTATAAGCTCTTTTGGCGAAAAAGCATTGTGAACGCTGTATGCATTCATATGTAACTAATTGATAATTAGCAATTACAAATAACACAAAGCCGCTGTTGAGTATTTTCACAGCGTATCCTCAGGGGGAACATCCGTAATACCTTTGCAATAGGAGATTAACCCTTGTTTATAAATATTTCAGCTTTTGGAATGCAGGTAGGTTGTTAGCCAGTTGTTTTAACAGAAGTAATAATCCCGGGCTTCGTAGCATATAGTAAAATGCTATATTTCCTGTTAATTCTGCTTCCGGGTGGTTTTCGAAACTTGCCTTGGCTTCGGCTTCAGGGGGGCCTGATATTTCCGCTTTGCATTCCGTATGCTCACATTCAGTTCGAAACCGATCAAAACAATCATCGCATTAAAATATATCCATACCATAATGATAATCAGGGTACCAATGGAACCATACAAGGTATTGTAGCGTGAAAAGCTGTTAACATAAATATTAAAGCCTACTGAAGCAGCAATAGTCAGAATGGTCGACAGGGTGCTGCCGGCCGAAATAAACCTGAACCGTGACTCGGCTGCCGGGGCGAGGTAATAAAGAAAAGAAAAGGCAAAGAACAGCATTGCCGACGAGATCAGCCATTTCCCGGTAATAATCAGGTAATAAACGAAACTCACGCGAAGCATATTATGCTTCACCAGGAAATCCAGGGCTAAAGGGCCAAGGGTAATCAAAACAATGGCAATGATTACCAGAAGTGAAAGAATTAACACCAGTACAACCGATATGAACCTCTGCCTGATCCACGAACGGGTTTCTATGGTGTGACGCGTTTGATTAAAGGCAACAATGAGGCTGTGAATACCATTGGTTGAGAAATAGATGGCCATAATAAACCCCAGTGATAACAGCCCGCCCCTGGGTCTTTTTACGATGTCGAACAATGTTTCCTGAACGGCTTCATAGGCTTTTTTGGGTATAAAATCCTGCATCAGTTCCAACAGGTTATCCTGAAAACCGACAATGGGTATATAAGGGATAATGGTAAAAAAGAAAATGATGGCAGGGAAAAGCGCCAGAAAGAAATTATAGGAAAAGGCTGCTGCCCGCATGGAGAGAGCACCTTTCTGTAAGCCCCGTATAAAAAACGCTGCCACATCGTATACCGGCATGCCGTCGAAACCCGGTATGACCAGCTTACGCAATGATTTTTCAGCCGAAGTTACCAGCTTACTTTTAAAGAACCGGCTGCGCCTGTTCTGAATCGAGTTGGTAAGCCTGACCGATAATTTTGTCATATGTAATTCTTGAACTTTAAAGTAGACAAGGAAGCGGGGAAAAAATTGCTGCCCGGCAGATCCGGAGACAATGAGGAATAAATAATTTGCTTACTAAAAATAGGGTCAGGGTAAGCGGGATAATAAATGCAGGTTTCAAAATGGTAAATGTAGCGAAACCTTTCGGAAATGAACCGGGAACGGTAAGTCATGGCGTATCGTCCTGCCTGAAATCAGATATTTACCTTTTTAGCCCCTATTCTCCAACTGCCTTCAACTCCTTTACCACCTTTAAACTCATGTCGAGGCTGCTGATATGATGGGTGAGTGAACCTACCGAAATAAAATCAACACCACAATCCGCATACTGTCGTATAGTCTGAAGGTTAATGCCGCCAGATGCTTCCGTTTCGTACTTCCTGTCAATTATAGTTACGGCCTGCCTTATCATATCGAATGAAAAGTTATCAAGCATGATGCGGTTTACACCTCCATATTCCAGTACCTGTTTCACTTCATCCAGATTGCGGGTTTCAATTTCAACGGTCAGATGCAGTCCATTTTCCTCCATATATTCATGGCAGGCGGATATGGCTTTGGCAATTCCACCGGCAAAGTCAACATGATTATCTTTGATGAGAATCATATCAAAAAGGCCAAAACGATGATTATATCCACCGCCTATCCTGACCGCCTGTTTTTCGAATTCACGAAGCAAGGGAGTGGTTTTGCGTGTATCGAGTATACGGGTGGGCAAGCCGGCAATGGCGTCCACCAGCAAACGGGTCTGTGTGGCAATGCCACTCATACGCTGCATAAAGTTAAGTGCTGTGCGTTCGGCGGTGAGCAGGGCAATGCATGGACCGCTTACTTCAAAGACTACATCCCCTTTTTTGACAAGCGTTCCATCAGCGATAAACTGCTCCATGGTAATAGCACTGTCAGTGTAAGAAAAAACCTTGCGTGCAATATCAACCCCGGCCAGGACCCCATCCTCTTTTATGAGTAAACGGGCTTTTCCTGAAGCATCGGCAGGGATTGTAGATAAGGATGTATGGTCACCTTCACCAATATCTTCGCGAAGTGTGTTGAGAACAATTTCATCAATAGTCACAGTGAAAGAAAATTTTAGATTAATCAGTCTGCTTCGAAATGCATTTGTTGTATCATCAGTTGATTCGAAACCGGCTTCAGCAGAATGTAAACATTCAGAATTTCGTTTTTGTTTTTATAGGTCCCAATGATAAATTGAGCTCCGCCTGCCGAATTGCCTTTCTGGTTCACCGTGAATGAAATGGTGGCGGCCCGGGCGAAAAAATCTTTCATGATCATTTCGGCCTGGGCTTTGCTAAAAGCGCCTTCACTCCCGGGAAGAATGATTTCCACCGTGGGAGCGAAATATTTGGCAAGTTCCTTTGAATTACCTGTTTTTATTGCTGCAGTAATATTTTCAATCAGTCCAGGTAGTTCGTGTGCTGTAACAGAGGTATGTGATAACAATAATACTGACAAACAGAGAGTTAAATTTTGAATTATCTTTTTCATCCTATTATTTTTACAACACCGTAAAGGTACAAAAATCAAACCAAAAAAATCCACTATGTTTTTCTCCCCGATCTAAAAGACTGTCAGTATCTTTGACGGATTCCATCTGAGCCCGATCTATACCCTGGCATCAGTCATGCAACGAATTATAATGAACTGAATATATGAACATTACCCTGCTTATGATAGGCAATACTTCGGAAGCCTTTGTGCACGACGGCTACGAGGTATTTATGAAACGGCTGAAGCATTACATTAAAGT
>CAIPFN010000006.1 GCA_903864265.1 uncultured Bacteroidales bacterium | reverse complement strand
TGATCGGAGGTTTTTTTGTTGAAATAGGTAAAAGCAATGCACGGTTTATTGAGGAAGGGCAAGCGGATGTAATACGACATCCTGATGTAATAGGGTATGGATTTACACCGGCTATTCCAATAAACGGGAAAACCAGATTCCTGGTAGATCTCGCTTTCCGAAACTACAACTGGACCAACAATTCCCACACCACCTCAACCATCCATACATTCCGAACAGGACTTGGCTTACAGTTTAATTTATAAGCGGTTCTCCCAGCTAAAAACATAGTATGAAAAAATATATTTCCGGATTACTGATTCTTTCGGCACTTCAACTGATTTCCTGTTCACCTTCCGGGAAAAGCCAGGACCAAACGCCTGTTAATAAAGTCCCCGGACTCATTCAGGAAATCAATGGCTGGCATGTTTTAGGCGGACAGGAATTCCCGCTGAGCATAGAGGAAACGCCGGTTCAACTGCAATACGAAAACGGCCATTTGACTCAATTTTACACCGGAACATTTTATGCCGGTCAATCCCCGAATCCTACCTTCGATTATGCCCGTTGCGACTTAAATGGGGATTCTGTTTTTGTCCGGCAGGATAATGCCGAATACAATCCCTTCTTTTACAAAGAGGGCGATGCCACTGATGTGCGGTATGGAATATTCTGGGCACAATCGGGTGCATATTCAAGTCATGTGGCAACAGGACTTCATGGAATAGGCCCTGATAAGCTGGATGTGGATACAAAACTTTTCGATTTTCCCCTGGCGGGCGCAGGTATTTCAAATTTTAAATGCTTCGCAAACCCCTTTTGGTTTTTGTATTATGATCCCTATTATGCCGGCCTCAAGGCCTATAGAATCGGCACGGCACGACTAATTGAAATCGGAGGATTTTATGAAAATGATTATGTAATGTTAACCGGGATCATGGGTTTGGATATCGATGAGGCTTATTGCCTGGCCAATCCTGAACATATAAAAGCATACTTTGCAAGCACTAACGGGAAATACAGTATTAACGGACATCCATCGAATTACATAAGTTTTTATACCGCCGACGATGTTAACAAAACGGTTTTCAGGGATTCAACTTCTCAATATTATAAGAGGAGTAGTGAAAATATTATATCATGCAGCGATGCAAACAATGTTTATTATTTTCTCAATAATGCTACCGAAAAGAATGATCCTTCATTTGCAAACCCCAGGTTATTAATGTTTGTTTTTGATAAAACCACATTAAAACTTACCAGGCAGGTTTTCCTGGGCCCGGGTCTGAGCGGGCTGTTAAAGAATGATGCTGGAATGATTGCCGCGAAAAATCAAATCTTTATAAATACAACTTCCAGTCTGTACAAATTGGATTTATCGGGCAATACAATAAGCGATATAACTCCTCCCTACCTGGATGGAACCAATCATCAGGCAGCCATCACGATTCATAACAATAAGCTTTATGCGATCGTTGGTTCGGGATATTCGCCGGGTGAGGCCGCCCTGACCAATGTGATTTATTTTGAATAAGGGGACTTGAAATAACCGTAAACCTTCAGCATGAAAAAGATATTCGGCATCGCCCTGATCCTTCTTTCTCAGGTATCGCTTTTTGGCCAGGATAATGCATTGCCCAACCAGATCACGCTCTGGAACCCGTATGACCTGCAGTTTACCCCGGATAATAAATACCTGGTGGTTATTTCACCGAATGATTCCAGGATCTGGAATAGAAAAAACCTGGAATGTATCAATCTGCCGGATAATTTTTTTGCCGATGCAAATAGCACGGACAATGCCTGGGCTTATTTACCCGGTTTGAATGCCTTTTATTTTCACCAGGGTTCTTCGAAGGACAGGATATACCAGTTAAATTCCGGTAGCGATGATTTTAATTCCCCTGCAACGCCGGCAAAGGAAAGATATACCGGTTTTACGTTCGATGGGCCGGCAAGTTATTTCCTGACATCGGAAATCGTTTTACAAATCAAGTCTGACAGAAAGCTCCTGCCTTACATTTCGGTGCAACAAGCAGGGAACCCCAAAGAACTGATTCACGAAAGAATTGAAGGAAAAAACACCTTGAATGTGGCCAACAGGAATTTCATTGTCCTTAAAGGCGATAATCCTGTTTATTATTTGGTTTCTTTTCGTTCGGCCGCCCAATCGAACAACGCAGAGGCCGTGGTAACAGAAATAAACCTGGAAACAAGAAAAACAAGGATTCTTGCGAAAGGTATTAAAGTGTATGTCGGAGAT
>CAIPFN010000005.1 GCA_903864265.1 uncultured Bacteroidales bacterium | reverse complement strand
TGGCCTACCTGGCCGACAGCTTGCGCAGGACCCACAAATATGTATTTCTGGTGGCGGCAGGCGATAACTTTACCGGAAATCCCATCGTGGATATGTACCCTGATAAAGGATACCCCATGATTGACATCATGAACAAACTTCATTTTGATGTCACGGCCATTGGAAACCATGAGTTTGATATGGGGCAGGAACTTCAGAACAAGCGCCGCAGGCAGGCCACATTCCCCTTTATCAGCTGCAACATTGATGCAGGCGGGGCGGTTGAAATGCAACCGGCACCTTATGTTATCCTGAAAGCCGGTAAACTCAGGATTCCCTTCCTGGGCATCATACAACTGGGCGAAAATGGTTTACCCGATTCGCATCCGTCGCGGCTGGAAGGATTAAAATTCACCAACGGCATCGAAAAAGCCAAAGAGTATTTATGGCTGAAACAAAAATACGGTATGCTTATCGGTCTTACCCACCTGGGTGTGGAAGGCGACGAAGCACTTGCTAAGGCCTATTCGCAGTTTGACCTCATCATTGGCGGTCACTCGCACACCACCATGACCCAGGCCATGATGGTGAACGGGGTTATGATAGTTCAAACGGGCTCCGGCCTTAAAAATGCAGGGATTACCACCCTTCAGATTACCAGGGGTAAAATCACCGATCGCAAATACGAACTGGTAGCCCTGGCAAGTCTGCATAAAACGGATCCTGAAGTACAGGCGATGATTGACAAATACAATGTGAATGAAGAAATGGACCGTGTAGTCGGTTTTGCCGAAACGGAATTTGGAAGCCAGGAAGAACTCGGCTGCCTGATGACCGATGCCATAACCTCGCGCCTGAAAGTGGACTTTGCCTTCCAGAATGGCGGAGGCATTCGCATACCGAACCTGCCGCAGGGGAATATAAAGCTGAAAGATATTTTCCGTCTCGACCCTTTTGGCAACCAGGTAGTCACCTACACCCTGACTTACGACGAAATTAAATCGCTGATCTGCAATGCTTACAACCGGGAAAAAGAAATTGACCTGGTTCCTTCAGGCATGACATATACGGTGACAGTCGGCAGTTCGGGTTTATGCACGGATGTGGAAATGAAAGACGTAGCAGGAAAGCTGATCGACAGTACAAAAAACTATACGGTAGGTTTAAACAGCTATATAGCGGCCAGTTACAAATTTAACCATAAAGATGCGGGGACAACCCATTTCAACACCAGCGCGCAAACCCTGCTTGACTATCTCGGGGAAGTTAAAAAGGTGAATTACGCCGGGGTAAAAAGGACTTTCCCCAGGAAGTAAACCCTTGCCGTTCCGGTTTTACCACACATCCATTTTTTTGGCAGCAGGGGGCTGAAGTCCCTGTTTCAGGCTTTCGATAAGTTTTCGAACCGTATCATCAATCTGTTTCAGGAAAGCCTGCCTGGCAGGCGTATAGGCATTGTCCTTTTTATCCAGCCAGCTTTCAATGGGCTGAGGCGACACATTCTTTAAATTGAAATTAGTGATGGTATAGCGGTAACGGCCCTCTTTCAGTTCAATCTTCAGGGTATAATCCACTATGCCGGCCGGCAGTGAAACCCCGTCAGTCACTTTAGCGAGTTCTATACGATGGGCTATTTCAATTATACCGGTAGCCGGGTTCCTTACTTTTGTAGCAACGGTCGGATTTTTATATTGCTTATTCACCCATTCGATGGTGCGGTTGAATAACTCGGCGGGTGTGCCGGCTATGGAAACCACTTCCTGGTAGGTGATGAATTTGGTATCGGGATCAACAGGCAGTACCGGTGTTGCATCCTGAGCGCTGAGACGCATTCCGGAAAGGAGTGCCAGGGAGAGGAAGATGTGGCCAAAGGGAATTTTCATGGAGGCTTATTTTTCAGGAGAGGACTATGGTAGTTGTGCCGGGTTGTCTATTTTTTCGCAACAGGCTTGCGTACGATAATGTATATATCTTCGCTGTCGCGTTTCATCATATATTTTTCACGGCCCAGTTTTTCCAGTTCAAGCGAATCGCCGGTCAGACGGCTAAGTTCCATGCTGTCCTTTTTCGCCTCATCGCGGTAGAATTGCAGTTCCTTCCTGAGCCCATTAAGTTCCTGCCGCATCCGGTACTGCGTAAAAAGGTCGTTACCATCAAAAAAGAGCATCAATACAATGAAAATCACACCCGTTATCAGGTACTTGTTTTTGAAAATGGGCGGAATTCTATCCAATAACTTCTTTATCATGATGTAACAAAGGTATTAAAAAAGAGGAGATGATCAGGCAGTCAGGGTTTATTTGAATGTATCCCATAAAAGCCGCAAAGCCCCCGCCTATAATCCGATTTCCCCGGCTATTTCTGTCATAGCGGTAATGGCCAGAGCAGCAAATTCATCCAGCGGAATTCCTATTAATTCGCATTCCAAAATATTTTCGCGTTTCACCGAAGCGGCAAAGGCTTTCTCCTTCATCCGTTTCACAACCGATTTTGTTTTCACGGAAGCTATTTTCCTATCCGGGTAAACCAGGGCCGTTGCCATGATGAGCCCGGTGATGGTTTCGCCTGCAGCCAGTGCATGCTGGAATTCCGTTGTACGTTCCCTGCCACTGGCTATTTCGTTATGCATGCCGATAGCATCAACAACATCAACATCCAGCCCCATCTCAGCCAGCCATTTCGCAGCTTCGGGTCCATGCGTAAAGGCATCGCCCTTGGTATCCTCCACATCCAGGTCGTGAAGCAGGCCGGCCTGTGCCCATGCTTCGGCATTCCGGCCCAGCCGAAGAGCCAGGGCATGCATTACGGCCTCTGAAGCCAGGCTATGGGCAATCATTTTTTCGTTTTTCACATATTTACGAAGCAATACAAGGGCATCTTCACGGGGAAAAATCATTATTCAGGATTTAGGGATCAGGGTGTAAAAGCAGGGTAACAAAACTGAACAAAACAGGGTGAATTCCAGGCATCAGTCAAACCTTTTCTGGATTGTCCTTGCTATCCCCGCTGCTTCAGCATATCCGGCAAAGTTATTAAAAAAGTGATTTTCCAATCTTATACCGGCATGTGAAATGAAATGAATATTTTTGCGTTTCATTTTATCAACCAAATCTTTATGAAATCCTTACGAATACTGTTTTTTACCCTTTTACTGCTGCCTTTACTCAGCGCGGCCCAGGACAGCGAATTATACAAATTCCTGAAAGCTATCCCCGGCGCAGGGGTTATAAAAAGAGACACTTCCGCGTTCAGCGAATTCTATATACTGATGCTTCCCCAGCTGGTGGATCATAAAAATCCGTCCGGTGCCTCCTTTATGCAAAGAATCTTTGTTGGACACGAAGGTTTCGATAAACCTACCGTGATGGAAACCGAAGGCTACGATGCGCAATGGGTGACCCCCAGGGTGAAAACAGAGTTAAGTAGTTTGTTACATGGCAACCAACTGTATGTTGAACACCGGTATTTCGGGGCTTCGGTGCCGAACCCTATCGACTGGAAGTACCTCACTGCCGAACAGGATGCCGGCGACTACCATTATATCCGCGGGCTTTTGGGCCAGATTTACAAAGGCAAATGGGTAGCAAGCGGGGTTAGCAAAGGCGGGCAGACGGCCACGGAGTATAAGCTCTTTTTCCCCGATGATGTTGATGTTACAGTCCCTTATGTGGCACCGCTTAATTACCAGAGACTTGATTCCCGTATTGATAAGCACTTTAAAACGGTTGGTAAGCGGGAGCAGCGGAAGCATATAAAGGACATTCAGCTTTACCTGCTGAAAAACAAAAGCAAGGTTTTACCGGAATGGAAAGCGATTGCAGCTAAAAATGGCTTGAAATTCACTATTATTGATGATGAATCGGCCTACGACTACTCCGTGCTGGAGTTCCCGTTTTCGTTCTGGCAGTATACCGCCGACGAATCCCGCTTACCTGATCTGAAAACTACCTCTCCCGGAAAAATGGCTTCTTACCTTATACAGATCGTTCCACCTTTCTGGTACACCGATGCGGCAAACGTATACCAGGCGGCCAATTATCAGTTTTATACCCAGCTCGGGTATTACGAGTACGATGAGAAACCCTTCAAAAAATACCTCAAAAACAAGGATTATCCCAATTCGGCCTTTGTGCCCCCGAATGTACCTATTGTTTGGGATCCCTCCTACCAGGAAAAGCTGAAAAAATTCATCAACGGAAAACCTCAGCATATGATCTATATTTATGGGGAATCTGACCCCTGGGGCGCAACCGGGGCTGAAATAAAGCCTGGCAGCGGCAGCCTGAAGATGGTGAAAGCCGGTGGCACACATGGAACACAGATTGCCACCCTGAGCCCGGAACAACGTAAGCTGGTAATTGAAACTCTGGATTCATGGCTCGGTATGGATATACGCTAGACCACAGACTATTGACAGCCAGCTGACCCAATTAATGAGATTTAAAAACCGGCCGCCTGGCTCATCCCATGTCTAAATACATAAAATTTATTTTTCTTCCCTTGCTGTATTTATGGGAACTTCCGCAAAATCTTTTTGGGTTGACGGTGCTTCTCATAATGAAACTGCTGCACCTGGTGGTTGACATAAGGTTAGAAAAGCAAAGGTATTTTATTGAAACGCCCAAAACAGGCGTGAGCCTTGGGTGGTTTGTTTTCTGGACTCCGGCAGGTAACCGGTTCACACACCTGGTAAACGATTGCCGTATGCACGAATACGGGCATGCAAGGCAGTCGCTCATGCTGGGGCCCTTGTACCTATTGATTGTGGGTATTCCATCGGTTTCGCGGGTTTTATACAGCCGCTGGCACAGGAAAAAATACGGCTGCAGCTGGAAAAACTATTTTAACGCTTTTCCCGAAAACTGGGCTGACAGGCTTGGTGGTGTAAAGGTCCCGGCAAAAAACAAACTGTATACGGCCAAAGACTAAAGTTTGTAGTTCGTGTTTAAAAATATTCTGCAACAGCAATGTCTATACATCTGCAAGGCTTGCAGGAATTAACCCATTTAATATTTATCAGCATGAAAGATATTCTCAAAAGCAATAAGGCGCTAAAAACCGTCCTCCGGGAAATAGCCGGTGTTGCCGGATATATGTGGGAAAGAGGCTGGGCCGAGCGCAATGCAGGGAACATCTCAGTTCATGTTTCCGATTTGCTCGGGCATGAGATTGCAGAAAAAGTTTCACTTCCGGTAACGGAACTTCCCATGGAATATCCTAAGCTGGCAGGGTGTGTTTTTTTTGTAAGCGGCAAGGGGAAGCGTATGCGTGACCTGGCCCGTAAGCCCCTGGAAAACGGCCTTTTCATCAAACTGAACGATTCTGCCAACGGGTATAGCATCCTCTCATCTGAAACGGACTCAGGCAACTTCAAGCCTACATCGGAACTCCCTGCACACCTGGCGATACACCAGATGATTGCCGAACGCGGAAGTTCCGAAAAAGTAGTCATGCACTCCCATGTCACCGAACTGGTGAGCATAACACAAGCCCGCGAATTCTGCAAACAGGATGTACTCAACAATTTATTGTGGAGCATGCATCCCGAAACCATGATTTTCGTGCCGAAAGGCGTAGGCTTTGTGCCTTATTTCCTTCCCGGAACACTTGATATTGCTACAGAAACCATTAAAGCCCTTCGGGACCATGACGTAGCCATATGGGAAAAGCACGGGGTGTTTGCAATAGGGGAAAATGTACCTGATACTTTTGATGTTATAGATATTCTGGCTAAATCGGCCCGTATTTTTTTCATGTGCCGCTCCGCACAAATCATTCCCGACGGGCTGAATGAGGAACAATTGAACGGATTGAAAACCCTGGCTTCAAACTTCCAGACTCTTCCCCAATAATATCCAGGTTAATGGACAACATACAGTAAGGTGGAGGAAAGCCCGGGGGCAGGGTGGCCAAATGTATAATGAAGTGAAAAAATTTGATGCGGAGCATGAACTATAAATCATGCAATGAACATTTGAGATTGCCGGAATTAAGTTGTTTATCCCCCTTATTATTGTTGATATATCAAAACTTTAGTCGTTGCGTTTTGTTTATATAAGCATCATCCCGCAATGGGTAGCAAACCTATTAATAACAGCTTAAATAAATACAGATGAACACAATTTCAGAATTGATCAATGACCTGAACAACATGGTGCTCCAGGGAAAGGCCATGGAGGCTTTTGAAAAATACTACGCCGATGATGTAGTTATGCAGGAAAACGAAATGCCTGCCACTGCCGGTAAAGATGCCAACCGCGAGCGGGAACTTGCATTTTTTGGTGGAATTTCCGAATTCAGGGGTGCACAGGTACTCGATGTTGCCGTAGGCGAAAATCTGTCGATGGTAGTCTGGAACATGGATTATACGCACAAGGAATACGGCGTACGAAACTACAAACAGGTTTCGGTACAACACTGGAAAGATGGTAAAATTGTAAACGAAAAATTCTATTACGGCTCATAATCTTACCTGCTGAACCTTTCAGCCTAAACTCCTTCAGTGTCGATTCCTGAAGGAGTTTTTTTATCCCGATGAGCAAAAAAAAACCGGCACAGGGCCGGTTTTATCTTAAACCTGGAAGCAATAATTTATACACTGTTCTGCATTCGCTAACAATTGGCATTTTATAAATTGGATACAGTCAATCTCCGTTTTTCATATCCCATTTTACACACCGGGGTGGATTGTGTCCTGCCAAAAATCAGCAAGCCACTTTTCATTTCAAAAATGCGAGTTGCATGTTATTTATTCCTGCTAAGGGATTAGTGTTTGCTCAGGTAATCGGCTACGCCTTCAGCTGTCGCTTTCATGCCTTCATCACCTTTATGCCAGTCGGCGGGACAAACTTCCCCGTTTTCCTCAAAAAACTGCAGTGCATCCACCATGCGTAAGGCTTCTTCCACGCTGCGGCCCAAAGGCAGGTCATTCACTACCTGGTGACGCACCGTACCTTGTTTGTCGATCAGGAACAATCCACGGTAAGCAACGGCCTCACCAACGAAATCAACATAATCTTCATCCTCGTCATATTCCCATTCACCGGCCAGTACGTCGTAGTTTTCGGAAATGGTTTTCGAAAGATCTGAAACCAGGGGAAAAGTAACGCCTTTAATGCCACCGGCTTTTCTTTCGGTGTTCAGCCATGCCCAATGTGAAAACTTGCTGTCGACCGAGCAGCCAACCACCTGAACGTTGCGTTTTTCGAATTCAGCCAGTTTATCCTGAAATGCGATGATTTCGGTCGGGCAAACAAAGGTGAAATCGAGGGGATAAAAGAAAAATACCACATGTTTTTTGCCGATATACTGGGCGAGTGAGAATTTCTCAACAAATTCGCCTCCGTTTAATACCGCGTCTGCCTCAAACTGAGGCGCTTTTTTACCTACTAATACAGCCATTTTATTTATTATTTGTTATGGGTTTAACTATTTTCATGCAAAGATAAACACAATTTGCCCCAATCGGTACGATTAGTCAAAGCGTTTTATAAAAACTGTTAATACCCCTGTTTTGTTCGGAGTTCCCTGAATAATCGGGAACATTTATTCCGTCGATCCTGCATCCTCCGGGCTGTTCCGCGCCTTTGGCCAGGCGACGACCCTTCCAGGACCGATTCAGTTCCTCGGAAAAACCTGGTATTTAAACTCTTCCCGAAAATACAGCTTAATGCTTATTGACTTTTTGATCTGCCTGAACAGTATACAGGCGAATTTTCTGGTTTCGGCAGCCCATGATCTGGGTACATCGGCGCTTTCTTATATACAGGAAATTTGACAGAGCGTAACTCAAGTGCTTATTTCAGATGTTGAATAAACTTGCCCGACTAGAATTTGTCATCCTTAGGTTTATAAATCTAATCATTCATGCCGGCAGGTATAAATATTCAGCAAGCGTGGCATTACCTTCAGTGCTGAGTATGAAAGAATGCCTTTTCCCCGGTTAAAAGGGATGGCGTTAAACCGTATCAGTGATTGCGGTTTCGACTTGAATAGCAATTACTCATCACGCAGTATATCGGTACGATAAGCATTGAAATACTGGTAGCGGAGCACTAAAGTATCCCATAAAAAAACCGGCATCTGCACTGATACCGGTTTTATAATTTATACAGGGAAAGCCTCTATTTAAGTAATTCGTTTACAATATCCTGTTCTTTAATACCTTCGGCTTCGGCTTTATAGTTGCGTACGATGCGGTGGCGGAGAATGGAGGTGGCTACAGCCTGAACATCGGCTATATCGGGTGAGTATTTCCCGCTGACGGCAGCATGGCATTTGGCTCCGAGTATGAGGTATTGCGATGCGCGGGGACCGGCTCCCCAGGTAAGATAGCTGTTTGCCCAAGGATGAGCCAGGGCCGTTCCGGGACGGGTAAGGGATGCCAGTTTTACGGCATATTGATACACATTGTCGGCAACCGGGATGCGGCGGATCAGGTCCTGGTAATATTTGATTTCTTCGGCCGTCAGAATCACGTTGAGTGAAGCCGTGTGCATGGTGGTCGTATTTTTAACTACCTGTATCTCCTCGTTAAACGAAGGATAATCGAGCCAGATATTGAACATAAACCTGTCGAGCTGGGCTTCGGGCAAGGGATAGGTTCCTTCCTGTTCAATCGGGTTTTGCGTGGCCAATACAAAAAAGGGTTCGTCCAGTTTATGGCTCACCCCGGCTACGGTAACGGCCTTTTCCTGCATGGCCTCGAGCAGGGCACTCTGGGTTTTGGGAGGGGTACGGTTTATTTCGTCGGCCAGAATAATGTTGGCAAAAACGGGACCGCGTATAAAGCGAAATTTACGGTCCTGGTCCAAAATCTCGGTGCCAATGATATCGGAAGGCATGAGGTCGGGCGTAAACTGTATGCGGCTGTAGGTTAGCCCAAGCACCTGCGACAGAGTGTTTACCATCAGGGTTTTTGCCAGCCCCGGAACGCCTACCAGCAAACCGTGGCCTTTCGAGAAAATAGCGATCAGCAGGGTTTTAATTACCTCGTCCTGCCCTACTATCACTTTCCCGATTTCGGCACGCAAGGTATTATACCTGATCAAAAAATCGTTGAGCGCTTCAGTATCTGACTTGTGTTGAATCATAATTCCTATAGTTTTATCAAAGCGTGTGTCCGGGTAAGAGAGGGCCGGTGTAGCCCTGGACCAAGAGTAACGGAGCAGGGATTAAACGTACATTCCGCTGATCAGCCTATGAATGACAGTACCCTTTCCAATCACATTTTTCCCGGCTCCTGTCCAGCCATCACTTTACCGCTGCTTACTTTGCGGTAAAGGTCCATTTATATTTGAAATCGCAGCTTTTGTACTTCTCGCCAAGGCGGATATAAGCCGTTTTTGATTTTGTTTCAATCCATTTGGAAATAACCTTTTCCTTTTTGTTCGCCAGCGCCCATTCCTGTATTTTGTTATAATCTTCTTTCATATTAGCCTTGTGCGGCTGGGTGCGCACTTTAAGGTACAAGATACGGTAAGCCTGGGTTCCATCTTCGGTGGTATAGGGAACGCTGCCTGAAATTTCGCCCGGTTTCATTTTATCGATGATAAAGAATACTTTAGGATCAAGTTCATCTGCGGCAAGGCGGGTATTCCCGGTGGATTGGCTTTGGATGGAGCCTCCGTTCACCTTACCCGGATCATCGCTGTACAGCATAGCTGCCTTTTCAAATTTAATTGAATCGATCCGTATTTTATCCGCAATGCTATCCAGTTTGGAAGCGGCCGCCACCAGGTCGTCGGGCGAAACTTTGGGCACGATAAGAATATGCCTCACGTTTACAAATTCACCCTTTCGCTCGATGAGCTGCAGTAAATGGTATCCGAACTTGGTTTTTATAATCTCCGAAAGGTCATTCTTGTTTTTCAGGTTAAAAGCGGCCGATTCAAATTCAGGCGCCATGCTGCCCTTGCTGAACAATCCAAGTTCGCCCCCCTTGGCCGCCGAACCCGGATCCTCGGAATAAAGCACAGCCAGGGTCGAGAATTTTTCGCCTTTCATCACCCTGGCCCGGAGTGCAATAAGTTTTTCGCGTGCCTCTTTCAACTGGGCCGGTCCCACCACAGGAGTTTTAACAATTTGCCCGATTTCATATTCGGTAGGGATTACAGGAATACTATCCGGCTTGATGTTGGTAAAATATTCTTTTGTCTCGTTCGGGGTCATTTTAACATTGTCGACAATTTTCCCCTGTGCCTGTTGCGAAAGAAGCTCCAGCCTGAGTGGTTCGCGGAGTTCATTCTTGAATTCATCCATCGATTTATCGTAGAACTCTTCCAGTTTCTGTTGTGAACCAAACTGCTGAATGTAATAGCGCAGACGGCGTTCGAGTTCACTATTCACCTGGTCGTCGCTAACCACCAAACTGTCAATTTCGGCCTGGTAGACAAGTAGTTTCTGGAAAACCAGATTTTCAAAAATCTCACACCGCATAGCCGGAGGATCACCTTTCATTCCCTGTGCCTTACCCTGGGCATACTGAGCTTCCACATCCGACCAATATACCGGGTGGCTTCCCACCAGGGCAACAATCTCGTCGACTACTTTTTCATTTTGAGCCTTAACCTGGAATACCGATCCAATGAATACGATCAGTAAAGCAGGTAATATCATTCTCTTTATCATGGGTATTTGGAAATTACTTCTTGAATATTTCATATTTGTTCCGCTTCACGGCATCGCTGAAAAGGTCATCTTCCATGCGCGACAGCAGCTCGGCTTTACGTTTGTTTAAAAGGATGGTGCGTATATTTTCAATTTCAAAGCTGAGAGGCGATATGCTTTCCTTGCTTTTAAACGCTGAAATCGCCACATAATACAGGGTGGTTGAATCTTTTACTTCATAATATTTGTTGCTGCTTAAGAATTCCTGCTGATCGTCCACCGAAAGCGGGATTTTACGGGTCAGATCGGCAAACGACATCCAGGTGCCGTCGTTGATACGGTAATCCGCGCCGTTCTCCTGGCAGAGCGTAAGCAGTTTTTCCTTGTCGGCTTCGCGGTTGCTCTGTAACAAGGATTTTAATTTTGCCGCTACAGGCGAAACTTTGGGGATGATGACATAACTGGCCAGGACGATGTTCTCACGCAGATAGAAGTTATTTTGATTTTTCTGGTAATAAGCTTCAATTTCGCTCATTGGAACCACGGTATCCAGTTTCTGCTTCACCAATTCCGATTCGTAGGCATAAATAACAAGTGAATTGCGGTATTGCTCAATTTGTTTGCTGAAATCGGTTTTCCCTTCGTCGAGATTATCTTCCGCCTGTTTGAGCAGCAATTCCTGCCTTACCCAATTATTGATATAGGCTGCTGTTATTTCCATGCTGTCGTCGGCACTTATGCCAGCCGTAACCAGCCCTTTCAGATCGTCGCGGTAAAGGTACTTATCATACACCCGGGCAATAGGCTTAAGCTTGCCTTTCCCCTTGCCGGGAAGCAAATTACAGGACATCATAGCGATGGAAATAAAAGCTGAAATTACCAGCAAACGAAGCATGCGCTCTTAGGGTGTTATGATTGTGTTAAAAATTTCACGATTCACACTTACCGGGTACTTTTCACGCAGCTGGCTTATCCATTCCTTTTCAAGATAATTCTGGTAATCAGCCGTCATGGCACCCCGTATTTCGCTCAGCAGTTTTGGCTCAGGAGCCGCTACCTGGTGAACCACCACTATGGCATTTTCCTTGTCGGCCAAAGGAATCAGTTCGGATATCCCGGTTTTCCACTCTATATTGGCAAGGTTCATATTCTCACCTTTGAGGAATTTCTTATGCTCAATGGTCACTTTTTGAATGGAGTCGTGATTAAACTTCGCCAGGATCTGTTCATCGGCAACCCCTTTTTTCAGGAGTTTTTTCAGGCTCTTGATGATGGACGGATCCTTTATGGTAAGGATAGAGGCGTCGAGCCGGGATTCCCACATGTAATTATTTTTATTCAGCTCATAGAATTTCTGGAGTCCAACGGTATCCTTCACGGCTTTTGACCAGACTTTTTTATCGGTAAGATCGAAAAGCAGGATGCCGTCGTGGTACTCGTTGATGAGCGCCTTGAAGTCAGGTTTTTCATTTTCAAGCTGGCTGTCGGCATATTTATTCACAGCATCATTCACAAAGCTGGTGTACTGTTGAAAAACATAAGCCGGGATATCCCGTTTTTGCCCATGACGCTGGGTGGTGGCTAAATGTTTGGCTAAGTCAGCCTGGGTATAGTTTTTAGTTCCAATGGTGAAAATATTTTTATCGAGACCAGCGGCCTGTTCCAGTTTCCAGCTGGCTTCGAAAATGGAGTCGGTAACCGTTTTAGTTAGTTCGTCGAGTGCCTGCAGGTTCTGTGAAAAGCTGTACGTGGCCTTGGTTTTTGCAATAAAAGTGTTCTGGATTTCGGTATTGCGGTCGCTGCGCGAAATGCGTTGTTTAATATCGTCCTTTTCTTCCTCGAAGGTTCCGATAGGTTTACGGTCGACCAGTTTGATGATGTGCCATCCATACTGGGTTTGGAAAGGCTCCGAAAAATCGCCTTTTTGTTTCATTTTCTGGATGTTGAAGATGAAATCGGGCAGAAGGCGGTTCACACCGAACCAGGGCAATACGCCCCCTTTACCGGAAGTTGAAAAGTCATCCGAATACTTTTTGGCGATATCGCCAAAATCGCTTCCGCCTTTCAGTAATTTGAAGGCCATATTAGCTGAATCCTGCACATTGAGTGAGTCATCGAGGGTAGCTTTTTTGGGGTAAACCAGGATAATATGGGCCAGCTGTATTTTTCCCATGGCCGGGATTTTTGCCGTTACTTTGATCAGGTGGTATCCAAAATCGGTGCGTACAGGCAGGGTAACTTCATTCACCTTTGCATTATAGGCAGCGGTTTCGAAAGGATATACCATGTCGAAGGCTGTAAAGAATCCGAGGTCGCCGCGGTTGCCTTTGGTTTTCTGTCCGTCAGCTTCACGATCTTTGGCAGAAGGATCTTCTGATGCTTCAGCGGCTACTTTGCCGAAATCCTCGCCTTTGGTGACTATACGTTTGTAGAGCTGCATAATTTTGTTCCAGGCGGCCAGGGTATCCGAGGCGGATGCAAGCCTGTCGACACGGACTAAAATATGGCTGGCGCGTATATCGAAGCGTTTATGCTCGTAAGCTTCCTGCATCATTTTTTCATTCGCTTCGTTATCGGCCAGGTAAGGCTGGGCCAATTGTTTGCGGTACCCGGCTAATTCGTCGCGGAACGATTTTACGGTATCCATTCCCAATGATTTGGCTTCGGTAACTTTTAAACGGAAATTAATAAACAGGTCGAGGTATTCTTCCAGGGCCTTGGTATCGGGTTTCTCGTTTTTGGTATTGTTTTTTTCAAAGACTTTAATGAACTCGTTTTTTGTAATTTTCTCATTGGCTACCTGGAGTAAAACAGGATCAGTACTCTGGCTGAAAACCGATAAGGAAAAAATGCCAAATAGAAGTGTAAGGGAAGCATTAAAAAGTGTCCGTTTCATAGTCATCGTAAAATTATTGATTTATTGACTGAGGTTCTGAGCCCAGTGTTTTAGGGGTTAGGTCTGTAAAAAAGGTCTTGATTTCAGGTAATTACCTGCTGTAATTGGGAGCTTCGCGGGTGATGGTAATGTCGTGAGGATGGCTTTCGATCACTCCGGAGGAGGTTATTCTTATAAATTTTGCATTCTGAAGACCGACAATGTTAGCCGAGCCGGTATAACCCATTCCTGCGCGTAAACCTCCCACCATCTGGTGAATTACTTCGGAGAGAGCTCCTTTAAAGGGCACCCTGCCCACAATTCCTTCCGGAACCAGTTTTTGAATATCATCTTCCATATCCTGGAAATACCGGTCTTTTGAACCTTTCTGCATGGCTTCGATAGAGCCCATTCCGCGGTACGATTTAAATTTACGGCCTTCATATATAATGGTTTCGCCGGGAGATTCCTCCACGCCGGCAAACAAGGATCCTGCCATGATACTGCATGCGCCGGCAGCAATAGCTTTCACTATATCGCCGGTATAACGGATCCCTCCGTCGGCAATCACCGGCACACCTGTACCCTTGAGTTCTTTGGCTACGACATAGATGGCCGAAAGCTGCGGTATGCCAATTCCGGCAATAACGCGGGTAGTGCATATGGAACCCGGTCCAATTCCCACTTTAACTGCGTCGGCTCCGGCATTCACCAAAGCGCGGGCAGCCTCAGCAGTAGCAATATTACCCACTACCAGTTGCAGGTCAGGAAAATGTTTCTTTACCATGCGTGTTGTATCCAGTACGCCTTTTGAATGGCCATGGGCGGTATCAATCACAACTGCATCAACGCCGTTTTTAACCAGTTCGGTAATACGTTCCAGCACATCGGCGGTAACACCGACTCCTGCTGCCACCCTCAACCGCCCAAGTTCATCTTTGCAGGCATTCGGGCGGGCTTTGATCTTACTAATATCTTTGTAGGTAATGAGCCCTACCAGTCTGTAATTATCATCAACAACCGGAAGTTTCTCGATCTTGAATTCCTGAAGTATATCCGAAGCCTGATCCAGGTCGGTAAGTACATTAGTAGTGATAAGATGTTCGCGGGTCATGATTTCGGCCACCGGCCTTAGCGGATTGCGCTCGAAACGGAGATCCCGGTTGGTAATAATCCCTACCAGGGTTTTGTCGGCATTTACAATGGGTATTCCTCCTATTTTATGCTCCCGCATGATATTGAGGGCATCCTGTACCAGGGCATCTTCATGCAGGGTGATAGGGTCGGTGATCATACCGCTTTCGGACCGTTTAACCCGCCTTACTTCGGCAGCCTGGTCCTGAATGCTCATGCTTTTATGCAACACCCCGATTCCGCCTTCCTGGGCGATAGCAATAGCCATGGTTGAATCGGTTACTGTATCCATGGCTGCAGATACAATAGGGATATTGATTTTTATTTTCCTGGTAAACCATGATGAAGTGTCGACATCGCGGGGAAGTACTTCGGAATATGCAGGGATGAGCAGAACGTCATCGTACGTGAGACCATCGCCTGCAAATTTTTCACTATCAATAAACATAGCTTTTTTTTTGGATTTGCAAATTTACTAATTTTAATGGAAGTCCTTGTTAAAAAATCTTAAGGTTTCGCCCGCTTTTAAATAGTTGTACCTCAATATTAACCCACCTTGCGTCTAATCCGAAAAAAATAATTGCTGTTCAATAGATTGGCAGTCGTCGAGTTCAGATTTGTGTACTACAGATTTTCGCTTAACGAAGGGTGCATATTTATATTTCAGGGCA
>CAIPFN010000004.1 GCA_903864265.1 uncultured Bacteroidales bacterium | reverse complement strand
TATTTCTTTATTTCGATTCGGAAGACCGCTTGATTGCCACCACCGAAGAGCCGTATTGCGAAGTGGGCGATTTTGCCTTGCTGGAAGTGGTAGAAGTAAATGAAGTGGGAGCCTTCCTGAACTGGGGACTGCAGAAGGATCTGCTGGTGCCCTTCCGGGAACAGAAAGTAAAGATGGAACCGGGAAGCTGGCATGTGGTTCATGTATACATGGATGAACAGACCAATCGCCTGGCAGCCTCCGCTAAAGTGGATAAGTTCCTTGGAAAAGTACCTGCCACCTACAAACCGGGTGAAGAAGTGGACCTATTTATCTATGGGCCTTGTCCGTTGGGATATAATGCCATCATTAACAACGCCTACTGGGGAATGCTTTACAGCGGCGAAGTTTTCCAGCCGCTGAACCGGGGTGAACAGATAAAGGGATATATTAATAAGGTGCGCGAGGATGGAAAAATCGACCTGAACCTATACCCTGCCGGGTACAAAAAAGCCGGAACTTCCTCCGAATTAATTGTTGAATACCTCAAACGGCATAATGGTTTTATGCATCTAACAGATAAAAGCCCCGCCGACGAAATCTATGAAACCTTCGGAATCAGCAAGAAGAATTTCAAAATGGCCGTTGGCAGCCTGTACAAAAACAGGCTGATCGAAATCACCGACGACGGAATCCGATTGGTATAATTTAATCAGGTAGAGACGCGATGCATCGCATCTCTACCTGATTAAACCCATTTTTAAATTTCATTTCCATATTGTTTTATCCCGTGAAACCACCTCCCTGTTAATAAAATTCCGGAGGAGGAACAGTCATAAGCCGTAAATTTGCAATTCCTTAAAACAGATCATCCTTGAGCCACAACATACTAGACGAATTAAACGAATCGCAGCGACAGGCTGTTGAATGTACCGAAGGACCGGTAATGGTTATAGCCGGGGCAGGCTCGGGCAAGACGCGTGTGCTGACCTATCGCGTTGCTCACCTGATTAAAAAAGGGGCCGATCCTTTCAATATCCTTTGCCTTACTTTTACCAACAAGGCTGCCCGTGAAATGAAGGATAGGATAGTCAAAATTGTGGGCGGTGAAGCCCGCAATGTATGGATGGGCACTTTCCACTCGGTGTTTGCACGCATATTACGCATCGACGGCCACTTGCTGGGTTATCCTGCCAATTTCACCATTTACGACAGCGACGACAGCAAAAGCCTGATACGCAATATCGTAAAGGAATTTGAACTCGATGCCAAAGAATACGCCGCCAACAATGTGCTTTCACGCATTTCGGCTGCCAAATCAAACCTCATAACCCCTGAAGATTATAACAGCAACGCCGAAATCACCGAACAGGATAAACAGGCCCGCAAACCTGCCATCGGCCAGATATACACCCGTTACCAGGCCCGGCTTTTCAAATCGGGAGCCATGGATTTCGACGATCTGCTGTTTAACACCAATGTTTTGCTACGCGATCACGCGGAAATTTTATATAAATACCAGGACAAGTTCCGGTACATCCTGGTGGATGAGTACCAGGACACCAACTTCTCACAGTATATTATCGTCAAAAAACTGGCCTCCCGTTTCCTGAATATCTGCGTGGTAGGCGACGATGCCCAGAGCATTTATGCTTTCCGCGGTGCCAATATCCAGAACATCTTAAATTTCAGGATCGATTACCCGGAATATAAACTCTTCAAGTTGGAGCAGAACTACCGCTCGACACAAAACCTGGTAAATGCGGCCAACAGCATTATTGCCAACAATAAGGATCAGATCCAGAAAGAGGTATGGACCGAAAATGAAGTGGGCCAGCCTATTAAAATCATAAAAGCCTCGAGCGATACCGAAGAAGGAACCCTGGTTGCGAACAGCATCTTCGAGATCAAGATGAACGAGCAACTCCGCAACGATGCTTTTGCCATATTGTACCGTACCAATGCCCAGTCAAGATCGTTGGAAGAGGCTTTGCGACGGCTGAATATTCCTTACAGGATTTACGGCGGTCTTTCATTTTACAGCCGCAAAGAAATCAAGGACCTGCTCGCCTATTTCAGGCTGGCCGTTAACCCTTTGGATGAGGAAGCGCTTCGACGCATCATAAATTACCCTCACCGTGGCATAGGTGATACCACCATGCAGAAAATCACCGTGCTGGCCGGGCAAGGCAATCTCCCCATCTGGGAAATCCTGCTCAACCACACCTCCTACCAGCTCGGGCTGGCCGGGAAAGCCGCCACCGCCATCAGCCATTTTACCACCATGATACAGTCGTTCGGCGCCCAGTTGCAAAGCAGGAATGCATTTGAACTGGCCGAACATATAGCCAAAGTATCGGGAGTGATTAAGGATATTGATGAAGATAAAACCGTTGAAGGCCAGGCCCGCATGGATAATATTGAAGCCCTGCTTAATGCCGTTCAGGAATTTAACGAACGGGAACCTGTAGCCGGGGAAGATACCGGAGAAGTACGCCACCTCGATGTTTTCATGCAGGAAGTATCCCTGCTTACCGACCAGGATACCAACGACAAATCGGATACCGACCGTGTTTCGCTAATGACTATCCACCAGGCAAAAGGCCTTGAATTCCCTTATGTGTTTGTTGCAGGCCTCGAGGAAAACCTATTCCCTTCCTTTATGTCGATCAACTCGAGGGCCGACCTGGAAGAAGAACGCCGCCTGTTTTATGTGGCCATTACCCGCGCCGAGAAACGTGCGACTATCTCGTATGCCGAAAGCCGGTACAAATGGGGACAGTTAACTCTTTCGGAGCCCAGCCGCTTTATTGATGAAATTGATGAACGCTATATTGAACGCCCTGCCCGTGCCAAATGGAACCGACTGAGCGAGGATGTACAATCAAAACCAGCTGCCAGGGCGCAGTATTCGCCTAAACCGGTTAAACCTACCCAGGCCCCGGCACCAAAACCTTCCCAGCCCCCGGCCGGAAACTACAAAAAAGTAGGCAGCTATCAGAAAGATGCCCCGGCTCCCGCAGTTACCGGCACCGACGATTACGAAGCCATACAGCCTGATATGATTGTGGAACACACCACCTTTGGCAAAGGCAAGGTCATAACTGTTGAAGGCTCGGGACCAAACAAAAAAGCCACTGTGGCTTTCGAAAGTGTTGGACAAAAGCAGCTGCTGCTGAGATTCGCCAAATTAAAGTGGTGATACTGCCTATTGCCTGATTAATTTCTGCTGTCCCAGCTGCAAATTATCTTTATACACCTTCAGGAAATACATCCCTTTACTGTAATTACTGATATCGAAGGCAAATTTACTTTCGCGAATTTTTATTTCATTGATTTTTATGCCGGTTATAGAGAATATTTCCAACCTGAAATCAGCTTTTTCTGCTTCAGGAATTTCAATATTTACCAGGCCGCTTGAAGGATTAGGGTAAACAGAAATATCAATTTGTTTAATTTCAGGTATCAAATAAGGTAACCTCCAGTTGGTCGTGTCAAACGGTGTGCCCCAGGTTTCAGCTCCCTTTTTAAAGTACATTAGCTTGTAAAAAGTCACAACCGTGTGATAACCAATATTATCAGAATGCTCGGTTTCATAATATGGCCCCCCGCAACCTGAAATATAATAATCTTCCCAATACCCACCCCCGGGTTGAGAACGACGACCAACAAGTGTATCAGCACAGAATGAACAAGGTTGGAAATTATTACTGATATTATAATCTTTGATCCATCGCGAATTATAATCTGAACCTCTGAATTGCGGGTATGAAGTAACATTGTTGAGCATCCCGTTTGTATCATGGCCAAATATGGACTGCTCCGGTAAATTGTCAAATCCCCCCGAATGTATTGCATACGATACTAAAATAGTGTCTTTATAATAATGATGATACGACCAATTACTATAATGATTATAACGGCTCATTCTAAATATTACTGTGTCCCTATTCGTATTCCACAAGGTGTCAAGTATCTGAATAACTGATTTCGTTTCACCACCAGAATAGGTGGAACCAGTCCCGCCAAGGTCTGTATGAAAAATATCACCGGGTCTATATGAATATATTTCTTCAGCGGTAAGGTTCTGATCACCCGATTGATTTCCAGGAGCTTTTATTCCTGTTAACCAATGAACCGGATTATTGGACGCGTAGTTTGGAAATTGATAAAAATCAAATAAGGTAATCATTCCGAAATGCTTACTCAATACAAACACCATATTGTTCAATGGATGTGAAACCAACTCCCCAGTGGTCCGCTTAGCCTGGAATGAAATATATTTCACTGAGTCAATTACGCCTAAAACAGCTTCAACATCCATTGATGTAACAGTAGCATGCAGAAGCGTGGAATCATTTATCCGGCAGCATATCCAT
>CAIPFN010000003.1 GCA_903864265.1 uncultured Bacteroidales bacterium | reverse complement strand
GATTTTTTCAGCTGGTTTAGCAACACTTTTTGCCATAGCAGATTATGATGTTTTATGTTGATTTACAAATAATTAACCGGATTGGTATTGGTTCCGGAAATAAAGAGTGCAAAAGTAGTAAATTTTTTCTTTAATAAGGTATAAATCAGTTCTTTTGTAAATTGTTCGCTTTCATAATGACCAATGTCGGCTAATATCATCTGGTTTTCAGGGATAAAAAAGTCGTGATACTTCAGGTCGCCGGTCATATATATATCTGCCTGACAGGCTATTGCGTCTTTAATCAGGAAGCTTCCCGAGCCTCCGCAAATGGCAATCCGTTGTACTTTTTTATTTTTCAGAGGGGTATGGCGGATGCACCCGGGTTGAAGTATTTTTTTTACCCCGAGGAGGAATTCTTCTGCTTCAACTGCTTGTGGTAGCGTTCCAATCATGCCAGCCCCCATGCGAGGGTATAGGTTGTTCAGAGGGTAGACATCAAAAGCCACTTCTTCGTAAGGATGAGCCTCCCGAAGTGCTTTAATAATACCGGTTTCGAGAAAGGAGGGGAAAATCGTTTCGATGCGGAGTTCGGGTTCCGTATGAAGTATTCCTGCCTGGCCCACAAATGGATTTGCGCCCGCTTGTGCCCTGAAGGATCCTTCACCCGTTAAGGCGTAACTGCAGCAATCGTAGTTCCCGATATGTCCTGCTCCAGCGCTGAAAATAGCATCACGTACCAGGCTGGCATGGGAGGCCGGGCAGAAGGTGACAAGCTTGCGTAGCGTATCCGACACGGGCCTGAGTATCTCCAGTTGGCTGATGCCGAGCTTATTGCACAGCATGCTGTTCACCCCTTCGAAATGGTTGTCGAGATTGGTATGCAGGGCAAAAATGGCAATATTTTGCCGGATGCACCGAATGACCAGGCGTTCAGTTTCATTGCGGCCGGTAAGGCTTTTAAAGCCTGAGAAGATCAGCGGATGATGTGAAATGATCAGATTGCAGCTTTTTGCCCGGGCTTCATCCAGCACTTCATCAGTTATATCAAGGCATACCAGGATTCCGGAAACTTCAGTGGTGGAATCTCCGGTCAGCAATCCGCAATTATCATAGCTTTCCTGCATGGCAGGCGGCACCTGCTCATTCAGGTAAGTGGTTACATCGGAAACAGTCATAGGGTGAAAAAACAGATTGTAGAAAGTGTAAAATTAACAAAAACCAGTATAAAATACTGTACGGTTTGCTGAAAAGGGTAAAATGCGGGTATTTTTACAGCAAATTTCCGTGGAAGTAGCTTTATTTTACTTATTCATATTGTTTTTAATGTATTTTTGTGCCGGGCATTTTCTTTTTTTTCTCTTTTGAATCGTTGTCTGGTGGAAGCTTTCAGATTTTTACTTTTCCCTTTTTCGTTGTTCTACGGGTTTTTTATCAGGATCCGTAATTTAGTATTTGATATAAAAATCCTCCCTTCCGAAAAATTTGAAATTCCTGTTATTTCTGTGGGAAATCTCATAGCCGGTGGCTCGGGGAAAACGCCCCTGGTGGAATATATTGTCCGTTTGTTAGGGGGTGGGGGAAGCGTGGCCATATTGAGCCGGGGTTATAAAAGAAGAACGAAAGGATACAGGCTGGCCACGGAAAATGAGACTTTTGAAACCCTGGGCGACGAGCCTTTGCAATACCATCAGAAATTTACTGATATCCATGTAGCTGTAGCGGAAAGCCGAAGGGAAGGCATACGGCGGCTACTGGGTGAAGTAGCTGAGCTGGAAACGGTTATTCTGGATGATGCGTTCCAGCACCGGTATGTAAAACCGGAATTATCCATACTGGTTACTGATTATTTCAAGTTATTCACACGAGATTGGCTGCTGCCTTTAGGCCGGTTGAGGGAACACCGGTCGGGTCGTAAACGGGCAGATATTATTGTGATTACGAAGGCGCCTAAAATATTTTCCCCTATTGAGCGCAAACAATTGATGGCGGAGATCAAACCCTACCCGGGGCAGTTGGTTTGCTTTTCGTATATCAGCTACCTGTCTTTCGAACCGGTGTTTGTCAATAAGTGCACTCCACCTGTAAAGACTGACAATGTATATTCCATCATACTTTTAACGGGCATAGGGAACCCTGGTCCTTTGCAGGAATACATGCGCCGGATGTGTACAGACCTTGAAATAATGGAATTTGCCGATCATCATGCCTATACTCCCAGGGATCTGCTCAAGCTGAAAGAAAAGTACAGGAATCTGCCCACCAAGCGGAAAATCATAGTCACAACAGAGAAGGATGCTAAACGGTTGCAGAATGCAGAAGCTGAAGCAATTATAGGGAATCTGCCCATATATTTTACGCCTATCGCTTTCGAAATGCAGCCGGCAGATAAAGCGTTGTTTGACCAGGCGATTTTGTCGGTAGTTCAAAAAGAATCAAATAAGGAAATTTGATTTCAGAGCAATAAGTCCGTAATGGCAAAGAGTGAAAAAAGTATACTTGCTATCCCGTTCAGGGTAAAAAATGCAAGGTTCACCCGACGGAGATCATTGTATTTAACGATGGTGTGCTGATAAAAGAGCAGAAAGGAAAATATCGCCAGTCCAATCCAGTAAATAGCCTTAAAATTCCCCTCAATTCCGGCAGCAACAAGCAGGAATGCGGTGAGGATATGAAGCAAAAGGGACAATAACAGGGCTTTTTTACGGCCCAGCAAGACCGGGATGGAACGGAGCCGGTTTTCGCGGTCGAACTCATCATCCTGAAGGGCATAAATAATATCGAATCCGGAAACCCAGCACAGTACTGAGAGGGAAATTATTACAGGTATCCAGTCGAAGGTACCGGTTACTGCCAGGTATGCTCCTGTGGGTGCCAGGGCAAGGCCCAGTCCGAGTACGAAATGGGATAAGGCCGTAAACCGTTTCGTGAGGCTGTACCCAAGTATTACCATCAGGGCTGCAGGGGAAAGATAAAAACACAGAGGGTTGATAAACCAGGTGGCTGCCACGAAAAGCAGGGCGTTGATGAGGCAAAAAGTCAGGGCTGACTGCTGCCTGATGATACGGGCCGGGATTTCGCGTTGAGCAGTGCGGGGATTTACTTCATCAATATCCCTGTCGGCCCAGCGGTTAAAGCTCATGGCCGCATTCCTGGCAAAAAGCATGCAAAGCACCACCAGTACCAGCAGTTTTACACTCAAGGTATCACTGTGATGAATGGTAGCCAGTGAAAATCCGAGCAGTGCAAACGGCAAAGCAAATATTGTATGCGAGAATTTAACGAGCGACAGATAATTCTCTACTTTTGCACTTAATTTCTGAGATGACATGGAACTTGAAGTTGATTAGAGGAAGCAAAAATACACAAGGTTATTTTCATTTGAGGAATTATTTTTACATGAACTATCTAATCTATAATGAGACTTAGGACTTTTACAGTGCTGGCTTACATGCGATACCTGGTTAAATCGGGATCACGCCATTCGGTGCATTCTCCCTTTGTATATACCCTTGTTGACCAGGTTCTCAGAAACAAGGATGAACATCCTTCCTTTGCACCGATACGAAATCTCAGAAAGAAACTGCTGCGTAAATCGCAAATGATTGAGATTACTGATTTTGGGGCCGGAGCCAGGCGGAACAGCTATGCATTCCGGATTGAAAGTGTGGGTTCCATTGTGAGGAACAGTTCCATTAATGAACGATACGGACGAATATTATTCAGGCTTGTTGAATATTTTAAGCCATTGACGCTGATAGAATTAGGCTCTTCGGTTGGATTGAGCACCTTGTTTATGGCGATGGCAAGTCCTTCGGCCAGGGTTTTCACCATTGAAGGTTGTACTGCCAAATCGGCCCAGGCAGCCTCGAATTTCGAGAGCTTGAAGGTTTCGAATATCAGCCAGTATATTGGCCGGTTCGACATTGTTTTACCTGATTTGATCGGGGAAGTCGGGAAACTGGATTTTGCCTTTATTGATGGTAATCATACTTATACGGCCACACTTACGAATTTCGAACTGCTATTGAAAAATGCCCATAATGATACGGTATTTGTGTTTGATGATATACACTGGTCGGCAGGCATGGAAAAGGCATGGAATGAAATAACGGAGCATGAGGGGGTTACAGTCAGCATTGATCTTTTCAGAATGGGAATCGTGTTTTTAAAAAAGGAATTGAGCCGGCAACATTTTGTGATCAGGATTTGAGCTCCCCAAGGCCCATATTACGCCGCCCCATCAGGAGTAATTTTAGGTGCCTAATGCCTGAATGAATCACCTTCTCAGGTTAATTCCTGGTTCTACTGCCTGGATTATACCCTCAGTCCTGAACCCGGAAAATTATGCGTGCCCCGGTGATTGCTTATTCTGAAATCCTTTTACCCGGGTTAGTCGTACTTCTATCTGCGTTTTCAGCTGGGAATAAGGTGTGGTTTTAAGTCAAATCCAGGCTTATATGAAAAAGTAACTAAAATTAAGCTTTCGTTCAAAAATTATCATCATAAAACTATTACTTTTGTTACTTAATCCTTTTATCTCTTATTCAAATGAGCCAGCAGGAAATAATCCGTTTAACCGATATTACCCGTACCTATAAAGTTGGAACCGAATTGGTGAGGGCCTTGCGTTCGGTATCGCTCTCTATTTTTAAAAATGAATTTGTTGCCCTGATGGGGCCATCGGGATCAGGCAAGTCGACCCTGATGAACCTGCTGGGATGCCTTGATACTCCTACCAGTGGGAATTATATTCTGAATAACCAGGATGTCAGCAAGTTGAATGACAACGAGCTGGCCCGGATCCGGAATAAGGAAATCGGGTTTGTTTTTCAAACCTTCAACCTGCTTCCGCGCAGTACCGCTCTCGATAATGTTATGCTTCCCCAGGTGTACGCCGGGGTATCGAAGGTAGCCAGGCTTGAAAGAGCCAACGAGGTGATTGCCAGTGTAGGCCTCACTGACAGGGCTCATCACAAACCTAACGAACTATCGGGAGGTCAGAGGCAGCGTGTGGCTATTGCTCGTGCCCTGGTAAATAAACCTTCCATTATCCTTGCCGATGAGCCTACCGGCAACCTCGATTCAACCACATCGTACGAAATTATGGGCGTTCTCGAACAGATTCACCGTGCCGGTAATACCATTATCCTGGTAACCCACGAGGAAGATATTGCACGTCATGCCCACCGTATCATCCGGCTTATGGACGGGATGGTTTCGGCCGATTATCTGAATACAAATATTATAACTGCAGCCCAGTCGTTGAACAATTAGTGCGGGTTTGGTTGTTTATCTGTTTAAAGGAGCGGATGACAGAATTTAGTATTGATGTGACTCTGTGAGCCTGGTTTGCAAATATGGAAAACAACTGGAAAATTTATACCAAAACGGGTGATAAGGGTGAAACCTCTCTGATAGGTGGCACCCGGGTGCCGAAATATCATGAACGTATCGAGGCGTATGGTACCCTCGACGAGTTAAACTCTTTTGTAGGATATCTTCGCGATCAGCTAACGGATGAACATCAGCGGGAGGTATTGCTGCGGGTACAGGAAAACCTGTTTACGGCCGAATCGCTCCTGGCTACGGATCCGGGAAAAGAACTCTCCAGGGTGCTTCCGCGTTTAACAGAAGGTGATGTGCTGGAACTGGAGGATGAAATGGATGCCATGAACCTGCATCTCCCGGCCCTGAGTTCATTTATTCTGCCCGGAGGGCATAAGCTGGTTTCACTCTGTCATGTTTGCCGAACCATATGCCGCCGGGGTGAGCGATGTGTGATTAAGCTGGCCGTGGATACCGAGGTGGATGAAATCCTGATCAAATACATAAACCGCCTGTCGGATTACCTGTTTGTGCTGGCAAGGGATGTTGCTTATGGTCATGAAATTCCTGATATGCCCTGGAAACCTGACGTTTTACGGAAATAAAATCCCTGTGATTTATTGATATTATAGTCTTTTTTGGTGAAAACCCGGCCTGAACACTCTTGTTTTGAAGAAGTTATTCACAAAATTGCATTATGTATTGATTTTGATTTTGAATAGATTATTTTTGCAAAAAATTTAAACCTAATTTTCGACACATGTACTGGACGTTAGAATTAGCCTCAAAACTCGAAGATGCCCCCTGGCCGGCTACAAAGGAAGAGCTTCAGGATTACTGCGTTCGCTCAGGAGCTCCCATGGAAGTGGTTGAAAACCTCCAGGAACTGGAAGACGAAGGCGAGATCTACGAAAGTATCGAGGACCTTTGGCCTGATTATCCTTCAAAAGAGGATTTCTTCTTTCACGAAGACGAATATTAACAAACAACAATCGGGGCTCGGGCATAACCAAAGCCCCGGTTTGATTTATGCACTTTGACTCTTTCCTATTTTACTTTTAAGCCCTTTAGCGGGTGTGATGCATCCCTTGAGATCATTACAGCATTAGCAAATCAGGGAAGTCCCTGATACTTACCCGGGCTTATAAAAGCTTACTCTTAGCCGGGACTGAGAAGCATCCCGGATTGTAAAAGCGAAGATTTATTGATAACAAAATGTGAAGGCAGTCCATATATGGGATTCGCTTCCCAATAGCTTTGCGCTGTAAGCAGCTGACGACTGCTTCCAGGGGAACTGTAAAAATCAGAGCAGTATTTTTATGCCTAAATGTTCGCTGAATGCTGCTGTTTGCTTCATTTGCTTATATGCATTCAGAAAAGTGTTTGGTATTTGAAATATCCACATTCCCGTTGCGCGGACTCAGGCAAGGATTTTTGAACAACATACAGGCTGGTAGACGGGCTGGCTTAGCGGAAAAGGGTATTACCCCCTGGAAAGCCTGACAGCAGTGTCCTTCTCAATGGCCTGTACTGACAGTTTGTCGGCTTAAGTTTGATTTTTCTCCCCAAGTATGGTATTTGCTTAAGGATTCCCGATTCTCAGTCTGTCGCTCCACATGATTGCCTTTCGCGGGAATACATTATCTTTGCATGTTTGATTGAACAAATTTATGTTCGCTTAACTCATCTATAAAATGCTTAATTCATTTCTGAAAATGATTTCGGGAGGGACAAAATCCGACCGCGATATAAAAAATATCATGCCTTTGGTTGAAAAAGCCAAGGTAGAATTTGAGAAGTTGCAATCCGTTGATAATGATGGTCTTCGTGCAATGACTACATCGTTTAAGCAGAAAATTGCAGAAACGGTACAAGCGGAACATGATGAGATTGATGCCATAAAGGCTCGCATTGAAGCTGATTTCGACATCGACATTGAAGAGAAAGAAGATCTCTACAAGCGTATTGACTTCCTGGATAAAGAAGAATACCGTAAGACGCAGGAAACCCTCCTGGAGATATTACCTGCTGCTTTTGCCGTTGTCAAAGAGACGGGTCGTCGCTTTATGATCAACAAATCGCTGGAAGTTACTGCCACCCAATTCGATAGGGATCAGGCAGCCCGGAAGGACAGCGTGAATATTGTCGACGGTAAAGCTTTTTGGGATAATAGCTGGATGGCTGGCGGAAACCTGATTACCTGGGATATGGTGCATTACGATGTGCAACTTATCGGGGGTATTGTGCTTCATTCCGGCAAAATATCGGAGATGGGGACAGGTGAGGGTAAAACTCTTGTGGCTACCCTGCCAATATATTTGAATGCACTGCCCGGTAAAGGGGTTCATGTAGTGACCGTTAACGATTACCTGGCCAAGCGCGACTCGGAATGGATGGGCGTATTGTTCGAATTTCACGGCCTCAGGGTGGATTGTATCGACAGGCACGAACCCAATTCGAACGAGCGGCGCAATGCTTACCTGGCTGATGTAACGTATGGTACCAATAACGAATTCGGTTTCGATTACCTGCGCGACAATATGGCACGCAACCCGGATGAACTGGTTCAGCGTCCGCATAACTATGCTATTGTGGATGAAGTTGACTCCGTGCTGATTGATGACGCGCGTACACCGCTTATCATTTCAGGGCCGACTCCCCGTGGTGAAAACCAGGAATTCGAGGCGTTGAAACCTGAAATCACCAAGTTGTATAATGAACAGCGAAACCTTGTAACGAAATTGCTTTCGGAGGCCAAGAGCCTGCTGGTAATGAATGATGAGGGTAAAATACCTGCCGAAAATGAGAAGCGGGGAGGGGAAGCTCTCCTGCGTTCGTTCCGCGGATTGCCTAAAAACAAGGCGCTTATCAAATTCCTGAGCGAGCCCGGCATCAAAGCCATACTGCTGAAGACAGAAAACTTCTACATGCAGGAGCAGTCGAAAAACATGCACATCATGGATGATGAGCTGTATTTTGTGATCGACGAAAAAAACAATTCCATCGAACTCACAGATAAAGGGATAGACCTCATCACCAAATCGTACGATGATGCGAAGTTCTATATCCTGCCGGATGTGGGCGCTGAAATCTCGGAAATGGAAAGGCGCCAGCTTACCGACAAGGAAAAAGCTGAACAAAAAGCGGAACTCCTGCGCGATTATTCAGTGAAATCGGAGCGTATCCATACTGTTAACCAGCTGTTAAAAGCATATGCCTTGTTCGAAATAGACGTGGAATATGTAGTGATGGATAACAAGGTTAAAATTGTGGACGAGCAAACCGGTCGTATTCTTGAAGGACGCCGGTACAGCGATGGACTGCACCAGGCTATTGAAGCCAAAGAAAATGTAAAAATTGAAGCCGCAACCCAGACCTATGCCACGGTTACCTTACAGAATTATTTCCGTATGTACCGCAAATTGGCAGGTATGACGGGTACTGCCGAAACTGAAGCAGGTGAATTCTGGGATATTTATAAACTGGATGTGGTGGTCATTCCTACCAACCGTCCTGTAGTGCGTGCTGATAACGAGGATCTGGTTTATAAAACCAAGCGCGAGAAATTTAATGCTGTTATCATTGAAATCAAATCGCTGATAGAGAAAGGCCGGCCTGTACTGGTGGGTACAACTTCGGTGGAAATATCGGAATTGCTGAGTCGCATGCTTACCCGCGACCGTATTCCTCACAATGTACTGAACGCCAAGTTACACCAGAGGGAAGCCCAGATAGTGGCAGAAGCAGGTTTAACGCGCACCGTTACCATCGCTACCAACATGGCTGGTCGTGGTACGGATATAAAATTAGGACCCGGTGTCAAGGAAGCTGGAGGTTTGGCTATTATAGGCACCGAGCGTCATGAGTCGCGTCGTGTCGACAGGCAGTTGCGCGGACGTGCCGGCCGCCAGGGTGACCCTGGAAGTTCGCAGTTCTTCGTGTCGCTCGAGGACGACCTGATGCGCATGTTCGGTTCCGAAAGCATTGCCGGTATCATGGACCGTCTTGGTTTGAAAGAAGGAGAAGTGATTCAGCACAGGATGATCACCAAGAGCATTGAGCGTGCCCAGAAAAAGGTTGAAGAGAATAACTTCGGTATACGTAAGCGTTTGCTTGAGTACGACGATGTGATGAATGCCCAGCGGGAAGTAATCTATTCGAAGAGGCGCCAGGCTTTGTATGGCGAGCGTCTTGCCCTGGATATTTCAAATATGATTTATGACCTTTGCGATAACTACGTTACCGATTACCAGGATAACGGAGATTTTGAAGGGTTCACCCAGGAACTGCTTACAACCTTTGCGGCCGAATGCCCGTTTACCGAAAAGGAATTTGGTGAGGGCAATAAGACCAAACTTACGGATGCTCTTTTCGATCATATTTACCAGGATTACCGCACCAAGTCCAAACGGATTGCTGAGTTATCCTTCCCGGTAATTAAAGATGTGTACGAAAATCACCCTCACTATGAGTTTATCGCGATTCCGATTACTGATGGAATAAAATCGATGCAGGTAGCGGCTAACTTGAAAAGAGCCTATAGCGATAAGGGAATGGAAGTTTCGCTTGCAATAGAGAAAGGGATTACCCTTGGCGTTATTGATGATGCCTGGAAAGAACACCTTCGTGAAATGGATGAACTACGACAGAGTGTGCAGTCGGCCAGTTACGAACAGAAAGACCCTTTGCTTATTTATAAACTGGAGTCGTTCGATCTTTTTAAAACCATGCTTCAAAAAGCAAATAAGGATATAATTGGTTTCCTTGCCAGGGCTAACCTGCCGGTGCAGCAGGCCGAACAGGTAAAAGAAGTACATCAGCCACAACGCACCGACAACAGCAGGCTTCGTGAAAACAGAACCGATATACTGAACCAGCGGACCAACGAGCCTACCGTTACAGCTCCTGTTAAAGTGGAGAAAAGAGTGGGCCGCAACGATCCCTGTCCTTGTGGAAGCGGAAAGAAATACAAGGCCTGCCACGGGAAAGATGAGGTGTAAAGACACAATATAATCACAAGGGTTGAGGTGTAGTGGCCCTTCGTTTGAACTTACCGATGTTTAAGACGAATATATTGTCATTCGTTAATAGCCGGCAGGTTCTGATTAAAGTGTCGATCCATCGTAAAAGCTTTAAAATCACCATTATATCAACTTTTTTCTCAACCCTAATCCCGAAGTTTAAAGTTAATTGTCATATGAAATACAAACGCATTTTACTCAAACTCAGTGGTGAATCGCTGGCAGGGAATACAGGTCAGGGATTTGATACGGCAATGCTTGCTTTATATGCCAATGAAATTGCAAAAGCTGTCGAAATGGGTACCCAGGTTGCCATTGTGCTTGGAGGAGGTAATATTTTCAGGGGGCTGAAAGGAAATAATATAGGAACCGATCGGGTGCAGGGCGATTATATGGGCATGCTGGCAACGGTTATCAACAGCCTGGCTTTGCAATCGGCATTGCAGAGTATTGGCGTTAAGTCGAAAGTGCTTTCGGGGCTGGCCGTGGATCCCATAGCCGAGCGGGTCAGCGGGCCGAAGGCTATCCGCAGTCTTGAGAATGGGGAAGTAGTAATCATTGCCGGTGGAACAGGTAATCCCTTTTTTACAACGGATACGGCTGCCGCTCTGCGAGCAGTAGAAATACATGCCGATGTACTGTTGAAAGGGACCCGGGTGGATGGTGTGTATACAGCCGATCCGGAGAAAGATCCGACAGCTACAAAATTCAGTACCCTAACCTTTGACGAAGCTTACCGCAAAGGGCTGAACATTATGGATATGACAGCCTTTACCCTTTGCCGTGAAAACAAAATGCCGGTGATCGTCTTTGATGTACACCAGGCCGGGAACCTACAGAAGATATTGAACGGGAATAATTGCGGGACGATTATTGAAGTTGAATAGAGGAAGCCGCATTCAGCAATCATGGCTTTGCGTTTCAGTCCCGCTTGCTACCAGGGGCCTTGATTCAAAGGTTTTGAATAAGGGAATGATGTATAAATATTGAAAGTCAGTGAGCAGAACAGAGGCATTATTGGCCGGCATTTTATGCATTTCTGAAACTTTGATTTGCCATCACATCTCCAGGGAGCCGTTAAAGTATGAATCAGTACTTTTTTTTAATTCCCGGACATCCAAACCCTACTAAAATCACACTTTTTTGATCTCCCTGCTGAATATTAGAAAGCAATTCATAAATTTGCATCACAAACCGATTAACCATGACCGAAGAAGCTAAGTTTATCATCGAAGAAATCAAGGAGAGCATGCAGCATGCAATTACCCATCTTGAAAAGGAATTTCATAAGTTCCGTACCGGGAAAGCAAGCCCGCAAATGCTTGAAGGTGTTAGGGTTGACTACTACGGCAACCCGACTTCCATTGATAAAATTGCAAATATCAATACCCCCGATGCTCGTATGATAGTGGTGCAGCCCTGGGAAAAAAACATGCTGAATGCCCTGGCAAAGGCCATTATCGACGCCAACCTGGGTTTTAATCCCCAGAATAACGGGGAGTTTTTACGTATTGCCGTTCCTCCACTCACCGAGGAACGCCGTCGCGAACTGGTGAAAAAAGCCAAGGGGGAAGCTGAAGCAGCTAAGGTGGCCATCCGTAATATTCGGCGCAACGCGGTAGAGGAAGCCAAGAAACTTGAAAAAGACGGGGTTTCGGAAGATGATATCAAAGTTCTCGAGAAAGAAATCCAACATATTACAGATAGCTTTATTGCCCAGACTGACAAGATACTGGAGCACAAGGAAAAAGATGTGATGACGGTTTGACGAAGAGTATATTGCAGATATTTAAGTAGCGGCCCTTGGCCGCTATTTTTGATTTAACAAATCACATGGCATTTTGATAGTATGTGCTGACTGTCTTTAATCCCTGTACAATTCCGGACCTGAAGATATATGATGAGAAGAAGCATTTCAGCTGCTTTCGTCCCGCTCCGGGGTTATGATTTACCGGAGGATATGTTATTTGAGATTGTGAACCGGAAGTTCAAAGCAGTGCCCGGCACCGCCCATTTTGAGAATGAGCGGAATCGGAACCCGGGGCCACAATGGTTACGGCAAATCTATTGTGATTTTCCATTTGATGAAAACCAAGATTTCGATGATTTTGCTTAACGTGAATTTAATTTCCCGGTGGGTTCTAATCAAGCCGGCCTCCCATCTGTAAAGGTTTAAACCAGTGGAAAACATACCTTTCAGGGGAAATGCTATTTGATCATTTTTTTATTGAAATTCTTAGCTGCTTCTTCATCAAACTCTCCTTCCCATCGGGCTACCACGGCGGTGGCCAGGCAATTGCCGATTACATTGGTGGCAGTTCGGGCCATATCCATCAATTCGTCGATGCCTAGGATAATGAAAATGGGCCAGGTAGGAAGTCCGAAACTGGCTGCCGTGCCCAGCAAAATTACCAGTGAGGCCCGGGGGACGCCTGCAACGCCTTTGCTGGTAAGCATCAGGGTGAAAACAATGAGCAATTGACGTTCTATTGGCAGAACAATGCCGGCGCACTGGGCCACGAAAATGGTGGCGAGCGAAAGGTATAAGGTGGTTCCGTCGAGGTTAAAGCTATAACCTGTGGGCATCACGAAGGCAACAATTTTGCGGGGAACGCCGAATTTCTCCATTGCCTCCATGGCTATAGGTAATGCCGACTCGGAACTGGTAGTTGCAAACGCAATGGTAGCCGGCTCCGAAACAGCCCTGATGAAATTGCGTATCGGGATTTTCATGAACAACGCAACAGGAAGCAGAACGACCAGTAAAAAAACAAGCAGGGCAATATAAAGAGTGGCCAGCAACTGAAGTAAATTCCCAAGAATACTGAGCCCCATATGACCCACAGAATAGGCAATAGCTGCAAAAACGGCTACCGGTGCCAGGTACATGACCAGGTTGGTGAATTTGAACATGGTTTCGGACAGGCTTTCGGCAAAATGTACCATGCGGTTCCGGTGCTGATCTTTAAGCATGGCTACCGCTATCCCGAAAATTATACTGAAAACCACAATCTGCAGTACCTGTCCCTCGTATATGGCTTTGGCAATATTTTCCGGGAAAATATGAAGGATGATTTCCTCGAAAGTCTGGGCTTTCACTGCCGGAATGCCTTGTTGGTTGAAACCGGCCGGAATGATTACCCCTATGCCTGCCCGGCTCAGATTGATAGCCAGCAGGCCGATAAATAAGGCCAGGGTCGATACCAGTTCGAAATACACTATGGATTTCCATCCCATACGGCCTACCTGTTTCAGGTTGGAATGCCCGGCTATACCTACCACCAGGGTGGCAAACAGCAGTGGCGCTATGATAGTCTTCACCATATTCAGGAATATCCTGCTGAACAGGTTAAGATGAATAGCAGCGGAAGGCATATCGTGGCCAAATTCCGCACCCATGACCATGCTGATCAGTATCCAGGTAGTAAGCGATTTTTTTCTCCAGGCATAACCGCACAGCACGGCCATCGTTGACCAGCGGGATATAATCAGGCTGGTTTCAGCCAGGTTCCACAACGAAAAGACTTGCCCCAGGTTGAGGATAAGAGTTAGGGTAAAGACTGAAAAAAGCAGAATAAGATAATGACGTGGGGTGAATTTCATCAGCGCATGGATTGAGGCAAATCATTGTTGTCCGGTAAAAATTTATAACGTCCCATACGGGACTTTAATTCGATCTTATTTGCCTTGCTACCAATAGCTGTTTGCTATCGCAAACAATCTAACGGGACAGTCCCGTAGGGACTGAATATTGGTAGAAACAAAACGAACCGCCTATATACATAAGTCCCGTTAGAGCCTGCCCCGGTGAAACCGGGGGACGTTATATATTAAGCATTTAAACCTTCAGGATTATTTTTTACCGTACACCGATGGAAGCAAATATAGGTTTTTCGCCAGGTAAAGCAGGTAGAAATATCAGGTTCAAATAATATGTTTACCGCTCAGATGGTTGAAGTATGGTAATTTAAAAACTGTCCGGTTAAAGGCTACTCAGATGCTTTCTGAATGCCGGAGAAGAGAAAACAGGAAACCTAAAGTTTTATCTTCGTTCCATACAGGGGGCATTTCAATGTTGCCCTGTCTTTACCGGCAAGGCTGAAGATCAGGATTCGGGAAGTGAACAATCAGGCTATCCTGCCTAAGCAGCTAAATGAAAATGGCTACATCTTCCATCGGCTTGCGCATGATGACGGTTCTTTTAGTATAGGTTTCGCGGGGATATCCAAGCGGGCTGATGCCGTAAACCTTCACCGATTCCTTTAATCCCATTGCACTTCGCAGAATTTCGGGATTGAAATTGGTAACCCAGCAGGAGCCTACTCCTTCGTTGGTGGCGGCCAGTATCATCTGATGCATGGCTATGGCCAGGTCGGTTTGCAGGGAGTTATAGCCGTCGCCTCGTTCCCAGGCTTGGTCATAGTCGCCGGTAACCACCAGGATATGGGGCGCGTCTTTAATCCATTGCCTGGAATAACAAGGTTTTATCTTTTCGAGCATTTCTTTCGACGATACCAGCCAGAACTCCCAGGGCTGGTAATTGGATGCCGAAGGAGCTATGCGGCCGGCTTCGAGTATTCTTTTCAGGGTATTGATGTCAACCGGTCTTTCGGGATCATAGTTGCGGATGCTCTCGCGTTTTAACAGTACTTCGCTAAATTCCATTTTTCAGATGTTTTGTTCAAAAATACAATTTTTTCGATATGTTAAGGGTGAAACCGGGGAGAAAATAATATTCCGGTTTCTGTCGTCCGCTTATGAAGTCTACAGGGACCAGTATTCGCCGCCCACAAAATTCGCTTTTGCGGCTTTATTTCACTTCATTTCTTTGGTTTTGCCCCCATCACAAATTCCAGCGTGCCCCCCTTCATGATATCGTCGTGAGTGATAATGAAGTTGCTGAGTGGTATGCCATTGAGCCTGATCAGCTGAATGTAGATGTTTTTATCACTCAGGTTCTGAGCCGTTATGGTAAACTGTTTTCCGTTTTCGAGGTTCATCGTTGCCTTGTCGACTGAAGGCGCACCTATCACATATTCGTTGCTGCCCGGGCAAATCGGGTAAAACCCCAGGGAGCTGAAAATGTACCATGCCGACATCTGGCCACAGTCGTCGTTGCCGCATAGACCGTCGGTGGTATTGTGGTACATGGTAGTTACGATCTGGTGAATACGTTGCTGTGTTTTCCAGGGAGCACCTGCAAAAACATACAGGTAGGGGACATGGTGGCTGGGTTCATTCCCGTGAACGTAGTTTCCAATCAACCCGGCGGCAGTAATGTCTTCGGATTCAGCAAAGTGTTTTTCGTCGAGTTTTATATTGAAAAGCGAATCGAGGTGTGAAATGAATTTTGCATTGCCGCCATTTAAGGCGATGAGTTTCAAGGGTTCCTGTGGAACGTAATAAGAGTAATTCCATGCATTTCCTTCGATAAATCCCTGCTTTTCGGTACTCAGCGGATCAAAAGGCATCAGGAAAGTGCCGTCACTTGCTTTGGCCCGCATAAATCCCGTGCCGGCGTCAAACACCCGGTTGAATGCTTCGGCTCTGCCGGCGTAGGTTTTGGCGATACCAGGTTTACCCATTTTGGCAGCCATGCGGCTGATACAATAATCATCATACGCATATTCAAGGGTCTTGGATGCCGAATTGGATGATTTGTCGGAAGGAACGTAACCGTATTTCATGTAATCGCCTATCCCGTCGTTGGGAGCATACGTTGCGCTGGCCAGGCAGGCTTCGAGGGCTTTGTTTGCATCAAAGCCAGTAATTCCCTTCATATAGGCATCAGCAATCACTGACACGGCATGGTATCCTATCATGCACCAGTTTTCGTTGGCATAGTGGCTCCACACCGGCAGAATATGATGAACACTTTGCTGTTGATGTGCCAGCATGGAATTTATCATATCCGAAGCGCGCTGTTGCTGTACCAGAGTAAACAGCGGATGCAGGGCGCGGTAGGTATCCCAAAGCGAAAAAGTGGTGTAATTGGTAAACCCTTCTGCGTGATGGATGTTATGGTCGAGGCCGCGGTAATTGCCATCCACGTCCATAAAAAGGGTAGGTGAGAGGCAGGCATGATACAGCGCGGTATAAAAAATGATTTTCTTTTCATCGGAGGCCTCTATAACCAGGCGGCTCAATTCTTTGTTCCAGGCATCTTCGGCCTGCTGACGCACCAGGTTGAAATTCCATGCCGGGATTTCGGTTTGCAGGTTTTTAAGGGCGCCTTCGGTACTGACGGAAGAGAGAGCGAACTTTACCAGGATTTGCTCGCCGGCTTTGGTATCAAAACTAAAATAGGTTTTAAGCTTACGGCCCGACATTTCGGGGAAATTCTGCGTGGTATTGAATTTCCTGTAGAAGTCATTGTATACTACCTTTCCCTCGTCGCGGCAACCGTAATTTCGGATTGGTTTCGAAAAAACCATGGCAAAATACAGATTGCGTTCGCGTGCCCAGCCCTGGGTTTGCCTGTAACCGGTAACCAGGGTGTCGTTTTCGACGCGGATGGAACTCCATACCACCTTCCCATCGTAATTGTAAATGCCCGAAACCATGTCGAGGATGATGTTGGCCTGTGCGCTTTCGGGGAAGGTGTACCTGTGGAATCCAACCCGGGCGCTGGCGGTTAATTCGGCCAGGATATGGTAATCGCTCAGCAGAACCGAATAATACCCGGCGCTGGCTTTTTCTGTTTCATGCGAAAAGCGGCTGCGGTACCCCGATTCGGGGGTTTGTGCAGTGCCTGGATTCAGTTGCACCGAGCCTGTTGTTGGCATCAGCAGGAAATCTCCCAGGTCGCTGTGGCCTGTCCCCGAAAAATGGGTGTGGCTGAACCCGACAATGGTTTTGTCGGTATACTGGTACCCGGCACAGTAGCGGTATACTTCTTTTACATACCCTTTCCCTACCGAGTACTGTATGGTATCCGTTTCGGGACTCAGTTGTACCATGCCGAAAGGAACGGTAGCACCGGGGTAGGTGTGCCCCATTTCGTTGGTTCCAATAAAAGGGTTTACCAGGGATGCGGGTGACTGGGCCTGGCAGGCAAAGAATAGTGTGGATAGAAATACCAGCAGGGTATGTTGTTTCATGAGTTTCTGATTGTTTAAAAGGTGGCTAAGGTAGTAAATGAAACCATGTTACTGCAGGGTTTTTCGGATGAAAAAGCAAAATGCTAAGCCTGCCTGGGGCTGAATTCAAAATAAGAAAAACAGGCTTTTTGGGAAAGTAATCATATTAATATATACCTTTGCGCTCTTATTGAGTGGAAAAATTTGATTGCTTGCAACCACGGAAAAAAATGCTAAAACATAGTTCCCCAAGCAGCACACAGATACTCCCCACCATTTTTTTTAATTTTTAACCTCTTAACAAAATAGAGATGGGATATTTATTCACATCAGAAAGTGTGTCGGAAGGACATCCCGACAAAGTAGCAGACCAGATTTCGGATGCATTGCTGGATGAGTTTTTACGGTTTGACCCTGAAAGCAAAGTAGCTTGTGAAACTCTTGTAACCACCGGGCTGGCTGTTTGCAGCGGCGAAGTTCGTACAACCGGTTATGTTGATATCCAGAAAATAGTCCGCAGTACTATCGAACGCATTGGCTATACAAAGGCAGACTATCGTTTTGATAATAATTCGTGCGGTGTTATTTCCACTATTCACGAGCAGTCGGACGACATCTATATGGGTGTGGATCATGGCAATCCTGAGGACCAGGGCGCCGGCGACCAGGGAATGATGTTTGGATATGCCAGCAACGAGATGGACAACCTTATGCCTATGCCGATTGAATTGTCGCATATTTTGCTGCAGGAACTGGCCGCCATTCGCCGTGAAGGCAAAAAAATGAAATACCTGCGCCCCGACAGTAAATCGCAGGTGACGGTTGAATATGATGAGCGTAACAGGCCTGTCCGTATTGATACCATTGTAGTTTCGACCCAGCACGATGAATTTGTGATGCCTGCTGATTCTTCAGCAAAAGCCGCAAAAACTGCTGAAAAAGCGATGCAGGATCAAATTGCAGAAGATGTGAAAAACATTTTGTTGCCCAGGGTGAAAAGAACCTTGCCTGCACGTGTGCGTAAGCTTTTTGGTGAGGATGTGAAATACTTTGTGAACCCTACCGGTAAGTTTGTCATCGGCGGACCTCACGGAGATACCGGCCTCACGGGCCGTAAAATTATCGTCGATACCTATGGCGGCAAAGGTGCTCATGGCGGAGGTGCATTTTCAGGGAAAGATTCCTCGAAAGTTGACCGTTCAGCTGCATATGCTGCCCGCCATATCGCAAAAAACCTGGTGGCTGCAGGCGTTGCCGACGAAGTTCTGGTGCAGGTGGCCTATGCCATCGGTATTGCTGAGCCGGTTGGCGTTTATGTTAATACCTACAAAACAGCCAGGGTGAAGGATGCCGAAGGGAAAAAACTCACGGATGGACAGATTGCCGCGAAAGTGAGTAAGATATTCGATTTGCGTCCCTATGCCATCGTTCAGCGGTTTGGACTGAAGAACCCTATTTTTGAGCGCACGGCTTCATACGGACATTTTGGCCGTGATTATTATAAAGACGAGGTTGAGGTGTATTACAAAAACGGCGTCACCCGTACCGAGAAGGTCAATGGAAAAGAGAAGTATTTTAAAGAAGTGGAATTTTTCGGATGGGAAAAAATTGACAGCATCGATATTATCAATAAAGAGTTCGGGTTGTAAGAACGCCCGTTTCGGGTAATAAAAAGCAGGCTCTTAAGGCCTGCTTTTTTTATGATCATTCAGTACCTATGCGATCATCCTCTGCTTTGCGAAATAAATGTAACTGACTGCCGGAACTTCTTGTTTTAACCAGTGCAAAGCTCTTTACATGAAAAGTGCGGGGAAACTGAACCTCCCCGCACCTGAATATATTTTGCAACTTTTATCCTGACTTGCCGATACAAATCCGAAACACCATATTCATGGTTATCAGGATTAAATACCTTATTTAGTGTTTGACAATCATCTTCTTTGACTGAACAACCTTGCCATTGGTAACAAGCGAATAGAAATAAATCCCTGCAGCATAACTGCTTACATCTATGGTTTTTTTCGCTGAGCGGTTTTCGATGCTGATGTTTGCAACCTCAACACCCAGCAGGTTGCGGATCAACAGCCGGGTTGTGTTGGCTGATGAGGGCAGGTTATACTCGAAAGTAGCTGTTTTGGAGGAAGGGTTGGGATACGGACCTTTGAATTCAGCCTGATCTTCATTAACACCTACTCCGCTCAAATGGTATTCAACAGTAGTTTTTGCATACACAGGAAAAGTCAAAGTAAGACTATCGTAGAATTCATATGTAATAGAGGTTAAACCCCCGTTTTTTGTTGGTTGATAATCGCCGTAAAATGATTTGTCGAGCGAGTCGGCGGCTACCAGGTAGGGATCGAGAGAGGTGCCTACCCAGGGCGGATAGCATTGAACTCCAAAACAAACTGAATTATTGGAACCTGCAACTTCCTGGTTTATGGTTCTTTTAACATAAATATTATTCAGGTCAATAAAGGATTGGTTTTTAATCCAAATATGAGCCTGAAGCTGAAACACATCAACATCGGAACTGTTTATTTTTATGATGCCATCATTGATCCTGTTGCCCGCTTCGTCCTGGAGTTGGATGGGTTCGGAACCCATCAGCAGGTATTCAACAGTTGTTTTTGAATACACCGGCGTCGCCATGGAAAGACTGTCGTAAAATTCGTAGGTAATGCTGGTTAAGCCTATGTTTTTAGAAGGCAGATAATCACCGTAGAAAGACTGGTCGAGTGAGCCGGAATTAATAGTGAAAGGATCAATGGAGATGCCAACCCCGGGAGGATAACATTGAACGCCAAAACAGATGGAATTTGCCGTTCCGGAGACTTCCTTGTTGATTGTCCTTTTGACAAAAACATGAGTCAGGTTGGTATTGGAGTTGTTTTTCAACCAAATATGAGCCTGTACCTGGTATACATTAATATCATTACCGGCTATCCTGATGGTGGCATCGTTAATAGTGTTGCCATATTCATCCTGCAGTTCAAGGTATTCACTTCCTGCCAGGTGCCTGGAATTTGTAGCGGTCAGCTGTTTGGAAGCCGGACTTGCAGCTAATGCCGACACAACCATAATTGTACAAGCAAAGAGTAAACATTTTTTCATTCGTTCGGGTTTTATCTGAAAATGAGAATTGTATATTATGCCTGCAAAGATATATTCAATTTGATTCGCTTAAGCAGCCTTTGATAAATATTTAATAAAGATTCATCCTAATTAAGTATAAGATTAGTATTGGCATCGTATAAATGTGGATATTTGTAGTCTAATAAAAACATACTGGTCAAATGATAAAAAAATGCCTGATTATCAGTGCTTTCGTAGCACTCTCGGTTTCGGTATCCGGACAATCGCAGCGTTTCGTGATGTTTGAAGAATTTACCAATGCAAGTTGTGGTCCCTGTGCCGCGCAGAACCCGGCCTTCGATGCTTTACTGGCAGCCAATGCCGCTAAATGCACTTCTGTAAAAAACCATACCAGCTGGCCTGGAGTAGATCCTATGTATTCGCATAATCCTACCGATCCTTCGGCCCGCGTGAGTTATTACGGAGTCACTGGTGTTCCTTATGCAGTATTGGATGGAACCCCGGTTGCAGGAAGCAACTACCTGGGAGCGCCTTCCAATACCACCCAGGCCAAGATTGACGCGGCTTATGCTGTTCCTTCGCCTTTTGAACTTACCATCAACCAACGGTTGAGTGCGGCTAACGATACCTTGTATGTTACCATGCTTGGCAAAGCAACGGCTTCTGTTTCAGGTACGCTGGTTGCTCATTGTTCTGTAATTGAAAAACATATTCATTTCGCTTCGCCTCCAGGCACTAACGGAGAGAAAGATTTTTACAATGTGCTTGACAAGATGCTGCCTTCCGCATCGGGTACCAACCTGCCTTCCTCGTTTGTGGCCGGGGATTATTTTGTGCTCGAATTAGCCTGGAAACTTGCCAATGTTTATAATATTAACGAGCTTAGCGTAGTGGGCTTTATCCAGGATGTACAACCTAAAACCATACACCAGGCTGCCATCACTTCTGCCACTCCGATTACCGGTGTATATCAGAATGATATAGAACTTTCTGCATTAAATAATGTGCTACCTTCGTATTGCGAGCCCTTGTTTACCCCTCAGTTCGAGTTGCGTAACAACGGTTCGGTTCCCCTTTCGTCAGCCGATATCGTTTATAAAGTGAATGATGAACCTGAAGCTATCTATCATTATACCGGAAGTCTCGGATTCCTTCAAAAAACCACCATTAGTTTGCCTACCATTAATTTCAACATTCAAAGCAATAACACGCTGAAAATATATGGTATTTCGGTAAACGGCGGTACTGACGAATACCGGAAAAATGATACAATCAATTATGCTTTTGCCATGGCAACCCAGTCGGGCACCCAGGTTAAAGTACTTGTTAAAACGGATAACAGCCCGGGCGAAACTACATGGGAAGTAAAAGATATACAGGGAAATTCAATTGCAACCGGAGGACCTTATGCACTTGCAGCCCATACCTACACAGCGAATGTTGATCTGGGATTCGGCACCTGTTATGAATTCACCATCAACGATACCGGTGGAAACGGCATTTGCTGCTCCAACGGAAGCGGCTTCTATCTCTTGTCGAGCGGGAGCACAAATATACGTACGGGTACTGCTTTTGGCAGTTCGCAAACCACTCAGTTTTATTCACCCAGCAATGTCGGCACAACAGAGGTCGCCCCTGCTTCTTTCTCGGTTTATCCTAACCCGGCAGGGCAAATGACTACCGTTTCTTTCGCCAATGCCGTTAAAGAACAGGTGACTCTCCAGGTTTTCAATATGCAGGGTGCTGCGGTACTGAGCCTTCCGGTTAAGGAATATACAAGTGGTCAGCATGAATTGGAAGTGGATTGCAGCAATTTTACACCCGGAGTTTACAATATCAGATTAACCACAGGGAGTAAGGTTTTTAACGAAAAAATTACGGTTAAGAGGTAAAGTATTAAAACAGATACTCATCGCATTACAAAAGGAAAGCCCGGCAATTAGCCGGGCTTTCCTTTTGTATTTGATACGGGTTTGCCGTTATCAGAAGAGATCTTCAAGCAACTGATCCTCTACCATTTGTGGCAAGGTTACTTTTAACAGGGGCTCTTTCTCCATGGCTCTTTTAATGCTGAACACGGCACCTTCGTTGCGTGCCCAGCTGCGGCGCGAGATGCCGTTGTTTACATCCCAATGCAGCATCATGCGAATTCGGCGGTCGCACTCGGGGCTGCCATCGAGCAGCATGCCGAATCCCCCGTTGATTACTTCGCCCCAGCCTACGCCTCCGCCGTTGTGAAGGCTCACCCAGGTAGCCCCACGGAAACTGTCGCCTACAAAGTTCTGTACGGCCATATCAGCAGTAAAGCTGGATCCGTCGTAGATATTCGAGGTTTCGCGATAAGGGGAATCGGTGCCTGAAACATCGTGGTGATCGCGACCCAGAACCACCGGGCCTTTTAGTATACCCTGGCGGATGGCTTCGTTAAAAGCGCCGGCAATCTGCGAGCGGCCGTCGCAGTCGGCATATAAAATGCGGGCCTGTGAGCCCACTACCAGGTTGTTTTGTTTAGCTTCCCTGATCCAACGGATGTTGTCGCGCATCTGCTGCATGATTTCGGAGGGTGATTCCAATGCCAGTTTTTCCAATACTTCCATGGCTATGCGGTCGGTTGTGTCGAGGTCGGAAGGATCGCCCGAAGCGCATACCCAGCGGAATGGGCCAAAGCCGTAATCGAAACACATGGGGCCCATGATGTCCTGCACATACGAAGGATAGCGGAAACTGCCGTCCTCTTTCATGATTTCAGCTCCGGCACGTGAGGCTTCGAGCAGGAATGCGTTGCCATAGTCGAAAAAATACATGCCTTTAGCCGTAAGCCGGTTGATGGCCACTACATGCCTGCGAAGCGATTCCTGGACTTTTAGCTTGAATTTTACAGGCTCGTAGGCCATCATTTCTTTTGATTCCTCGAGGGTAAGGCCGGCCGGATAATAGCCGCCGGCATAAGGGTTATGAAGTGAGGTCTGGTCGGAACCCATTTCTACTTCCATATTACAATCGGCAAGTTTCTCCCACAAATCGACCACATTACCCTGGAAGGCGATGGAAACGGCAGCTTTGGCAGCTTTGGCTTCGCGTATACGCCCCATGAGCTGATCCAGGTCATCAAATACTTCGTCGACCCAGCCCTGTGAGTAGCGGGTGTGAACGGCTTTTGGATTTATTTCGGCCACAATGCCTATGGTTCCGGCAATAACGGCTGCCTTGGGCTGGGCGCCCGACATGCCCCCGAGCCCGGAGGTGACAAAAAGTTTTCCTTCGAGGCCTTCGCCGGGTTTTGCCACTTTACGGCCGGCATTCAGCACGGTAATAGTGGTTCCGTGAACGATTCCCTGGGGGCCGATGTACATATACGAGCCTGCGGTCATCTGACCATACTGGGTAACTCCCAGTGCATTGAACCGCTCCCAGTCGTCGGGTTTCGAATAATTGGGGATCATCATCCCGTTTGTTACCACCACCCGGGGTGCTTCGCGGTGCGAAGGGTACAAGCCCATGGGGTGCCCCGAATACATGACCAGGGTTTGCTCTTCGGTCATTTCCGAAAGGTACTTCATGGTAAGGAGGTACTGTGCCCAGTTCTGGAATACGGCACCGTTTCCCCCATAGGTAATCAGTTCGTGGGGATGCTGAGCCACAGCCGGGTCAAGGTTGTTCTGTATCATCATCATGATAGCGGCAGCCTGGGGGCATTGTGCCGGATACTGATCTATAGGCCGCGCAAACATGGCATACTTCGGCCGGAACCGGAGCATGTAAATACGGCCATAGTTTTTCAGCTCAGCGGCGAATTCCTTTGCCAACACGGCATGATGCCGGGTCTCGAAATAGCGCAGGGCGTTGCGGATGGCTAGTTTCTTTTCGGATGGGGTTAAGATATCTTTCCTGACCGGTGCGTGGTTTACTTCCGGGTCGAAAGCTTGTGGCAGAGGTAAGGCAACAGGAATGCCCTGTAAAATGGCTGACTGGAAATCATTCAGATTCATATGGCTGATGAGGAATTAACGATGAAAGAAATGGCAGAAAAGGTGCAAAATTACACTAATATTCGTGTATCGGCTATCTATCACAGAACAAACTGCAATGCAATTTTCCATGCCATGTTTTCGTTGTTTGAGGGCAATGCATAGGGGCCATAACGATAAAACCAGGCAAATCCAATATGGGCTGCGCTGAGTTGCAGGATCCTGTTGATGGCCACACCCGACTCGAAGTATCCTTTTTCGAAGCCGCGTATACCATCTTTAAGGTGGTTTTCCGGGTGGCTGAGCGATCCTATTCCCAGGTTTGTAATCAATTCGGGTTGCGGGTTAAGGTATTTGGACCTGAACAGCAACTTGCCGAAATTATGCGAAATGAAGAGGGTCGCATACCTGTCGGAAGTAAATTCATTCATGCGCATAGTCGAAAAGCTGCCAGGGGAATACAATGAAAACGACATATAGGATGCCCTGGCATTATACAGGTTTACATAGGGGATATCCCTGTCGATAAATCCAGCGCGGAGAGTAATGGAAGTAGTTCCTATATATTTGATAAACATAGATTTGCTTATTTTGAGATCGTAGCGGTTATACTCATACTGTCCCCTGAGCAAGCCGTTAAACCCGTGGGCAGCCGAAAACTGAATCACCGGGAAGCTTGTCCCCAGTGAAATGGCTGAATGTGAATTTCTAAGGAATTTCTCTCCGTAAGCATACCGCACACTCAGATTGGTTTCAGTAAACGAAAAATCGGAAGAGGTTATAGTGATATTTTCGGACGAAGACAGCCGGTACTGGTAATCGTAAAGCGGAACCCGGTTGTAAACGGAAATTCCGGCTCCCAGGGTCATGTATTTTAACAGGCGTGAACTTATCATCCCCTCGTAACAGCGGGTATGATCCATACGTGCGACCAGCATTTCGCGGAATCTTTCGGGATTAACCAGTTTACGGACCTGGTCGAATGGGGTTGAACTGCCGGCTTCATCCACATCATCATAAAACCCTGCCTTTAGTTTAAAGTCGCTGAACCGATCGAAAAACAAGGTGCCATCCGCACCATACTTCCATGCCTTGTCCTTAAAGCCATATGCAGCATATCCTCCGATCCTGAACCAGCTGCTAAATATGTCGGTGGTGGAAACTTTCAGGCCTGTTCTTAATCCTTCGTGGTAGTTCAGCCTGAAGAGGTAGTTTAAATTCAGGTCGACATATCCGAAAGGGATAAAGCCGTTCCTCAGCGAGGTAAGTCTGCGGGTCCACCTGTCGAAATGCTGGGCCTTCCCCAGGCTGTCAATAACCTTGTAGGTCATCTGATCGCGCAGGGTAAGTGAGTCCACCCTATAGTTGTTCCATATTTTTTCGGGTTGTGTATACGCATCCGGCTGAACGTCAACTTCAATGGCTCCGAACTGATTGCGCCTGAGCTTGGGGTCGAGATTTACATCCGAGATATAGCTTTTGCCACGTCCCATTACCTTCACGCCGCTTTTCTGTGTGCTGTCGAAACTGATTAATCCGTTTTTGAAGATCAGGTCGGTATTTAACTGTACCGGGAACCAGTGCGTGCTATCGATGAAGTCGTAGAGCTGCTGGATTTTTATCGACATTTTCCCGTCATCTGCCGAAGGTACGGCAATTACATTGCGTATGGCATATCCGTTTGTACTGATCGAAATACTGCCTTTCAAGCCGTCGAATTTGGTGCGGAATAGCGGCCTGTAGGAAATGACGAAGGTAGTGTCGTACGGATACGCCTCCACAAGGGTGTCCTGTAACTCGAAGTAGTATTTGCTGAAACAGCCATTGGAGATGGGGTTGATATAATCCTTGTCGCCTATTTTAATCACTTCTTTATAAAAAGTAGTGGATTGCAGTTGGGAAATAAGGAAAATAAAGGTAGGGTCGCTTAAGCCTGAAACCCTTGTGGCAACGACTTTATTGTAATTTTCGGACGGGAACTTAAAACTCCGTTTTACAACACTCTCCATGATAAAGAGGTGTTGCTTCCCGAAAAATTCTTTGGCTTTGATATACGATGAGTCGGCAGCCAGGCTGTCGATATGCGGAATGCTGTCGGTTTCGGGGCCGAAGACCATTTTCTCGTACGAGGTATACGAGAAGGAGGGAAGGTGCTCATGGTCGTTGATATAGCGGTTGGCAATCACTTCGCGTATGATGCGGTTGGCGGGATTGATGCCTGGTTTGATCACCACTTCCGAAAGTTCATAAGCCGTTTTCTGCATACGGATCAGCACTTCTTTTTTGTTGCTTTCGGCTATATACTCCAAAGGCTGATAGCCTATATAGCTGATATTTAATTTTTTGACAGCTGCAACGGATCGCACCGTAAATTTGCCATCGATATCCGAAATACAGCCTTCATTGCCATCGTTGACCTGTACGCTTACAAAAGCAAGAGGTTCGAGTGATTCGGAATCGACAATTCTCCCTTTAATCTGAACCGTTTGTGCTGCCGATTGGAATTGGACAATGAGGAAGATGGATATTATCAGGGGGATTAACTTCATCGGTTTTTTCATAAATAAGAATTTAACACATTTGAATAAAGAACCGCGATAATAAACTGCTAAGGGTAATGTGCGTAATTTGATGTGGCTTGTGAATGGCTGAAAATAATCCGGCAAATCTGTTTTTGTGCTTTTAGTGAGCGGTAAGTTGACTTTTGTTAAATCTATTTATAATCCGGGGTCAGGCTGAATGCAATATGTGCCAATTAGTTGCGGGGTGATTAATCAGGCAGTAGAAACAGTATAGGATGGTATTAGCGGG
>CAIPFN010000002.1 GCA_903864265.1 uncultured Bacteroidales bacterium | reverse complement strand
TTGTTTAAAAAATACAAAAAAAGAGAGGGCAAGAACGAAGTTCCTGCCCTCCATGTAGAGGTTTATTAACTGATGTCAACTCGGAATATGAATCCCGGGTGACTTTTGAATGTGCATGCCGACCTGTTAAAATCGTGCCGTATTACTCCGGGGGTGACGTCATTCATCCCCATTTCATCGGCGCCTTTACGCCAATCTCCTTCACCAATATTATTCCACTTGAGTTCACCTTCGGCAAAATTTGAGAAAGTTACTGTTTTGCCGTAGAGATCAGTAGTGGAAACTTGGATCGGTTGATCGGTGAAGAAAGTGATATACATCTGGCCAACCTTTGTTGGGATCAGCCAACTACCGACTTTGTAATGTAGATTCTTGATTACCAGATACTTCCTGGCGACATACTCTGCATCTCCCCAGACAACTGATCCAGGATTAACGAAGTATGTTTCTCCTGTAAACAGGCCGTGAGTATTACTAATCTTAACCGCCAGCATTTTCCCCACCGAAGTGTTCACTCCTTCATTTTCCGGTGAAAGAATCTGCAGCGCCGTTCCCTGATTTGGAATCGTTATTGATTCCACTAATTGTTCAGGTTTTCCTTTGAACAACACTACCGAATCGTCTATGGTCATTCCAATGGTAGCGCTGTTCGCGATTGCTGTTCGCAGCGATTCGTCGTGAGTTCCTTTACTTATCGAACCGGTTGTATTGCGAATCCAGCTTGCAGCCGAATCCTTGCTCTTTCCCGTATAAAACGAGGCAAGCATTACTAGTACCGCAATGCACATCGCCCATCCCGGCCACTTATTCTTTTTCTCGAGATAAACTCCCAAGACTATAAAGAAAAAAGCGACCAAGAAAACCAACATCAGAGGCGCCCATCCGAACAATGGGCCGAATCCATTAACATAAATCAGAAACGCGATGAAAACCGATGTCAATGAGACGATGGAAAGGGGTGCGAAAAGTTCTCGCACGTCTTCTCTCAATCCGTTTAAGGCAAGAGAAATCTTGCCTTCTTTTTTTACGAAACCGTTGGCTTTTCCGATTTTGTCGGCAAAGGCGGTTCCGAAGACGTGCAGGGCGATAAAAATTATCCCCGCGAGAATTCCGTCAAACATTATCAGTGATCGGTAGTGAGTTATGAAACCCACCACAACCGAGAGAATCAGGAACAATGAAATTGCCCCTGCTGTGGCCGCCGTACGTTTGATAAGAGGATGGTTATTATTCATCCTACAGCACCAGGTGTAGGCGACCTGAAGACAGAGAAGAATTTTCTTTAACAATGAAATCATGATAGCTCCTTGGCGTTTGAAAAAATTACCTTCCCTGCGCCAGCAACCTTTTTTGCCGACGAAGTTGTTTCCCAAGTACATTATCTACCTGGGCCGAACTCATCCCGAAAATATGCTCAATGCCTCTCTCAACTTTTGCATCAATCGCGGCAATGGATTCCGCTGCCTCATCGGTTGGCGAATCGGTAATATGATTCGCCTTGAGGTATATGACAATTTCCTTACTAGACAAATTTGCTATTACTGCAAAAATTCTACGGCCGCGAAAATTGTCATAGTGGTAAGAGTCTTTGTCTTTTTGATCTCCAACTCCAACCTCGTCAAAGCCTATCCATTCAACTATACGTTTTCGTTGAGCGATCTCGTATGAGTTAAACACCTTGCAGATTTTTATAAGCTGACTCTTGTCTTTTATGGCCGGTTCCTCACCATTGGGACCTGTTTGCATCGCCAAGTAACAGGCTTCAGCAAAAAGCACCTCATCCGTCATTCCTTTCCCGCCGGGAAGGGAA
>CAIPFN010000001.1 GCA_903864265.1 uncultured Bacteroidales bacterium | reverse complement strand
TCTGGTACATTTTTGCTTCCTGACGTTCTTCGGGTTCGAGTTTACGGTCGTGGGAAGCAAAATTATAAGCCTTGTAGATGTCCACGTACCTGGCCGTTTCATATAGTAAAGTGCGCATAGCGTCGATCTTTACCTTCATATTGGTCAGCATTTCGTAGACTGCAGGATATTTGATGATGGATTTGCCGAATTGCTCGCGCTCATTGGCATATTTAAAGGCTTCGCGGTATGCGGCTTCGGCCAGGCCGACGGATTGTGAACCCACACCCAGGCGGGCTGAATTCATCAGCGACATAACATATTTGATGAGGCCCAGTTTCGTATCCCCTATCAGTTTTGCCGGTGCGTTATGAAAAACCAGTTCACAGGTTGGGGATCCTTTAATACCGAGTTTATTCTCTATACGGCGCACGGTAACTGCGTTATCGCTGCGATCGTATACAAAGAGTGATAGTCCGCGGGCATCGGAAGTTCCTTCTTCGGAACGGGCCAGTACCAGTGATATATCAGCGTCGCCATTGGTAATGAAACGCTTTACACCATCGAGCATCCAGCGGTGTTTATGAATATCGTAGGTGGCCTTGAGTTGTACGGCCTGTAAATCGGATCCGGCATCGGGCTCGGTAAGGTCCATGGCAGCGGTGGCTCCTTTATGGAAACGGGGCAGGAATTCGGCCTTTAGCTCGTCGGAGCCAAACTCATGAATGGTTTCGGCACAATCCTGCAAACCCCAGATGTTAGCAAAACCTGCATCGGCCCGCGATACAATTTCGCCTGACATAACATAAGGTACCGTAGGAATGTTCAACCCATCGTATTCACGGGGAAGGGTGAAGCCAACCAATCCGGCTTTTACCAGGGCGTCGTAATTCTGCTGGGTGCCGCGGGCATATTTAACTTCATTGTTAATAAGTTGCGGTCCTTCCTTATCAACAGATTCAGCATTAGGTCCAATAATTTCGCCGCTGATTTCGCCGATGATCTCCATTACTTTATCGTAATTATCGATAGCATCTTCAAAATCGAGGGGAGCAAAATCGTATTTCTCTTTCTGGCTATAGCCTGACTCTTTCAGCTTCACAATTTTCTCCATCAGGGGATGGTTCAGATGAAACTTCAGATGGGGATTGTCGTTATAGAAATTTTCCATTATGGTCAGTAGGTTTATTTCGAGTTTTTCTTGTAATATTTGATCATTTTCGGAATCACATCCGCTACATTTCCGATAATGGTGTAATCCGCAATGTTATTGATGGGAGCGCTGATATCGGTATTGATTGAAATGATTTGAGCCGATTGATCCATGCCTGCCCTGTGTTGTACGGCACCTGAAATTCCGCAGGCGATGTAAAGTTTAGGACGCACGGTAACGCCCGTTTGCCCGACCTGCCGTTCGTGTTCAACAAAACCGGCATCCACAGCGGCACGAGAGGCGCCAACCTGTGCACCGAGAATATCAGCCAGTTGGAAAAGCAGGTTGAAATTTTCCTTTGAACCTACTCCATATCCCCCTGAAATGATAACCTGGGAGTTTTTGATGTCGATTTTGCTTTTTTCCATGTGACGCTCAATGATGGTAACGGCGAAGTCGTCGTCTTTTAAAATATTTTTAGCGTCAATTTTCTTAAGCTTCCCTTTGAACTTATTCGAAAATATTTCCTTTTTCATCACGCCTTCCCTCACGGTTGCCATTTGGGGGCGCGTTTCGGGGTTGATGATGGTGGCAATGATGTTCCCCCCGAAAGCGGGCCGGATCTGGTATAAAAGGTTCTTATATTCCGTTTGGGTTTTATTTTCGAAATGATCCCCGATTTCGAGACTGGTGCAGTCGGCAGTAAGCCCGCAACGCAGTGCGGAAGCCACCCGGGGCGCGATATCACGTCCGATGCTGGTAGCACCGAAGAGTGCAATTTCCGGTTTTTCTTTTCCGAACAAGTCCAGTATGATTGAAGCGTGAGGAAGAGTGGTGTAAGGGAAAAGCCGTTCATCGTCGGCATAATGGATCACATCAACGCCAAAAGGGTATAATAAACCTTCGAGGTTTGATACTTTGTGACCAATCACCACGGCCTCCAGTTTAACATTCAGGTCGCCGGCCAGTTTTTTCCCTTTGGATAAGAGTTCGAGGCTGACATCGGCTATCGATCCTTCTTCGGAAACTTCGCAATAAACAAATATGTTGTTCACGTACTTT